>JAQCHP010000109.1 GCA_027619595.1 Planctomycetota bacterium
CGGTGCGCAAAGACAGCGTACAAATTTTTTCTAAATTGGAACTTGACTATGTTAGAAAAGGCGTACGCGCTCTTTGGATGCTCGATCGAGTACCCACACTTCGGCTTGCCGTGAAACGATCAAACGTAGCGGACAAACGAAACTGCAATGTGGAGTCCGTCCAAGTTACGTCCACACGTACAACATTTCTGTCGATCCCAGAGCACCGACGACTTGTGGTTCGACGGTTGGACCTCCAGAATGCGGGTTGGTGCTTGCGCCAGGCACCGATCCACACAGGCAAACTTTCAATACGATATTCACAAGCTGAGGTGTCATCCGCGTGATCGATCTAACCGTAACATCGTCGGCGTCTCCGCTTGTTCATACCGTCGATATCGACCCTGGTGTAATTTGGTCAAAAGACGCGGCCGTAGCCATCGAAGCGCCACCCGACTCCGACACCAATCCTTGTCCCGAGGCGACGTGGCCTACCCAGGCTCAACGCTCCGGACTCTGCGGAGCGGTCAGCCCGCGCGCCATTGCATTGCCCGGTGGCGGCTATCGGATGTATTACTCGCAAATGCTCCCACGACCGGGATTCCCAGCGGGTGCGAACGACTACGATAACGTCTCCACACGTATCTTGAGTGCATATTCCGTCGACGGCGAATCGTGGACGCCGGAGCCAGGTGTTAGGCTGTCGCCACAACAGGCGGGCGCAGGTGACTTTCGAGTCGTTTCGTCAGAAGTGGTCCCAGTGGGCGATGGGAGTCGGCTGCGGATGTACGTGGAGTGTTGTCGTGGCCCGCAATCGACGAGCAATACAATCTGTAGCGCTATCTCGTCGGATGGACTAACGTGGACGATGGAACCCGGCGTACGAGTCGCCTCGATCGGGCACAACTACTCATCGCCGCGGATTATTTTTCTCGAAGATGGCCGCTGCCGTTTGTATCTCTTCGACCGCGGTCATGGCATTGTCAGCCTTGTATCGCACGATGGACTCGAATTCCATGCGGAAGCGGGTTTGCGAATTGCGCAAGATGGTCCCTACGATGGGTACTGTGCCTTCGCAGCCGAAATCGTGCAAGTGGCCGGCTCGGGATATGTGATGTACTACGCGGGATATTCACGTCCGAATTGCGCGCATATCTTGCGAGCGACCTCGTTGGACGGTCTCACCTGGCAGAAAGCCCCACAACCGGTGATTGCGCCCGGACCCGGCGGTTGGGACGCGGCCAAGGCGTCGGAAATGGGCCTGATTCGACTGCCGGCAGAGCGCCAGAAACACCCTCGCTATCGCATGTTCTATGAGGCCTGTGACGGAAGGGCAATCAACGCGCGCGGCGTCTGGCGCATCGCTGCCGCCACCAGTGTCTCGTCGCAGCAGTTCGGCTGAAAGTCCTTGTGTCCCCTGACGCTCCCCAAAGCAAGTCGTCTTCTGCCCTGGACACTTCTTCCAGTATGGCAGCAGCCGCATCACAATCGACCTCAGGGCCTTCCCCAATATTGCACCCAAAATTTGTTCTGAAAACGCTCATCGGGATCATACTTTCGTTTCAACTCAGCAAACCGCGACGCTTGCGGATAAGCACGTCGAAACTGATCCGCAGTGGCGTGCAGCCGATATGGCAAATAATAGCGACCACCTTGTTGGAGGGCGGCATCCACTAGCTCGTTCGTCAGTGACCGCATTTTGCGCTCACCCTCGCTCGATCGTTGTTGCGAAAATAACAGCACAAAGCAATACATCGGCTGATCCGCGTAACGCAGCATCGAATCGCTGTCAGTTTCTACTGTGCGAATCGTAACATTGAGCAAGTCAGGCTGATGCAACTGAATCGCTCTGCGCATCGCCGTTACAAAAACCGATATGCGGTCCTGCGGCACAAAATATTCATGCAAAATATCGGTAGTATCACGCGACCGACCCGCTGGCCTCCCATGCTGTGCTGCGCCCCTGCCAGCGAAACAGCCTGATTGTTTTCACTCGCATGGATGAGCAATCTGCGCAATTCCAATTCCAGACGCTGACGATCACTGGGAGCAGTCCAGACTTCAGCAACCCGGGTAAGATTCAATCGGCTTGCATCGTTCGCATAACCGGCCGGAATCTGTTCAAGTGCATCATCGTCCGAAAAAATCGCCATCCCCACATGCCATGCCGGTCTCCCGACGAACAACATCACGCTCCCCAGCAATACAGCGACCAACAGACGCAACTTTCGCCGACGCTTCCTCCCATCCTTAACAACGTCCGCCATATCGTATTTCCAAATTTTTTAGGCAACTCCATGCCGCCACTTACGATAACCCTACTTGTTGCGGCATCCAGCGGGTCAATGGGGGTGCCGGTCCCAGAAACCATTCTGCACAATCGGGAATTGAAAACAATGTTCACAATACCATCTTTCTCACGCGCATCGACTTTTTTCCTCATGGCGGGGATCGGCATGCATTTGGGCAGTAATGCAGCCCAGGCCCAGAGCCGCATGCGTGGAGTGCAGTCGATGGTACAACGTGCTGGCCAAGTACAAGGCCGGTCGTACAATCAACAAAGCCATGGCGATCATCAGAGTCATGGACATCAACAGAGTCATGGGAATGGCAAAAACTTTTCGGCCCACAAGTCCTGGCACCCAAACCAACAACAGTTCTCGCGACGCTTTCCAACGTCACAGCCCCAATTCCAGCATGAAAACAGCCGCGGAACACTAGTGACACCGTCGAAACTCCACTCCCAGGTGCGGCAGGCCATTGTGAATGCAGTGCCATCGGTTGGCCATCAACCCAGCTCCCAACTGCCCGTGGGGCGGTTCATGGAACAGGTGAGTCCCGGACAGCTCATGCAAGGGGTCCTCAAGAACAGCCTGGTCCCCTCAGGTGGCGGAAATCCGCTGGCGTCGTCGCTCAAACATCCCCATTCCTCAACCTCACATGCCTCAACCTCATGGTGGGGGCACGCTTTGAAGGGATGGGGGCACCATCACCACCATGTTGGGTATCCCTGGTACTGTGCTCGGCCTCCCGTCCTGATCTACTTGCCGCCAACCTACTACTGCCCACCTCCAGTGACCATTTGTCCCGCACCTCCGATTACCATCTGTCCTCCGCCGGCAGTCGTTGTGCTCCCCAACGAACCGACTCCGGCGGCTCCGGTGCCCCCTGCCGACAGCATCGCTGATACCAACCCTGATGCAACGGAACCCGAAACTGCCAAGGAAACCACGTTAGGTCCGGTCGATCTCAAGGTCGAATATGTTGAGCTCATCGAACTGCAAGGGGACGAGACAGGGTCGGGTCCGCTCTATCGCATTTGGATTTATAACGCAGGACCTGCGCCGATCAGCCAGCCCTTTGACCTTGCGGTGATTGCCACCAACGGAGATCGTCCGGAAGAGGATTCGCCGTTCGCCACCGTCCGTGTCACCAAAATCGACCCTGATGCACGGCTTAGCGTGGAAATTCGACTCCCGGCAGAGGTCTTGCAGATGGGGATCGATACCGAGGGAATCACTCAGCCATTTCGCAATCTGTTCGTTGCTGTCGACGCCCTGGCAGAACTGCAAGAGACCAACGAAGAAAACAACGCATTGGCCATCTCGCGCACCGCCATCCCAGCCAGTGACGCCTTGGTAGCAGCGAAGTAAACGCAGAATGGGCATCACGTTCGGTTTTACCGACGACACTTGGGGGGCGGGCCATGTCAATTCGATCCACCATGGCCGGCTACGAGGTGGGCGACAGCCCCGTACCCGGTCTGATCCTTGAGCAGCGACTGGCGTCCGGAAGTTTTGGGACCGTTTGGCGCGCCGTCGCGCCCGGGGGTACACACATCGCCGTCAAGATCGTCGACTTGAGGCGCAGTTGTAACTTGAAAGAATTGCGGTCACTGAAACTCATTCGCAATATTCGACACGCGAACATTGTACCGCTCATTGGGTTCTGGATTCGCTGTGAAAATGGGCTTGTCGCCGACGGCGATGAATTGCTACTCGATTACGAACGCAAGTCGGCCAATGGAACTGCGGTCTGTACTACTGAACTCGCCCGCCCCCAACAACTGATCGTCGGTATGGGACTCGGCGACATGAGTCTGCAAGATCGTCTACGTGAGTGTTACGATGCGGGACTGTCGGGGATTCCCGTACTCGAACTGTTGGGCGTGATGGACGACGTGGCGCGAGCGGTCGATTTTCTCAACCAGAAACGTCATGTGGTATCAAACACCGATCTTCCCGTAGCCATTCAGCATTGCGACATTAAACCTCAAAATATTTTGCTCGTAGGTGGCGCCGCACAGCTCTGTGATCTTGGTTTAGCTCGAGTCCTTGACGATACACGTGCAACCCGCATGGGCTTCACGGCAGCATACGGCGCTCCGGAATGCGTATCAGGCTCATCGCCTAGCCCCGGTACGGACCAGTATTCCCTAGCAATCAGCTATTACGAACTGCGTACGGGACAACTGCCGTTCGGCGAGTCCGCCAGTCCAGCCAGTGTCATCGCAGCCCACCTGCAAGGCCATCTCGATTTGTCAGCATTACCGGAACCCGAACGCCTCGTGATCCAGCGTGCTACGGCACTCAATCCCGAGCATCGGTACAGGACGACCCAAGAAATGGTCAAGGCATTGCGAAATGCCGTAGCCACCGAAAATGCTCACGTTGCGAAATTGCAAGTCCACAAGAACAAAACCAACACGAACAAGATTGTCTGGAACGCGAAACGCGACCGTTCGCGGACAACGGCGAACCCGCATACGATGTCCACGCTCACGCAAAAAACTGCGTGGTTGGTACGGAGTCCGTGGTCGTGGTTCGGCATGCTCATGGTACCGCTCGTCCTCATAACAGTTATTGCACTCTTCGATTGGGGATCTCCACCTCCGTCCCCAAGATCAGTCGTCGCCGCAATGCCAACGCCTCCAATACTTCCCGTGGCACCGGTAACTCACCCCGCAGTGGATCCAATCGACGAACCGATGCAGCCATCCGCGGTTGGCACAGTGCCTCCCACAAATGTTGCCCTTACCCCACCAAAAACAGACGAAGTTCCGACCGACAAAGCGCGTCCGTTGGTACCGATGGAAGATCGCATCAAAGCAGATCCACCACTGGCAATTCCGCTGGCGAGAGGACCCGATGCGGCTTGGGTCTATGCGAGCCTCGTCGCTATGAGGGACCGCCTGACCAGAATGTCCGTAGAATCTGCAGGCGATCTCACCAGGTACCTGTCGGCATGCGGGACGTATCGCGAAGCATGGATGACCCGCATGGCGCACCATTGTACAAACGAAGCTGCCCGTTCTCTCGATTCCAGACGGCTAACGGAAGCCGAAGAATGGCTGTTGCTCGCGAAAGGTCTGGGCGTCGATTCGCCATACTGGCACTTACAAAACGGACGGCAGTTAGCTCAACACGGTGACTTGCAGTCGGCCATCGAAGAATATACCCAAGCCATGAACGGGTCGGATGATCGCGACTCCCTGCGCGGAACGATGCTGCGATTTCGTGGAATTTTATACGCCAAGGTAGCGGAACCGACGAAGGCAATCGACGACTTGACTCAAGCGCTGCAACTCGACCCGTCCGATATTGGCGCTCTGAGGATGCGGGCACTCGTTCACCTCACGCAGTCGAACTACGAATTAGCCCTGAAAGATCAACAACGCCTGCGAGAACTAGCACCGCGGGCGACGTTTGTCTTGCCCTTGCGGGTTTCCCGTGAAGGGGTTTCTGTAACGGCCGATTCCGTTGCCATTCCGATTCCGATGCACGCTCCTTTGGAACTCATCGGCGTGAACGACATATCGGCGAGCGTCACACTCGATGGGGACAAAGGACGCCTGATCGCCACGGTCCCTCGCACCGACGTACGGGCCGGCATCAACTTGAATACTCCGTAATGAGGCAACAAAAAAACCCGTGCCGCAGCATAATGCCGACGGCACGGGTCTTACTTTTAGAAACAAACAAGATCTCTTAGAAATTCTCTTCGAGCAATTCCTCGTCTGCACGACTACCGAGCAGTCTGTGAACCCTGCGGGCAACGCCAAACGGTATCGACCGAGCCGCTCCATCGCACATCACGGCCTGAAAACCGGCCGCGTGCACGCTACCAAAGGACCAATTGTCGTCCACTGTACAATTAATCTCTTGGAGTCTGGTGCCGGTACCTTTGGTAAGTATCTTGTCTTTAGAAGGTTGCCAACCGGGATAGGTATTATTAATACGGTCGGAAGTGAGCCGAAGATTGTCGGACGAGGCACCCGAGTACAAAGATTGGTCATTATTGACGGCCATATCGACAAAACCTTGTTCGGAATAGCTCCGGGGATCGAGGAATTTCTCGCCCATCAAATAGGTCTTGCTGGTTCCGTCGGAAATATCTTTCAGTGCAATTTCGCTACGTTGAAAGATCACGCCCGTCGGGCCGTAGTAGGGAAACGGAGGTTTGGGGTTCAAGCCACCTGTGCGAGCCAACATTGCTGCTGGCGAATGAAACCACGCATAGGCGTCCACTCCCGCAAGGTTGGCTGGGCCCGGATCGGATCCGCCGCCAATCCTTGCGTGACCGAGATCGGCATCACCCGCATTGGCCGCGTAGTCACTTCGCCCCAACAGATCAACTCCGTCGGTTAGTGCCGCTGCGTTGACAAGCGGTTCATGAGCGTTTTCCTTGCTCTGCCGGTAGACACCTGGCAAGGAAGGACGGCTGGGACATTGAAAATCGCTGACCGGTGTCGCAATCATCCGCTTCAGCAGATTCGCTTTCGCGGCCGGATCGGACGCCCCTAACGCCGCGTCTCGCAGGGCCTGCCCCTCCATGTACGGCAGAATCGAAAACTGCCAGCTGCCGGGCTGCCGGGCTCCATAGCCTAGATTGGGGTCACCAACCCACCTGAATCCCCACCCACCGGACGGGAGCAACTTTTTGGCACTCTCATAATTGAGAGCCGCAAGTCCCATTTGTTTCAACTGATTCAAACAAGTCGCTCGCCGAGCCGCTTCACGGGCAGCATTCACTGCTGGCAGAAGCAAAGCCACAAGGATGCCGATGATCGCAATCACGACAAGTAGTTCGACCAGCGTAAACCCGCGGAAACCGCGGTTAGAAAGCCTCTTCTGATGCAACATGGATTGCGTCCTCTTTTCTTGAATTGTCCCGTTTCTTGCCCATTCCCGAACTTCTGATTCGCGAGCCACCCGCGGAGCCCTCTGACTATGGCACACTCGAACGTGGTCGTTGGGTTACCACGAATCCCAGGTCCACATATCTCATGCAGACTACCATGAGGCTGCAACTCCGGCAAGAGATTAAGTTTTGGCTAAGGTCAAAATCCAGATTCACCCCCAATTTTAGGGAATATTTCCGTGGCCTGAGGTCCCTTTTTTCAAAAAGTGAAAAAATTCTCTGTTCGGTTTTTCGGAGGGACGCAGTCTTAGTGGTACGAGGGGGTTAATGGAACGCCCACCCCCCGCAGACCGAGGCGGGTCTTGGGACTTCACGGGCCGCACGGCTCATGACACCCCAGTCCGATGCCTCTAGCAAGAAGGCAGGAAAAACCATGGACAGCGACAAACGTGACATCCTCGTGCGCGGAACCGACGGATATAGCCATTGGCAAGTGCCGGACTGGACGGCCCTGGTAAGTCTTGCCAGTCTATCGACCGATCCGATCTCCCTGGAAGAATTTGCGGCGGCCACACGACGGTATTTGCCGCACGAGCCTCTCTTGGCAAACGGCGTGCGGACCCCGGAATGGCTTTTTAGTGCCCTTCACGCAGGGAGAGGATGGTGCGTGATCGATCTGGTCGGCAGGACGGTCGTAGCCAACCCAGAATTCGAATTGCCTCGTCGCGCTGCTGCCTTTCAAAACGACGACGGAAACGACCCAGCCGATTTCCACATTGTTTGGTTTGACTTGGCGAGCGATTGGGGCTGGGAAACGGTTACCGATCCAACTGCGTTGGAAGTTACCTTATCGACTCGCTACGAATTGGCGACGCGTCTACCGCGCAATGACTGGCGCGAAGTACTGATGGGGAAACCGTGCTGGGACTTTCTGGCCAATGCGATGTTGGCTCGCCCCAACGGTCAGGCACTCAGCCGCACCGAAACGCATGCGGGACTCGTCTATGAAATGGAACTTACAAGGTCAATGCATCGCGAGTGGCTCATGACGCCTCGCGAAGACTTGCAAGCTCGGACACCCCGCGACGTCCTACTCTTTGATCGGGAACGACTCTTGAAGGACCTGGAACACCGCGCCGAACAATGGACTCAACAACGGTCCGCTCCCCCTGCCCTCTCACGAGATTCTTACGCCTACCGACGCGGGTACGCAGGAACAACCGAGGCTTTCCTTTATTTCCATCTCGTGCGAAATGTCGTCAACGAAGGATGGAAATGGCTCCTGGATTGTCCTTCGCGTCCGTCCCTTTCTGACCTAGCCGACTTTCTCGGCCGTCAGTCGCATTTGTGGCTGGGTCGAGCCGATCACGACGATGACACGATGTCGCCCGAGGAACAAATCGACTTGGAACGACAAAGGATGCCACGTTTGGTCCAATCGCACGATGGTTTCGATGACTGCCCTTTGTGTCGCGCCCAAGCCGAAGGGGCCTTCGGGCCTACGTTCATGTGGATCCACGAATTCGCTCTGGACTACGAAGAAGACTTTGCCTTCTCCTTGTACAAATCCTATGAGGATTGGTCCACCAACCAATTCGAGTACAGCGACGAAGATGGTGATAGGGACGGCAACAACGTTGTGTCGGGCCGTTCGACCGCAGCGGTGCCACCTAAGTGGTTCGGGAATTCACTCAATAGCGCGGTCCACAGTCGGATGTTCGAAATTGGACAATCGCCGTTGCTCTCCCTTTCCCCAGACGACACCTCGGTTTGGGAACGATGTTCTCTGCCGGGTTGGGATGCCATGACCGGTCCGCAAGGAACGCCCGAGTCCCGCATGATCGCGCTGGGGTTTCCCGTCTCCGAGCTAGCGCACGATCTCAACTTAATGCACGACGGACTTGACCTACGTCAGGAACTCAGCAACCAGTATGTTGCGTTCAGCGGTGCCACCAATTTGCAAACGCTCGACTCGTTGACTGAATCTCTACGCAATACTCTGGAATGTGTCGCCATGCGGTATCCGCACTTACTTTCGAAGAGCGCAGATCTACAATGTCGCATTGACGAAGTACTGCGTAACTCGGTCTAGCATGTGTCGTGGGTCCGACTGGCGTCGCACCGATTACAAGTCTACAATCCGGCACGTCCCAATCCAAGGAGTCGGTACGGCATTCGCAATTGAGGAGCTACGATGGATTTGCGCCCAACCGGAAGCGTCGAACTTGCACATCGAGCACGCTGGGCGCGCAGGGGCCTCGTGTTGGTTCTCTTAGCATTACTGCTACCTTTCGTACGGCATCGAAGTGAGCTACCGGTCTATGTGAAAGCCGCGTCACGCTACCTAGTTGGCGAACAGTTTTACCGAAGCGATGACCCACCTTCGTTTGCCTACCCACCATTTTTGGTCCTTCCCTTCACAGCACTGGCCCCTTTCGATGGTTACCCGCTGGCTGTCTTATGGTGGCTCGCTAATCTTTCATTGGGTCTCATATCAATCGACGCAATCACGAAATTAGTTCGTCCCACCGTGGTGCGTGGCGTTGCACAAGGTAAACCGCCGGCGTGGATACCCTGTGTGGTGATCGGCATCCTAGGAGGTCGTTTCGCGGTATCACCGTTGGAGTATCAGTCCAATGATCTGATTGTCCTGTGTTTGTTCCTTGCGACTCTGACCGCCATGGCGATGGGGGTCACAACCCGTTTAGGACTGTGGGGAGGCCTCGCCACAGCGTGCAAAGCGACACCACTACTCCTACTGCCAGTCCTTCTTTGGCAAAGGCAATTTACTGCTGCGGTGTACTTTTGCATCACGCTGGTGCTGGCGACCTTGGTACCCGACTTATTGGTTCGCAATCCGCATCAAGAACTGTGGGTGATGACGTGGTATCACCAATTCGTCTCGAAGGTAGAAATAGCCCAATCGCCTGCAGCGGAAGGCGCCTGGATTCGTTGGAATCCACTCAACCAGAGCCTGGCCGGCACCATCTACCGACTCTCAACGCCGATTCCCGACGACGGAGAACGGATCAATGTTGCCGTCGTCCACCTATCACCTCGCCAGCAGCAGCATTGCACCCTGCTGGTGCAATTGGCAGTCCTTGTCGTCCTGGCATGGGCAACGCGACTGCTGACCACGATCGCTCACACCATCGATCGGAGCAGAACCCTATTGGGACAAGGCGGCTGTATTTTGTGCGCTATGCTACTGCTTTCTCCGATGAGCAGTACCCAACACTTTGTAGCGCTCGTGGTCCCCATTACCTATCTGGTCATCGCATTCCTGTACGGCTCACGTTCACTTTGGTTGGGAGTCGTCCTCGGCGTTTTCTTCTTGCTAGGACCCCTGGGTGCTCAAGATATCGTTGGATCTTTCTGGGCAGACCACTTACAGGCGTACGGTGGAACAACGTTGTTTACGTTGATCGCGTTTTTCGCCAGCTCGCTTGCCTTGTCATCGGAACGAAAACAGGCGGCCAAGGATTTAGTCGCCGCACTTGGTAATCCGCAAACACCTATTTCGCATCGATAGCATTGTGGCCTAGGGACTATGTACGCTGAGACTCCTGTGTCGGAAATCGCTATTCGCACCACCGCCGTTGTGGCGGTCCTAAGTTATGTAGCACGTGTGTTGTGCGACCTAATCGCGCAACACGACACCCTTTGGTACAGGCGTGCACGCGTCGCATGGACGGTAGGTTGCCTGTTCCTCTTATTACACATCGCATTAGGATTTCATTTCGTTCATGGGTGGAGTCACTCGCGTGCATGGTCCCATACCGCGGCCCGAACCGCAGCCGTTACCGGTTGGTCTTGGGGTGGCGGACTCTACATCAATCACACGTTTGCGTTTCTGTGGCTTACAGATACCTTGGCCTGGTGGTGCCTTGGAATCACATTTGTTTACCGACGCTCTTGGTACTACTGGAGTGTTGCGCTTGTGTTTGCGTTTATCATGATCAACGCCACTCTCGTATTTGGTCCGCGATATTGGATGCTAGGGAATCTATGTGCCGTCGTGTCGATTGCATTCCTGCTCGTACGACGAAATCGGACCAAATCTACCTCGCAATCGTCGGCGCCGATTCTCGACGCCGACGACAGTGGGCAGAGAACCGATCGCCGAGGCTAACGAAGAAATCAATTCCCGTGAGTCACCTGAGTCGCAGGCGATCATTTGCTTCTTGTGGGAAAAGGTCGAAGAAAAAACAGGGCGGCCAAGCAAACGACGTTCGGCCGAGTTTCTCGGTATTCTCTTGGGCCAACCCACTTGCCGTTTTCCTTACCCAAAGCTGTTTTGGCCCGTTAGCGGTCGCTGATCGGATTCACGTTCCAGATGAATTCTTGCGCGACAACGCCTTTTTCAGAGTCCGCCTGTGCGGCTGTGGGAGCCAGCTGAAGACTCAATTCGTTGTCGCCCCAGCGGGCGCCGATCGGATTGGCGACGCGGCAGACCCAATACGGCGGGAGTTCGCGGCCTTTGGATTCTGGGCGCCCAGTCGCGAAAAATTCGCGTTCCATCTTTGCGTTGGGAGTCGGTTGCCCATTGACGCTCAGCGTCAGTTGATCGTCTTCCTGCAGTCCCATCACCTTGAATTCCAAGACCGACAGGAAGTGAGGGTCTTTTGGGTCTTCGGCCACGCGCATGACGACCGAACCATGTGCGCCCTGAGGACTGCGAGCAAGATCGATCGAGTGGTAACGATCAAAAGCGCGACCCGTCGGGTTCTTGCCGCGAGGCCACACGGGATACAGCAAGTACTGTCGGCTACCGCGCGCGACGCTCCCAGCATTGCGCAGATCGGCCAGATCGTGCATCACGCCCGGCCAATCCTTTTCGGCCCCCATGTCCGCGCGCCAGCTGTAATGAAAGTTGTAGACCGATACTCCGTCGGCGCCGTAGGCGTAAAAATTCTTGGCCAACGCTCGATAGACAGCCGCCGAGGGGACCTCGTGGAAGTGTTTTTCCGCAATCTTAGCGTGGACCGATGGGTAGATCTTGCAGCGCGAACCCCGCGCGAGGGCCACAAAGTCTTCGGTGGGCGTATTGAGATCGTTGTAGAAAAAATCCGAAGGGCACGCATAATCGATCGACCCGTTCTGCATCCAGACCTTAACTTCGAAGCCAAGCGCTTGGCACTCGGTCAGCGTCGGTGGAACGCGAACGCCCAGATGGAGTCGTCGTCCGCGCTGGGCGCCCTTTTCGTCGAGCATGCGGCGAATGCGGGAGACCAAGTCCGTAAGCAAATGGGCGTTTGCTTCCGCTTCGTCTGCATTAAACATGTGGCAATGCCGCATCCAGTCGAGTTCGATCCCGTCTACGTCGTATCGTTCGACGAGTTCCTCTGCCACAGCGAACACCGTATTGCGCACGCCCTCGTGTCGATAGTCCATGCCATGCAGATCGCGCAGCCGCCACTCGGGATGCTCCTTGCCAAAGGGAGATTGCCACGGGTCCCCGTGGCGATCGTTCATACGTAGCCCGGCCATGAATTCGATGCCGTTGTGGTGACAACGGTCGAGCAGCACCTGCATCAAGTCATGCCCGGCGTTTTCCATGGCAACGACCCCGGAATCGCCTTCGTTGAAGATTCCGCTCCAACCCTGTCGATAGAAGCTCTTGAGGTTAGGAGGAAGCGTCCCTGCGCAGAGGGCAAACATACAATGTACAACGCGATCGACTCCTACATTGGCATGTTCATCGACAATTGCCTCAAGCATTTGCTTGACGGACTCTGGCTCCACGGCTTTGGATCGATGCGCGAGGGCCAGTTGGATGCACCACATGTTCTGTTGGTCCCACGTGACGATCAGTCCGCAATCGCTGGACTTTTCCATGTGGGGCGCAACGTGCAACGGGTCTAACGCCGCGACGGCTGATTGTTCCGCGGCGAGCGATTGCTGCGCGGAACCCATCGATCCTTGTGCGACGAAAATTCCAAAGACCAACGCAATCGAAGCGAATTTTGCGAAGCACATCAAGCGGACCATGGCAGGGTTCTTCGAGTAACGGAAAATAATTCGGGATATGATCTATCCGGGATTTCCCATATGGGTTGAGCCCGGAACCGCTCCAGACCTAAATCGCTCCCTATCTTAACATCGCGCTCCCCCCCGTGCCTGGCGCGTGGCGATTTTTTCTCCACTTTTTCTTCTGCCCACTGCTGGAGACCGCGAATCGGTCCCCGTCGAGTTGTGTTTTAGCGGCAAACAGTCGCCGTGGCACCGCCACCTCGGCGAGTTGGAACGTGACGTACTTGGAATGCCGTGTCACCTGGGTGAGTTCCAACGCTTCGTCCAGTTCACGATAGGCCAACAGTCCGGCGTCACTGGTGACCTTGCTGCCGCAGAACCTCAGCTTCAACCGACTGTCAAAACCGACCCGCAATTCGTCGTTTTTCGCGTCACCCATCGGGTTCTCTTGTCAGCTTGGCATGAAATGGTCAAATCACGTTGTTTTCAAGGTCTCGGCGCAAATCGTGTGCCAAAGCACGGAGAGTCATCTGGGGAATCCGGGCCAAATCACATGACACGCCAACGAGCACTTTTTGAGCTGCCACGCGCCGAAAGCGCAGCTGATGCGGGCGTGACGTAGGTACTAGACGGCGTGCATCAGGAGTGGACGAAGTACTTGCGAACCGACGTAACTCGGGTTTCGACGCAATTTTCGCTGGAAGATAAATGATAACGTTTGCTCGAATGCCCCCCCGAAGGAACTATACGGCAATAAATCAAGCCCAACGACCTAGAATTGCTCTTTACCGAGCGGAGCGATTTCCCTACGATCCCGCCACTTTTCCAGATCGAACATTCGTTCACTACACGAGTCGCACCCGTTACCTTCAGTGGCGGTGCCGCACTCAAACTGAAAGACGTCGCCATGACAACCTTCATGCGATTGGGCGGACTGCTTGCAGTCTCCGTCCTTACAGGTGCTGCCAATGCACAACCTGATTTCACCGGCACGCCTGCGCCAATCGTAACGCCAGCATCCCCGAGTGGCGGTGTTCCGTATTCCGGGTATAGGCCGTATAGCGGTGCAATGCCGTATCCAACGTCAGCACCCCCTTTCGCTGGGCAATTCGATCCAACGGAAATGCCATCCCATGTCGCGTGTAGCGCGGTAGCGGAACGTTTTCGTCCCCAAACGTCGAACGTCCCCGATACATACTATCGACTTAGAGTATCTCCTCTGGGGGCTCGGCGATGTGAATCTGCCACGAATATTGACATCGAATCCGCTTGGAACTCCGCTAGCCAATGTCGCCCTCCCAACAACGTCGACTACGCAGGCCTTGATTGGTGGGGAATCAGTGGGAGACTCCCCCCAGTCCGGTATGCGATTGCGTGCTGGGCGGATGTATTGCGACGGAATGTTGTCGCGGCTTGAGTTTAACGGTTTCTTCTTTTTCGACGGGGGAGACTCGTGGAGCGCAAGCTCCGTCAACGGTAACCCTGTCTTGGCCCGCCCATTTACAAACCCTCAGGGCCAGGCCGACGCACAAATCATTAGCTTCCCTGGAATCTCCGATGGTAGTGTCGAAGCCAATTACAAGCGACGGTTGTACTCCTTCGAACCACTTGCGTTTTTGTGTCTCCAAGGTGACGGCTGCCGCGCGCTCGAATTCCTCACCGGGTATCGATTCATGCGCTATGAGGATCAATTCGAAATCACCGAGCGTGTGCGACCTCAAACCGGAGGATTGGTGGCACCGGGCACCGAAATTGTCGTGGAAGATTCGATTCGCGCCACCAATGATTATCACGTTTTCCCACTCGGCCTAAGCTATGTCAACAAGTTAAATGCCTGGCGGTTTGATGCACGCGCCTTGATGGCGTTGGGATTCGTGCATCAAGAGGTCGCCGTGCGAGGTAGTACCGACGTCTCGGTGAACAATGACCATGTTCGCTATCCCGCTGGTTTTTTGGCGGTGCCACCTGACTTGGGCACACATGATCGCACGCAGTTCGCCTGGGTTCCGGAAGTCAATTTGACGTTACGACGTTGCCTGCGTGGTGGAGTCTGGATGAATTTTGGATACACCGTCATGTACTTACCTGACGTGGTACAAGCCCCGGCACACATTCGCCAAACAATCGACCCAGCGTTACTGCCACCCGCCATCGCGGCACCGACCAATACGGCCTTTGCGTTGCATACGACGGACGCGTGGATTCACGGGTTAAATGCTGGTCTGCAGTGGAACTATTAATCTTCTCTCTCTTCTCACAATTGTAAACCTTCGATCGCGTGAAGGCTCTCGTATGCGTACAAGGATGTTTGACATGCTAGGAATTCATAAAGCAAGACCCGGTCGCAGACAACAAAAGGGACGATGGCAAGGCCTCGAGTCTCTCGAAGATCGCAGGTTGCTGGCAGGACAGCCTTCTGTATCGTTGCAAGCGCCTGATCGGGTCATGATCGGTGAGTCTTTCGAGATCACGGCAAGTTTCGAAAATACACACCCCACCGACGCGGGATTTGGTCCATTCGTAGACCTGTACGTTCCCGTGAATGGTGTGGACGGCGTCAATGGGGTCGATGCGGACGGGCTGACGTTTGTTTCAGCTCAATATTTGGGCACGCCCGTCACAACAACGACCCTCACGTTTCCCAATGGTGGCGGGGGCACCGG
>JAQCHP010000008.1 GCA_027619595.1 Planctomycetota bacterium
GTTCTCCTTACACACGCCGGCCACCGCTAGTTATCGCCACCTAGACCTACAATTGCTGACGTGGCCCCTATTAACAGTCATGCCAAGGCACCTGATGCACTCGATTGACTTTTCTAACTGCTCATACTTGCATTCCTATTTTCGCGGCAATCTTCTCCGCTAGCAACTTAAAGTCTTTGCGTGAATCAGCCACCGCATGTGCATGACTGCCGATCGCACCATCGGCTGAACTCAGGTTGAAGATAGGCTTGCGGTGCTCTTGCGCCATCGGGATCAAACTGCGGTAATGTTTAATCGTGGCTAAACAGTGTGGATCTTGATCTTGCTTGAGGTTCGCAACGGGCGGCTCGTCCAAAACAGCTTCGCGGTACACCGCAGGTATTCGCTGTACCCATTTGTCATAAGCCTTGACCGGACGATCTAGTCGCACGCCGTGTTGTTGACAAAGATATCCAATTGGCTGCATTTTGCCTGACGGCAGTTGGAAATCAGGAAACTGTTTAGACTCGACGCTGACTTCCCAATTATCAAGTCGCTTTTTCCAGAGACCTTTCCAACTGCGCAGAGTCGGCCCCAGGTTGCTCAATCCTTGGAGGGAAAACAGATCCGCCCCCAGAGGAATCGCCACATAATCCGTCGCTACCAATACCGATCGATTGATGGCACCTAGGTTCGGCCCGATGTCAACCAACAAGAGCTCCGCTTGGACTTTGGCGGCAGCCACCTGCATTACCTGCCAAAATGAACTAAGTATACGCATGGGACGATAGAGATTGTTGTCACCCATGCTGTTGGGCCATTCGGCAGACAGAGTATCCTCAAAGCCAGAAAGCCCGACATCGCCTGGCAATAAATAGAGATCGGTGGTGATTTCCTTAAGTTCCGGTTCTGCAATATCACCCACGCCGGTCAGCGGTTTTACACTCTGATAAATTGTCGATCCGGGAGTCCCCATATCCCAAAGTTCCTCAATTTGGTCATCTTCCAAAAAGGCTGCCGTGAGATTCGCTTGCGGATCTAGATCGGTTATGACGACACGCTTGCGAAAGTCAGCAAACATCCAGGCAAGGTGATAGATCAACGAGGTTTTTCCCACACCTCCTTTGTTGTTGAAAAATGTCAGCACAGGAACAGTCATGTTTTGGCTCGCAATGTACAAACAATTGCTGATGGACTCGTTTCAAAAACTGGGGGCGGATTGCCATTGTCTTGCATTGAACGGCGAGCTGTCGCAATGCCACGCCCGAATGCCTGAACAAACCCAAAGGTTTTTAGAACCATGGCCAGATTAGGGTTTCGATAATCGGTGATGCCGGGTTGTCCAAAGTTCTCAGGTGTAACATTACCGTATGGACCACCGGGGCTATTGATTTCTACTCGATCGTTGAACCAATAGACTCGAATTGGTGCGTTGGTGCTTTCGTAGGTTCGATGGAGCACCGCATTGTAAAGAATCTGCTGCAATGCCGCTTGTGGGTAAGGAGATGTTATTTGGTGGGTTGGCTGCGATGTGATATCGACTGAAGTCCGATTGTGAGCTTTCAGCTTTTCTTCTGCTCGACGCAGCATCTCCACGATTCCACCACCGATCGACTCTTCGTCGACTACCGGGTCCGCTAATTCAAATCCATTAATTCTTAGAAACTGGATGTGCGCGCCAGGTAAAAAATCTTGAGGGCTCTTTCCAATTGCTAGTAAACCAATCAGGGTTGGAATTGGGTCCTCGATTCCATTGATTAGTCGACACGATGCCAAACGTTCTTCATAGGTTCGATCGTTTGCTTCGAGGATATCACTGGCGAACGCTTGAGGAAGAAAGTCGTTTTCGAAAATTGATTTCGACAAATCATTCAGATTTGCAGTCGGTACCGGCTGTAGATCGAAAGGCAGGTTCTTGTAACGTCGTTTCTCATTAAGTATTCGTTCGTCTTGCGTGCTGGCGGTACCCCGCCGTGGCCCAGTTCGCACCCAGATTCGCCCATCGTATTTTACCGGCGGCATATCTGACGGCTGAACGGTGACCACAGCCATTTCCGTATTTTTAAGGGTGCGTTTCTCGACTACCATTGCTGGAAACGGCAGGATTTTTCCATCAGTTTTCATTTCGGCTATCGATCGAAGCAATTCGTCAGTAATGCGTTCGTGAGATGGAGTACCGTTGTCCTCCGCTCCGATAAACAGGACTCCAGGTTCGTTGTGGTTTGAAAGATCGTTCGCAAACGCACAAACCGCCTGGCGAGCTTTGGTTGGAGTATCTCCCTTGAACGAACGTTTACGCTCGACGCGATCCGTTTCGGTACTGTCAAGCAATTGTTCAAGTTCTAGATCTGTGTATCTTTTCATTTCTCAATCGCACCACACCAACACGGACTTTGCCGAATGAGATCGGAGGCTCTGTCGGGATGGCTCAAGCCAAATTGTTTGGAAGATTATTGGAAAGGTTGGTCGAGTATAACGACGACAAAGATAAGCTGCCACGTCTACTGGGAGGGAGAGGGGAGCCATCCGACCAAGTCACGGACACTCACACGCAATTTGGACTGGTTTTTTTCGATTTGGCGGTTCATCCGGTCAACGATTTTTTGCTGCTTGTCTTCCAGCTTTTCGGCCAGCAGATGCTCAAGCGTACCGCCGATCTCTTCGGCCAAGTCGCCACCAATCTTGCTAATTTTCCGTACGTGATACTCACGCAAATTCAACTTGGCCGCGAGTACGCGTGGATGTAACTCAAGGTCTGGCGGAAAGTGGGCCAGATCGAGTTTCGTCCGCAACTCCACTTGGGCCTGCAGTTCCACGACCGCTTCGGCCTCCATGCTGATACTGTAGAGCTGCACACCGTAATTCCAACGTGATCGTCGCGCCAAGGCATCCACGTGGGCAGTGAAGTCAACATCGAACGTGATCACTCCGGGCGAAGTCTCCTTGAGATTGTTAATCTGCAGGTGAAGCGAATGTTCCGGGTCGCGCGGTGTAATGCGAAACATCTGCCAAAGTCCGTGGTTGACCTCCTTCCAGCGACGCTTGGTCTTAACTCTGAGACCATCGTGGTGGACATGGAGCCCATCCCATCGCTTCGCCGTCTTCCCCCATTTGCGAGTATCTTCGTAGGTTTCGGGAATATTCTCGAGCAGAAGGCGCCGCACGATTCCCGACAGTCCGTCATCAGGAGCCGCATTTGGGAGCTCCACCGCACTCGACCAGGGTTCCCGGGGCCAAGTCGGCGACACCCCCTGCGAGGACGGGAATCCCGACGAGGGCGACGCCGCGGGACACGCATTCCAGCCGGACGCCACCACCATCGAAAGGGCATACAAGGTTAACTCGCATACTTTCCGCATGTCGACTCGCAAATCGGAAGCACTGCTAGCGTAGACGTTTCGTTGATCGCCAACTGGCCGGCTCACCCTGTAGGGTGGCCGGCCAACTTCGGTGGCAGGTACTTGTACGATTGTCGTCTCAATTCGGCCCACAACTCGACGAATCCGCACCAGAAGGATTAAAGATCCCAGCTTTCTTCCCTGGAACCAAGGTGCTAGATTCTCTGCCAGAGACAGGTGCCGCCAACCCGAGACGTGAACGTCATGATCCTGATTGTAGATAACTACGATTCATTCACGTACAACCTCGTTCAGAGGCTAGGGGAGATTGATCCCAGCTTGGACATCCAGGTCCACCGCAATGATCAGATCACGCCGGCTGAAATTGAATTGCAAAAACCGAGTCACTTGATCATTTCACCCGGTCCATGTACCCCGAACGAGGCAGGGATTTCCGTCGAATGCGTGCAAAAATTCGCAGGAAAGATTCCGCTGCTGGGCGTCTGTCTGGGGCACCAATCCATTGGCCAAGCGACCGGCGGTGAAATCGTTCGTGCTGACCAGTTGATGCACGGAAAGACCGATCAGATTTATCATGACAACCGCGGAATTTTCGCCGGACTACCCAATCCTTTCGTCGCGACTCGCTACCACAGTCTAGTCATTCGACCCGCATCGTTGTCGAGCGACTTCGAAATGTCAGCGTGGTGCAATCGCCCCGACGGCACTCAGGAGATCATGGGAATCCGCCATCGGAAGTTTGCCGTGATTGGGCTTCAATTCCACCCAGAAAGTTTTCTCACGGAATGTGGACCGGAACTCCTTCGCCATTTCCTTCAGATTCAGTCTCCAGTTTCAGTTGGAACCAACAGTCAATGATTGACATGACAACGGCGTTGCAGCATTTGCTTGATGCCACTCGACCGCTGGAAAGCGAGCCTTGTGACCTTCGCCGCGCATTGCATCGTGTCACTTGTGAATCCGTACGAGCACGCTGGGACGCTCCGCCCTTCACAAAATCGCTGGTCGACGGATTCGCCATCCGCAGCCAAGATCTGCGGGACACTTCATCTAACTTTAGTGTCGTGGGACAAAGAACGGCGGGATCGAACGAAACGCTCAGTATTGGTGCCTATCAAACCGTTCGAATCATGACCGGTGCACAGGTACCGCCAGGCGCCGATGCCGTCATCATGCAGGAAAATTCGCAGACCGTATCGGACCCCGGAAACCAACTTCCGAACGACGAACTTGAAGGAACGGATGCAACGCTCCGTTTTCCGCAAGTCGCCTTACGCGGACCGGCTCGGGAGGGGCTCAACCTGCTTCGTCAAGCCAGCATTTATCGCCTGGGCGATGTCGTAATCCCTGTGGGGCATTACCTGCGCGCCGCTGAAATCGGCTTGCTCGCTGAAATAGGGCGAGAAGTGGTCGAAGTCTGCCGAATGCCTCAAATTGGTGTGCTCACCACGGGTGACGAACTTGTGGAGCTTGGGCAGCCGCTGTCGCCGGGAAGGATACACAACAGCAATGGACCCATGATTGCTGCGCTTTGCCGGGAAGTAGAAGCAACTCCACACGAACTTGGAATCGTTCACGACGATCAAACCAAGATCGAATCGATCGTCCGTAGTGCCTTGGATCAATTCGACATGGTATTGATTTCGGGAGGTGTCTCCGTAGGAACAAAAGACTTCATCCCCGACGCGCTCGAGGCGTGTGGTGTAAGGCGTGTGTTCCACGGAGTTAACATGAAGCCGGGTAAACCTCTTTGGTTTGGTGTATACGATCGTACATCGCCAGAGGACCCCACTCGCCGCTGCCTCGTACTGGGGTTGCCTGGAAACCCACTGGCTGTTTTTGCTGGGTTTCAGCTTTTTGCCCGTACGGCAATTCTTATCATGCGTGGGTTCCCCCCGATTTCTTTCGGCGATGAGCCCGACCATGGGGTCGGAAGCGTCAATCCGCAAGTTCATCCTCTCAGACACCACCCCTTGGGCAAGACGCCACACACGGCGAAACTCGCGGCAGAATATCGATCTTCCTTCGATCGCCCCACCTGGGTTCCTTGTCGCTGGCTAGCAAAGGGATCTTCGTCGGACGAAATCGATTTGGTTGAATGGTGCGGATCAGCCGACTTACTGTCACTTGCATCCGCGGAAGGACTGGCCCTCTTTCCCACCGACGTTACGTACAACGCCGGCACGCCAGTCAAGGTTCTACGATGGTAGGGAAGGACAGCCCCATCCAAAATTCCTCCGCACCAAGCCGCCCGATATTTCAGTCGGAACGAAATCAGAACACGGCATCGATTTGGGCGAACGCACTTTTGGGCGGGCTCTTGATTTGGCTTTCCTTTCCGCCAGTCAATTGGTCCTGGTTGGCCTGGGTTGCGCCGATTCCCTGGTTGCGCATCGTGAATGACTCAAGCGTTTTCCGGAAACGCAACTATCTACAGCTGTATTTTGCCGGGTTCATCCACTGGTTGCTGATGTTGCATTGGATTCGATTGCCTCACTGGACCGCTGTGTTTGGCTGGCTCTTGTTGTCTATCTACCTGGCGATCTATTTGCCGTTGCTTATTGGTATCTCAAGATGGATCGTACAACGGACAAAGTTTCAACTGTGGCTAATCGCTCCTTGCGTATGGACGACATTGGAATGGATGCGTGGCTACCTGCTCACAGGATTTTCGCTTTGCCTCTGGGGGCATACGCAAGTCCAACACCCAGTATTGATACAGTGTGCCGACCTGGGAGGCGCTTACCTTGTCGGATTCATTTTGATCTTGGTGGCCGCAACAATTGACCACGCGTACCGATCGAGTTCCTGGTCGCAGAAGATTGTTTCGCTGGTATGTACCGCCAGCATACTGGCGGTGAATTGGAATTATGGTTTATCCCGACTCCAAAACACAAGCAATTTCGACCAACAGGGTCCGTTCATCAACGCTACGATCATCCAAGGGAGCATCGACACGACGTTTGGCTCGCCACCTATTGGAGTTGAAAGTCAGATTGAGCAGTACGTGCGATTGACCGGTGAAGCAATCGCGAATGGTCCCCTGCCTGACATTCTTATTTGGCCCGAAACCATGTATCCATGGCCGTTGTTGGGCGCTGACGAAGGTGCGCCGATCCCACACGACGAAGCGGCATCGCTTTCCCCCACAGAGATGGCCGAGATTCAGGCCGATTTCCCGGGATACCTGCAACGACGCAACGCTACCCAGATGAACGCCCTCGTCCATCGTTTTCCCACGCAGTGGATACTTGGCGCTAGTTGGGCCCAATACCGCGCCGATAAGACAATCGACCACTTCAATTCTGTGTTGCACTTGGATAGCGACGGTCACATCTTGTCACGCTACGACAAGATGCACCCGGTGATGTTCGGCGAGTATGTCCCGTTGGGCAACGTGTTTCCCTGGCTCTATCGGCTGACCCCTATGCCCTACGGCCTTACGGCTGGCACGAGTCCCATCGTGGCCGACGTTCATGGACAGCGACTTTCCACGAGTATCTGCTTCGAAAATACAGTTCCGCACTTGATCGCTTCGCACATTCGCTATTTGGATGCCGCTGGTACCTCCCCACAAATTCTAGTGACGGTCACCAACGACGGCTGGTTTTGGGGTTCGTCGCTGTTGGACCTGCATTTGGCCTGCGCCGTCTTCCGATCGGTGGAGCATCATTGCACGGGGCTCGTGGCCGCCAATACAGGACTCTCCGCCTGGATCGATCCTGCCGGCCGCGTCGTAAAGCGAGGCCCACGTCGTCAGACCGGAGTTCTCAAAGCAACGATTCCTTCGTATCCCGTCGAAAAGGGAATCTATCGGCGGCATGGTGACGTGTTCTGCGGGCTTTGCGCAGCAGTGGTTTTGGCGTCCGCCGCATGGGCCGCCAAACGCTAATTTTCCCGATAAATCGGCCCTCTAATCGCTGTATTCACTACGATCGGCCTGAAACAGCCGCGATTGACCAAACTCATTGACACGCCCCATTTTATGTAACTATACTAACTTCACTGGATGACCTGCTGCCGAGCGATCTTCGGTGGAGCCCTGGCGTAGTTACCAGAACTCCATTCGTAGCAGGAAAGCCACGAGGCACCGCTCGGCTGCCGAACGGAACTGTGTCGCAACTTCTTCGGGCACCGACAGGGGCAAGGGATGAATCTCTTAGGCAAAATCCTCACTGTGAGTATTTTCGTGATGAGCCTCATTTTTATGGTGGCTTCGGTGTCTGTCTTTGCAACACACCGAAACTGGCGAGACTTATCCACGAAACTCAAGGAACAAGTGAGCACCGCGCAAAGAAATAATGAGCAATTGGAGACCAAACTGGCAGAGTTGCTCAATCAACTAACCTTGGAACGTGCCGCGCGGGCATCGGCCATCGCCCAACTTGAAACGCGTTCGCAGGATCTCACCGGTCAATTGCAGCGGGCCACGACGGAACTGCAGAAACTCCAAAGTGAAGAAGCCGCTCAGATCGCCATGCTCGATCAAGCACAAAAGGCGCAGAGCGGAATTTTAAGTGAAACAACCCGACTACGAGACGATGTCCTCAAGTCGCAACAGGCGCGCGACGAGCAATTCCGGCGTGCTGTCGACTTGCAAGACCTTTTAAACAAGAACAAGATTGCCCTGGAGGCGGTGGAACAACGCGACCAAGAGTTGTCCGCTCGTATCGCTAATATGAAGCTCCTCATGGAAAGGGGGGGGCTCGACGAGTCCGATGCGTTGACCGACGTTCCGCCCCGAGTCGACGGAATCGTAACCGCAGTCCGCGAGAACAACAAACTTGTTGAGATCTCGCTGGGCACCGACGAGGGACTCCGCAGCGGACATGAACTGGACGTATTCCGTTCGGGAGGCACCTACTTGGGACGTGTGGTAATTCGTCACACGTCGAGTGACAGATCCGTATCGGAGGTAATTCCGGACTTCCGTCGTGGCTTGATTCGGGAGGGCGATCGTGTCATCACCAAAGTCCGCTAAGATCAAATCCAAAATGGATATCTGGTCTGTGATGTTGATCCTTTCCTTACTGGCCACATTGCTCGCCTGTATTTTGCTGTGGCTCGAGTTAACTCGCTACGGCGCCGCGCCTTGGTGGATAGCGTCTTAACAGAGATGGCTTGACGAATCGAGCTACGGCCTGAATCGAGCTACGGTTCGTCAGCAGCTACGGTTCATCGGCAGTTTCTTGCGCCCGAATCCGTTCTGCGACGCCTGGAATGATCCTCGCCGCGTTCTCGTGGTAGATCTTTCGAAGGACCGCGTCGGGTAGGCCAAGGCCGTAGATATTCCAGAATCCCTGGGGTGGAAAGGGACGCTCAGAATACGGAAAATATTCGTCGTACGTCTCCAAGAATCGCCAATACAGCGACAAACGTTCACTTGGCCATGGTCCGTCGGTCCCAAACATCACGCGATCAGCGTATTGGATAAGAAACTTGCGCGCCGTATAAGGCTGTCGTCCCAGTTCACTAATGCGAGATGCTATCTCCACGTTTAAATTCGGATAGCGATCGAGCCATTCAGCCAACTTCCCCAAGTCTTCTGGATTGTTGGCCATATGGGCCCCAATGAACGTCGTTTTCGGATGACGTGCAACGATGCGCAGAAAAGCCTCAAGCAGTGCCCCATGCGAAGGAAAATCTCCCCCGTGGAAACTCCAATCGGGATGACGCTTGAGTTCCTCCCATCGTTCATTCTGAGCATCAACAGGTCGAAAGAAGGCCTCGGGATCGGCGGCGTGAATTAGCACCGGTAGCCCCAACGTACCGCACGCCTGCCATATCGGATCCCACCGCGCGTCATCCAGTTGAACGAGCGTCCCATCGGGGTTGCGATAGGTCAGCCCCAGTTGTTTAAATACTTTGAGCCCGCTCGCCCCCGCCTGTTTGGCAATTTCTAGCTGTTTAGCTGTACGATGAGCAAAATCATCTCGGTGGCAATCCCAAGTCGAAGGGTCCGATTCGCCACCCGTCCCTCGCCAATCGATGTTGGCGAAAATCACGAATCTGTGGCGGTACTTCGTCCACAAGTCAGTTTTGTGCTGCTCAAATCGATCTCCTAACGTTCCATCCAAACTGACGGCGACGACGACGTGATGCCGATCCAGCATAGCAACGGTTTCGTCCAATTGTGCCGGCAAGTCTTGGAGGCGAACTGAAAAATGCGTGTGCACGTCGACGACGGGGAACTTGGCATGAGTTCGCCGGCTGGCTGGCACACGCAGCATACTTTGCGGCCGAAATGCGTCGAGTGCCAAACGATCGTCCGCCGCAGGTCGCACGTCGGCAGGGGCACCGACTGGCGGCGTCGCCGCCGGTGTCGGCGGCTCAGCGCAACAAGAATTCGCTAGCATCCAGCCAAGAACAACGCACATCGTCATCAGGCTTGGGAATCCACACGCCATCGACGGCACAATGGGAATCGGACGATTCTGGTAGGTCATTCGTTTCCTTAGGAGGCTCGAACTGAAAGTCGAAGGCATTGGGGTTGTCTCCTTCGATTGCTGATTGCATCTGCAGCAATTTTTGCCGCGGTTGATTTTTGTCTCAGTCGACGACAGACTTCAATGGGAGCTGGGGATCAGCTCTGTTACGATACAAAGAACTAAAGACGACATTTTAGCATGGAAAGTGAAAACTCGCTGCCCGCTGCGCGGAACTCATGATGAACTTCGATCAAACCCAATCGCAATCGGATCACGATCAGAACCGGGCTAGGGAATTGAGCGAGCGACCGACACGGCCGCCGCTTGAGGTGCCAGGGTACGAGACTCGACAGTTTCTTGGTTCGGGCGCTTACGGAGAAGTTTGGGTTGCGATCGATAAGAATACTGGGCGTCGAGTGGCCATCAAGTTCTTGACGCACCGAACTGCCATGGACTGGGCCCTGCTGTCCGGCGAAGTCGAAAAATTGATCTTTCTTTCGGCAGATCGCTATGTGGTGCAGTTACTGGATGTAGGCTGGGAAGCGGAGCCACCGTACTACGTAATGGAGTACGTAGAATCTGGATCTTTGGAACAACTCTTGGAGCGGACTCCCAAGTCCCTTTCCGTCGAGGGGGCCGTGCAACTTTTCCGTGAGATCGTGATTGGCGTCGCCCACGCTCACCGGAAAGGCATCCTCCATTGCGACCTTAAGCCAGCCAACATCCTGCTGGACCACGACCGCCGTCCGCGTTTGGCTGACTTTGGACAATCTCGTCTGAGCCACGATCAGCGGCCGTCACTGGGAACCCTTTTCTACATGGCGCCCGAACAGGCCGACATGCACGCCATTCCCGATGCTGGCTGGGACATCTACGCTCTGGGCGCCGTACTCTATCGCATGCTAACGGGAACGCCACCGTTTCGAGACGATAAAACCTTGTCCGATCTCGATTCATCAAGCGACCTGGCGGACCGCCTGAGTCGGTATCGCAAATTGATCGAGCAAGCTGTGCGGCCGCGCGCCCATCGGTTGGTGCACGGCGTTGATCGCATTTTGGCTGACATTGTCGATCGATGCCTCGAGCGAAACCCAGAACTACGATATCGTGACGCACAAGATATACTTGATGCCATCGACGAACGCGAACGCAATCATCATCGACGCCCACTCGTGATTCTTGGGATCGTCGGACCACTATTGCTGCTGAGCATCCTGTCGCTGTTCGCTTGGCGGGGTTACGACCGCGCCATTAGGAATACTGAGCAGGCCATTGCCACAACGACGCAAGGAAGTAATCAGCTCACGGCGAAGTTCGCCGCGGAAGTTGTGTCCTACCGGATCAGCCATCGTTTTCTGGGGGTAGAAGACGTCGCCAGTCGACCGGAAGTCCTCGCAACTTTCGCCAAAATTCAGCACGATGCGAACATCGGGAAACTGGTTGAGCAACTGAAACGCACCAACATTCCTGACGGTGAACGCGAGTCCTACCGGAATCAATTTCTGCAAAATGATGTACGCAAGGAATTCGATCGGCTCCTAGAAAGCTACATGAGCGATTCGACTCTGCCGGAGGCATCAAGTTGGTTCGTCACGGATCGGGACGGACTGCAAATCGCGACAGCATTCGGTACGCGGCCGGGACAATCGGTTGTTGGAGGAAATTTTAGTTGGCGCAGCTATTTCAACGGCATCAAGGATTACGCTGACGACGAGCGGAAACCGATCTTACAAAAAACGCACCTATCCGATGTCTTCAAAAGCCAAGCCACGAATACGTGGAAGATTGCCATCTCAACGCCAATCCGAGATCCTTTGAGCCAAGAAAGCGTCGGGCTGATAGCGCTCAGCGTTGAACTCGGTGCCTTTACCGATTTCGTCAAGACCAAGGATCAATTTGCTGCGATTGTGGACTCACGCGAAGGTGAACATTATGGCCAAATCTTGCAGCACCCCCTATTCAATCAAATTCTGGAGACGGAGGCCAAGTTGCCACTCGACATTTTCGACTACCGCGTCCCCTTGGCCGACATGCTCTCCCGTCCACAACAGATTTATACCGATCCGTTGGGTGAGCATCCACTCGGTCAGGAATTTCGACGGAAATGGATCGCATCCCTGGAACCCGTTCGCTTGACCGGCGATCGAGACAGCCGAAAGGATCCCTCAGCAGCGGACGAATCGCAAAGTACTGGGCTTGTCGTGTTGGTACAGGACGACTACGACGCCGCCACGACGCCGGTCCGACGACTCCACGGAGAACTGTTGCCGCTGGGACTGTGGGCACTCTTGGCGACCACGGTGGCCACCTGTCTGTTATGGCTATTTGTCTATCGATCGATGCGGGCAAATCGGGCCAAATCGCTCGTGCAAGCGGCCCATGACAACCCGGCATTGCATAATTTGGAGACGATTGAACTTCCCGCACCTTTGCGTTGAGGCATTTCCGATATCGACTGATTTTCGTCCCAGGTACCCGCCCGAGGAACCGCAATATCACAATAAAAGTTGTATTTGGTTCTTCTTTAGGTGGCGATTTATTGCTAAAATCCCCTGCAACCCCGCCCCATCGCCCAAGCTCTGGAAATTGCCATGCGTTCCCCACTGACTTGCCTCATCGTGTTTTTCTTGCTGCAATCGCTCGGCAATACCGAGGAAGTCCGCACTGCGGAAGACTGGCCCGATTTTCGTGGTCCGCAGGCGAACGGCCATTCCGCAGCGAAAAATATTCCACTGCGATGGAGCAACGACGAAGGGATCCGATGGAGAATTCCCCTTCCAGGGCTAGGCTGGTCGACACCGATCGTCTCCCAAGGGACCATTTGGCTAACAACATCGCTGGACGAGGGAAAATCACTGCACGCCCTGGCAATCGATAGTGGTTCAGGCAAGATTTTGCACGACATTGCGATCTTCCCCAACAATGAACCGAAAGAGATTCACGACAAGAACAGCCATGCCTCTCCGTCGGCCGTTGTGGACGGCGACCATGTCTACCTGCATTTTGGAACGTACGGTACCGCATGCGTCGATGCAACTGGAAACGTCATCTGGCGTCAGAAGCTTGACTACGAGCCCCAACACGGACCTGGGGGCTCGCCAATCATTTTCGAAGATCTCTTGATCCTCAACTGCGACGGAACGGATTCACAGTTTGTCACGGCTTTGGACAAGCAAAACGGCGAGATCCGCTGGAAAACGTTACGCGCCCATGCCGATCCGGGTCGACTCGATGGTAGCAAGAGTCCACCGATGGCGTTTTCTACTCCTGTGTTGTGGCACCACCAGGGGACCACACAATTGATCAGTTCAGGAGCCGACCATGTGGCAGGATACGACCCTCGTACCGGAGAGGAACTGTGGTGGTCTCAATACGATGGCTATTCCATTGTGCTACGTCCCACAATCCATGAGGACATCGTGTTTGTTTCCTCATGTTATAACGACCCCATTCTGTATGCCGTACGTCTCGGGGGCCAAGGTGACGTAACTCAATCGGGAAAGGTCTGGACGCTCGAAAAGGCCGTACCCCATAGCCCTTCACCGTTGATCGTCGGCCAGGAAATTTACCTCGTGAGCGATAATGGTATCGCCACGTGTCTCGATGCAAAATCGGGCCAACAGCACTGGCAACATCGGTTGGGCGGCAACTATTCCGCCTCTCCAATCTATGCCGACGGTCGCATTTATGTCCTCAGCGAAGGGGGTGAAACAACAGTCTTTCAACCGGGATTGGAATACCTCGAGTTGGCCAAGAATTCTGTCACTGGGCGAACTCTAGCATCGTTCGGCGTCCACGAAAGCTCCCTGCTGCTACGCACCGATACCGAGTTACTACGGATCGGAACGGCCCCCTAGGCCACCTGGACCGACGCCCGGAACCGAAAAGTTCGCACTAGTCACGCTGACCCAATTCGCGCTACAATGCGTACATTCAAGAGCGGCGTCATGATACCGACGTGTACCAACGGAGTGCTAGCAATATGAAATCCCAACGGATGGCCTTAGTTCTTGTCACTTTTTTTGTCCTTGTCGGCGGCGAATTACGTAGCCCGGCGAAGGAGGTATTGAGCGGCCCCCAATTGGACGCATCCTTGGGCCCCTTCGAATCGTTCAAGTGTGGTGGCGCTAAAGCAGACGGTGTCGAAAACGGCGAGCTTGTTTGCTATCGCTCACTTTACAGCAGTCGACCGCAAGTAATTATCTTCGCTCAACGACTCGATGAAATAGAAGAATTGGCCAAGAAACTCGACACTCATATGGAGTCTTTCAGTGAATTACGAGTCTTCATCAATGTCCTTGGCAACGACCTGGAAGCCACGAAAAAACGGGCCAGCGCGTGGAGCGAAAAAATTGCACTCAAGCACGTCGCGGTCGTTGTTCCGTTAGAACATCAATACGGTCCCGAACAGTACCAGTTGAACAAGGAATCCCTGCTGACAGTCGTGATGGTGCGACGCAGCCGGGTATTTGCCAATCATTCCGTGAATGACGTATCGGATATCAAATCGCTGACCGATGCTGTCATCGCCGACCTCGAAAAGTTCTAGACCGATCAAGCACAACAATCGCCCGCATCGATGTCATGGGGAGATTTTCTCGTGTAGATTAACTTACATGGAGGTACATCATGAGAGCCCGTTTCTTTTCACACCGTACCGATAGCGCAATTTGCCTTGGCGTTACCATGGCGATCAGTTGGACAAGCTTGGCGGCCCGCCCAACACACGCACAGGGACAGCGAGCAACCCCCGGACAGTCTGCCAATGGCCAAATCCTAGACGGGTTGTTCCGCGGCATTTTGGAAACGCAATTAGAGCGCGAACGTCAAAGAAACCAAGCGAGCTCCAGATCTACTGACCGGGTATCGACTCGTTCGCCGAATGTGCCTGACCGATCTGAGTTTTCCGACAGTGGTGTTTTCTCTCGCCCACCCAGTAGTTTACCGAATATCCCCCGCACTACGGCCAACAACCGCAGTGCCTATTACCCAGACGCCGGATCGTTACGGTCGTTCCAAGGTGCCGTCGATGGATTCGCGCAACAGATCGGCTATCTGCGAACGTTGTTGCAAACACGTGCGAACACACTCTTAGAACTACGTCCGCTGCTACCTGACTTGATGCGAATCAAGGCGTCGGCCGACACACTCAGTACAGCAAGTCGACGCGCCGTGAGCTACACCGAGGTCTACAATGACTATCTCGAACTGGACTGGCAATGGCGCAACTTGTCGTACCAGCTTCATCATATATCTGGCCTAGATACCAACTCACAACAAACCATCCGGCAACTGGATGCGTATTGTGATCAAATCGTAGATATCTTGGGGATTGAACCACAGTTTGATCGCCAGACGATGCTGGAACAGATGACCATGGCAAGGTCGTTTATGGCGATATTGCTTGACGATTTGCAATATGAAATCCCTGCCTCGCGCCAGAGGGACGCGATTATCAACGAAGGCCGACAACTCCAGGAGCAAATTCGACGAGAAGCCGATTTCGTGCGAAGAGCTCGATACGATGAAATCGTACCCCGGTACACCGAATTCGTAGCTTCCTGGCGGCGTTTCAGCGCTAAGCTATTTCCCTACAAGAATCCCCGCCTGAACCGCCAGGTCTCCCAAATTCGAAAATGTGGCGAGGAAGTCTATCGGTTGCTCTGGATGCCTGCGCCGCTTGACCGGAATTACTTGGGTGTTGTGGCAGATTTCTACGACCAAGAACTCCGCGAATTCCTGAGCGGTATTTCGGTCAGGGATTTGGCACAACTGAATCCGAATCAGCGACAAGACGCCATGGAAGCTGCCGGAGCACTGGAATCGATGTCAACGCGGTTTGCTGAATCGGTACGATCTCGATCTACGATCGCGGACCTTACGTCACAATTCCAGAACGTCAGTCGCGAACGTGAACGGTTGTTTTTGTTATTGACTCCCGTCAATTCGGACGCCGGAGCCGCGCGACGTCGAACGATTGAAGCTTACGATCGTGAGCTGCGAGAACTACTGCAGGTACCCGAGGCCCTGGATCTATCACAAGCAGTTCAACTCGCGTCCGCCATCGAAGGTCTGGCGGACACGCTGAAACAAGATGTCCATCGGTATGGTCCGTATTACCAAGACGGCACCTTCCGAAACCAGGCGTACCAAGCCGTAGATACCTTCTACCGCCAGGCACAACAATTAAATTCGGCACTGGCAAGCGGAGTGCCTTTGAATGAATTACGCAATTACGGTAACACGATGCTGTCAACATGGGATTCCGTCATGCGGATCGTAGCTGCCACGCCACGCAAAGGACTTGATCCAAGCCGGTTTCAACGACTCGATCAAACTCGGCAAGACATCACTCCGCTGATGGCAGAACTCGCCACAATGGTCACTCTGTGATGCACACGATCACGCCGAGCGAAACAACGATTATTGTGACTTGAACACTGGTGCACCCGAGATCCATTTTGCGGCTTCATCGTCTGGAGGACGGTCAAGCGACAAGAACTGAAACAGATCGATCAGCTCCTGACGTGACAATTGCTTCTCGATACCCTCAGGCATGAGCGACACGTCGCTGGTGTGATATTCCTCAATGTCACCGCGGGCGATCGTCTCAACCTTGCCACCTTGTATCTTCAGAACAACGCGTGTGGCCGACTCTTCGACAGGTACCCCTGTCAGAACACGGCCATCGGACGTGACAAGCACCCGAGCTTGATATGCCGGTCCAATGACCAGTGACGGATCCAACACGTTTTGTAAGAGTTGTTCCCAACTATTGCGACCGTTTCGAGTAATATCCGGACCGACGTCCGCCCCGACCCCGTAGATTTTATGACACGCGGCACAGACACGTTGAAACACTTGCGATCCGCGGACCGGTTCGCCCTCAGTAAGCAACATGTCCTCCTGCAATTCTTGTATCACGCTTTGGCGATCTTGTCGCGTTCCGGCGCGAATCTGTCCAAATAACCGGACCGCCAAGTTTCGTACTTCAGGCGAATCGGACGATGCCAATCGTTGCATTTGGTGGAAGTTGATTTCATCTTTACCAACCACGCCGGACTCAACTGCCTGCAACAACTCGAGGCTCCAGGTCGAACGTTGAGAAAGTACTTCCAACACCGTCGACCGCAAGGAAGAGTCTAACCGGCCGACACGCGAAATCAGCTCCTTAGCTACCGTCGCACTGGGACTACGCGCCCAGGAAAGCAGCAACTGTTGGCGGAATTCATTAAGGTCCGTAGGATCCGTCTCCGTACGCTCCAGCCACTTGAGTACGACGTCTTGGGCGGCCGATGTATTCCCACCATACAACAATGAATGAAATGCCAGCAAACGCTCCTCAGCGTCAATGGAACTATCCAAAGCAACCGCCGACACCTGCGGAACAGAATGGCGATCGCCAACTGCTGCAGAAAGCTGGGATATTTCCGACAGAACTTCCTGCGGCAATGTCGTCTTAACAATATCGATGGTCCGCCGAATCGCCTGTACGTCCGACGGCGAAAAACCACCATCGATAATGCGACGTGTCACTGCGATCAACTGCCCTTTCTGTTCATCAATCTCTAGATTTCCACTCGATATCGCCGACTGAAGTATGCCCGCATAGGCCTCTCCCGTCGTAGCTGGTGAATCGAACAGTACATTCATCACCCGCGCCGTGTAGAGTCTTCGTGAGTTGCGTGCCGTGGGAGTGTCCGTTGACGAGCGCAAAAAATCCATCAAGGCTTGAATCCCCAGCTTCGGATTGCTACTCACAATTTTAAGGACGTTCTGCCATGCGACGGCCGGAACCACCGGATCTTGGCTGCAATATCCCCCTAACATCAGGAGCGTTTGTATCCGCTCTTGGTCGACAGATGGGTTGCCGGCAGGCGATTTGCTGCCAGTCGTAGGGCTGTGGGAATTGGTCTGCTGGAGCTTTCCGATTGCAATCGCAAATTGCAAGAGGACTCTTTGAGTCATATCGTCAACGGCGTCGTCTTTTTGGTAACGGGCTAGCTCTTGTCGCCAGCGATCCCAGTCCCAATCGGTCCGCTCCCCCATCCAGCGAATGCACCAAGCGTCCAGAGTGGAATCGTAGGAGACGCCACTCTTACCGAAGGTCTGTAGCGAAACAATCGAATCTGTGTCCAATTGTTGACCGCCGGAAAGGATCCAGGCAGACCTTAATCTGTCGAGCCGTGAAGCGTTCGTATTGCGCATTTTTGACCTCACCGCAACAACGGTCGCCGAATCCGATGGTAGTGCAATCAATCTCTCACCCAACAATCGCCGCGCAGTGTGGCGATGGTATTCGCTGGGACCGTGCAGTGACAACTCCGTAAGTTCAGAGTCGGTTTGTTTTCCCAAATCTTCCGCTGGCTGTGGCCTCGTGTCACCGAATCGAACGCGATACAGTCGACCTCGCCCGCGTTCGATGCCATCGGGATCGGCCAGCGCATCCTGATAACAGTGATAGCGATCGTACCAGTCTAAAACATAGAAATGTCCGTCTGGCCCGGTAAACTGCGCTACGGGCATGAACCACGGATCGTTTGCTGAGAGAAAATCGGCTAACTGAGGTCGATTTGCTTCACCGACCTTGCGAATGACATCATGCTCATCTTTGTCCCAGGCATCGGCACGCGCCGGGAATCCCGGGTGAGCGGACCCCTGGTACGACGATCGATCACGGGTGATTCGATCGGCATTGATGCATCCGCCGTGGATGTTCCCCATGAGCAGCATCCGGCGGTAGTCATTCGGATAAGCATCTGTGTCAAACCACGCCATCCCGCAATAGGCAGCTTGCTGATGAGCATGTTGTACGATGGATGGCAAAGGCCAAACGTGCGCCGGATAGGAACCTCCTTGGCGCACATAATAGGCAGATTCCACAAGATGCCACAAATGATCCACAACACAAGCCGATACAAAAAAATCGCCTTCGTCATTGACCACAAGTCCCCACGGATTGCTGGTCCCTTCGGCAAATACTTGAAACTCACGGGTGATCGGGTGGACTCGCCAGAGGGCACAGGTAAATTCCCATCCCGGGTGGTCCGTGACAAAATTCGGATTGACCTCCGTATACTGCACATGGCTGTGGTTGAACACACCATTGAGGCCGTAGAGCCAACCGTCGGGCCCCCACATCAATGAATTCGGTAATTCGTGAGTGTCTGTGCGGCCGAACCCCGTCACGACCACGTCCGTAAAATCCGCTTTCAGATCACCATCGGTGTCCCGCAAGAAAAGAAGGTCGGGTGCGTTGGCTACCCAAACTCCGCCATATCCGACGACAATACCGGAAGGGATATTGAGCCCCTCCGCAAAAACCGTCACGCGATCGATTTGCCCATCACCGTCCGTATCTTCGAGCACTTTGATGCGATCGCGTCCTGGGCCGGCCTCGCGGCGTGGATACTCAAAACTTTCTGTAACCCAATAACGTCCCTTTTCGTCCACACAGATGGCAATCGGATTCATGAGATCGGGCTCAGCAGCGACAAGTTCTACCCGAAATCCTGCGGGGACGACCATGCGGTCGAGTGCTTGCTGGGGCGTGAGTGCCGGCCCGGGAGGGCGAGCGTGCGCACGGGGAACTGTTACCTCCGCAGCTGCACCGCACTGCACCCACGCTACGACGAGCAGCCAGAATGAAAGTCGTTGTATCCGCCATCGACACATCGTATTACCTCTCACTGAGCCTGGCGAACTGCCAAACGAATACGTCAAAATGAGAAACTCTGGGCAGGAGCAATCGTCGGGAAATCCATGCGACCCTGGCTAGGGCAATGGCGGGCTCTTTACATAGCGATCAAGCCATTGTGCCATTTCCCAAAGCATGTGGTGAATCGATTCGCTGGATTGGTATCCGTGGCTTTCCAAGGGCAACATAACGAGCCGCGCCGTTCCACCCAAGCCTGCCATGGCATTGTAAAGCCGCTCGCTCTGCAATGGAAACGTACCCGCATTGTTGTCAGCATCGCCGTGAATCAACAACAAAGGCTCGGTGATCTTGTCGGCGTGCATGAATGGAGACACATTCGTATAGACCTGCGGCGCTTGCCAAATTGTCCGCTCCTCGGATTGAAATCCAAACGGAGTCAACGTACGGTTGTAGGCACCACTTCGAGCAACACCAGCTCGAAACAGGTCGGTATGTGCCAGCAAATTTGCCGTCATGAAGGCTCCATACGAGTGACCACCTACGGCAATGCGTGCCGGATCAGCCACACCAAGTCGGACAACCTCGTCGACTGCAGCCCGTGCGCCAGCCACCAGTTGTTCTACATAAGTATCGTTGGGTTCAATATCTCCTTCACCCACGATGGGCATCGTAGGATCGTCAAGCACCGCATACCCTTGCGTCAAAAACAATAAAGGCGACGCCCAATGCACTCGATCGAATCGATAAGGTGAATTCGTTACTTGGCCGGCTGCGTCAGCACTCTTAAACTCCTGCGGGTATGCCCACAAAATCAAGGGCAAGGGTCCCTGTTCTTTTTTGTATCCCGGCGGAAGGTAGAGCGTAGCCGTTAGCTTGACGCCATCGGCACGTTCATATCGGAGCAATTCCTTGGTGAGCCCCTGGAGTTGCGGACTTGGATGAACAAATTCGGTGACTTGCTGCACGCTTCCATCGACCAAGCTGCGAAAAAAGTAGTTGGGGGGTTCGTCGACGGACTCACGACGCGTCAACAAACGCGTGGCTGTCTCGTCCAACAAGGCAACCGGCCGTTCGTACGACGGAGCCTCCGAGCGAAAAAGTCGACTCGTTTCACCAGTTCCTAAATTTCGTACATCAACAAAAGGTCGATCGCCCTCGGACGAAGCGCCTTCACCAAACAAGAATATCGAATTTCCGTCTGCATTAAACTGCAGTACATCGTGCCCCGCCGCGTTGGAGCGCGTCACAGGGACCCCGGGGTCACCGTAACGATCTTCCCAGGACCGGTCCCATAAAATCTCGGGCTTACCTGCTGGATTTTGCGGCTGCACTCTCCAAGCCCTTGCTTTACGCGTGCTCCACCACCATTCGTGCACAATGGCTACTCGATCGTTCCCCCAGTCAATTCGTTCAAATCGTAAAGCGAGTTGCAGAAAATTTTGAGGCGACGTTGTAAACGGCGCCTCCCACACCATGAACTTGTCACGCCATTCGGCTGGCTGGCTCGCATCTCCTCCGTCCAGTGCTTCGACCCAGTAAAGCGTGGCCGGTGAATCGGAACGCCAGCTATAAGAACGGGGGCCTACCGCAACGCTGCCGAATGCAATGGGAATTTGATCCTGTAATGGCAAATCGGCCAAGGTCTTCACGACGTTTCCCTGACGATCCCAAATCTCGACGCGTTTGGGAAATCGACTGGCGGGAACTGCATACGAAAACGGCGTATGGAGCGTTTCCACCAAGATATACTCGCCATTGGGTGAAGGCTCGAACGACGAAATCAGGTCCCCCGCTCCCAACCTTGTGACATCTCCATCAACACTTACACACTCCAATTGAGATTGCAAGTAATACGCAAACAAAGACTCATCGTGCGAATTTTTGAGCAAGTCCTGATAGGTTCGGGCGGGCGCGACACGACCGAGGCTCTCGTGCACAACAGGGCCATCTGGCACCACCGAAGCCACGGGACAATCACCCCGATCTGCCGGTATCGTCAGACACAATAATCGCTGGCTGTCAGGCAACCACTGAAACGGACTCCCAGACACCGCGTTCAATTGCGTCGATAAAGCGATCTCTCGTGCGACTGGCGTATCGACGCTGGCAGTCCAAAGACTAAATCCTTTGCCGCTGTTCACGCAAAAGGCGATCCGCTGACCATCGGGTGACCATCGCGAAAACGCAAGTTTCGAACCGCTGGGAATACCTTGAATTTGGAGCTCAGTAAGGTCCGACAAATTTCGAAACCATATCCTCGTCCCATAGAGTACTCGACTCGGACCGTTAATACCGGGTTTGAAACGCAATCCCGCTAAGCGCAGTTCCGGCTCCGCCAATTCGGCCAACGACATCATGCCCGGATACTCCGTCAACAATGCCCACTTGAGGTTGGGACTCAGCTTGACGACGGGGGTCAAGGGTGCATCGATCATTGCACCGATCGGGTCGGGGGCACGTTGATACTTACTTTGACCAAACGCAAGGGTTGCTGTTGCCATAAGAATTGCTGACGCCAAGCGAAACAACGTAGCCTCCTCAAGTTTTTGCCACAAATACAAGCGAAATCGTCACTGTAGTTCGCACATTGTAGACCACGGACGACGTGCGCGCAACCTGCCGACAAAAGCGGCGAATCGCAAGAAAAGCGGAGGTAGGCCCGAGAACGCAATTATAGAAACTGCGCAAGGATTGTCTCACCGAATCACGGCTGTTGCGTTGGCACGAGGACGACCGCCAGAGCAGTTACCAGAGAATGTTTCGCTTGCGGCGACGATGCATTCCGCTTTGCGCCGATCCCGACGACTGGACTTTGGCGCGTGCCGCACTGCGGCGTGGTGGCACTGAGCGCCTTGCTGATTTGGCAAGCGGCCTGGAAATTTTTGCCGGACTTTCTATCGAATCTTCCAACTGGCCTCGTTCGTGTTCAGCGTGATTCGACATAACGGCAGGTCCCCCAAAATATAAGCGCGGTGAAGCCAAAAAAATTGCATGGTGACGAGAGTTCTCTCGTCACGTGCACCAGAAAATCGGTTAAGCGGCGACGGTCACCACGCCACCCGCCGCAAGAGCCTCATCACAAATCCATTGAAAGCCCGTGTCGTCAGGGAGTCCGGATAAATAAAACCAGACTCCCAACTGCCGAGCCCAAATCTCGTCCGCAGCGTCCAACTCAGATCCGAACACAGCCCATACCCCCACACCATCACCGGTGTGAGACTCAAACAAGCTGCGTAGGCCTTCGGCGGCGGCCTTGTCCCCTTGGACATTCACCACCACAAAAGAAAACTTCATATGCCGCAAACAATCAAGCGCCACTTCAGCGCTATCCGCCGAAACGCACGACCAACCCGACCTCGGTGCAATCTTTTGGAAACCATGGCCGGACAGGTTAACCAAAAGGCAGCTCGGCTGTCCGTTAGAACCAGCGGACCTTTCGCCAAAAGCGGTACTCTCTGGGGCACCTTGTCGCGAGTTCGCGTCGCGGGCCAAAACCGTCCCACTCTCCAAACCCTTGTCGAACACCTGACGCTGAACCACAAAGTCCTCTCTCATGAAGCCAAACATCACCGCTATCACCGCCATTCCCATCCGGAAGACGGCACACCTACACCACCGCGAATCAACCTGGACCGCAACAACCGACCGCACCGACCGCTCGGAACGGACCACGACCGGGCGCGACAGAACTTATCGACAACCCAATCGAAAACGGAAACCGGCCGCGATCACATCGAAGCCGCAGTAAAACAGACACGTGGCGCCGGCAACATTCCTGATCCGACTACGCAGACAGGCCATCTACCTGCCTACACAACCCGAACAAAAAAATCGCCACCACTGCTATTTCAACTGCAGTTCAATCACGGTGTGACCACCAGTTTCCACTGCTCGGTTACCACGCCAACTTCCGTCGACGACGACGGTGGATGCCGTTGACCTGCACGGGTGCCTTGCCACGTCGCGTAGACGTCGCCCCATTTCGAGCGGCAACCGGTTGCGATTTTCGCCCGTGCTCTAGCGACTTGCCCAAGTGAGTGACTTCCTGTTCGTCGTAGTAATCAATTCGAATGTTCATAGCCCGTGTCCCCTTTATCCAAGGATGTAAACAACCTCCCCCCAAGTGATGGCAGCCGTTTGCCGCGCACCCTCTCCGTCCATATTCAGCTGTGGGGGGCAAATCACACAGCTGTGACTCACCGGATAAAGCAACTACAATGCCAGCCCTGAACAAATATCGCAAGTCATTTAAATCAAACAACTTACAGATTTTGAAGCAGGTCAGCGACGGCGTATCGATTCACTGAAATGGGGAGACCCGCTCACGCTAGAATTGCTTAACTCATTATTGAAAAAGCAGTTACGCCGAAATCACCATTTTGGTGCGGTCTCACCAATTTGGTGAAAAACGCAAAGGCTAATTCTCACCGACGACCGCCAATCGGGCTCACCGCTGACCACACCAGTTCTTCAGGCAACTCGCGTCAACGTAAGAAACGCCAGTTCCGGGGGACACCAAAATCGCAATGGACGCGTCCCGGATAAACCGCGGCTAACATGCATTACCGTCGGCGGGCAAGAGAACGTCCCCGAAGCGTAATCGACACCAAAAAGACTCGGGCTGAGGACCGGCCCTAAGATCGGAAAACGGACCTGACCGCCATGGGTGTGCCCGGCCAAGAGCAAATCAACCCGCTGCTTTTTGGCCCAAACAATTTGATCGGGAGAATGGGATAACACAATCGTAAACGCTTCGGCGAGCCGAGGGTCATTCGCTCGAAATTCGTGAAGGTCGACCGCCGGTCGGAACCAGGGCAATTCATTGCCGGCAAGCAATAAAGGCGATTCGCCGCGCCACAGCACCGCAGGCTGCGATCCCAGGTCTGTCAGCCCCAGGCCACCCATCAACGCGCGCAAGGCCGTCACATCTCGCACCCGTTGATCGTGGTTTCCAAGTACAAACCACACGCCATGCGGCGCTCGTAGTCGCCCTATCGTTCGCTGGAGCCAGGGAATACAGCGGTCCTTGTCCACGATATCGCCTGTAATCACGATCAAGTCGGGGCGCCCCTGATTGGTGAGATCTACAATCTCATGAAAAAACGCCTCCGACAACTGACCCGTCAGGTGAAGATCTGACAGGTGAGCGAGTCGCAACCCTTCCCATTCGTCCGGCAGACGAGGGACCAACAGACGCTTTTCATGAACGCCAAGCTGCAGGATCTGATTGCCGGGTATTTTGGCGAGCAGATCGGTCCAGCCGTCGGCAGGTAAGTGGGTTCCCGCCCTCTTTTGAAGATTTACCGTTTTCGTATCGTTTGCCAACAGCCCAACATTTCCCCGGCTGGCCGACTTTCGCTGGACCCATCTCACCAGCCCCCACAGGAGCCCAACCTGGCCGAGGGCAAAATAGCTACCCGCGGCAAAGGCGATCCCGCGATCTCGACCGAAAAACGCCGCGGAATCTCGTGGCAAGACCGCAGTTAGACCATACCCCAGCGCGAAAACCGGTACAAGAATCTGCCAACTCCACCAAATTGCGTCCCAGCGACGCTGAATATCGTGCCGAATACCTAGTCCGTGCACCCGGTTGATCACGCCAACACCAAGGGCAACATGGCCAAGAAGAGCCAACCCGCCAATAACCAGGTAGCCCATCACAAGATATCCCACCAAGTCCCATGGAATACCCACCTACGACCCGCTCGAGCTTCAAGCACCAGCAGGCTCCACTCCCAGTACACATTCTACGGTCTGGATCAACTGATCGAGCCGGAACGGCTTGTGCAAGACGGCATGCGCGGGCAGACCCTCCTGTCTCGCTTTGACAATGGCGTGGCCTGGATCGTAGCCAAATCCGGTCATGAGGACTACGGAGAGCTTTGGCGAAACGTCCCGCAGTTTGACAAAAAACTCGAACCCGTTCATATCGGGCAAGCGAATATCGGCGATCACAACGTCGTACTCTTCTGCGGGTCCGCACGAGCGCACCATGAAGATGGCTTCGTTACCACCCTGAGCCGTCTCAACGACGCATCCGAGCCGATCGAGCAGGTGGTGAGCCGCAGAACGAACCCCTTCGTCGGAGTCCACGACGAGCACACGGCGCCCACTGAGGGCCGGGTGGGACGGAGGCTGGGGGACATTCGGCACCGCTTCCGCTGGTGTCATCTCCTGCCCAACTTTATGGATAAGCTGCTTGATATCGCGGGCGTTTCGCAGGATCCGGTGGAGCCTTTGTTCGACCGACGGCTCATGCCCAATGTAACGCTCCATGATATTGACAGCATCATTGAGGATCTCGTCGACCGGGAGGGCAACTTCACGGTGAATCGCTTCCACACTTGCTTGAGCCGTATTGACTTGCTGGGCCACAAGCAATTCCCACGTATTTAACGCGGAAGCCACATCCCTTGAAAAGATCTCCAAGAACTGAAGATCACTTTCAGAAAAGGCATGTGGTTCGGGACTCTCCACGTTGAAAGTACCGATCACTTGATCATGTAACGACAGCGGCACCGTCAGAGAACTCTTTGCGCCGCGACACCCTTCGATATAAAGGGGATCCTGCAACGTATCCTCGCAGAGATAACTCTTTCCCGTCGCGGCCACGAACCCGGTTACACCATTGTCGCGCAAACGAGCATGAAGCGGTCGATCGGCGGCCTCGGGTTCGATCCCTAACGACAACAGCGGAACGAGTCGACCGGTGCCTTGTTCCAGAAGTCGGATCTCTACGACGTCAAAGTTCAAGAGATCCTTCGTGTAGTGGAGGATGTTCGACTTGAGCAGCTCGATGCGTTCCTCCACACTGAGGTGAAAGACTTCCTCCGCCGTCAAATCGGCCAATTCCATGCCCGCCTTATGGATCGCTTCGAGCTTCTGTTGCTGCAGAACTTCTTTCGTCACGTCGCGCACCGTCACGACTAAATGACGCATCGGACCGTCGGCAGTTTCAACCGGTGCCGCATGCACCTGAAAGTGTCGATTATCCGAGCATTTAAGCGTCGAACTGGTAGGACGTCCTCGGTGGAGTGCGGTGTGGAAGGGACAGAAATCCGGTCCCAGAATTTCAATTTTGCCAAATAGGGTGTAAAAACTCTGCCCCAAAACAGGAGCACCCCGTGCCCATTCGGTAAGGCACCGATTGGCCCATTCGACACGATTTTCCGCATTCAGCAACACGACCCCGTCGGGCATCGCTTGCAGAATCTGCTCGTTCCGCACAATCCGCTCGATCGGATCGCCGTCAGTTTGGGCGGCCAAATAGACGCCCGATATCTGCTGACTCGAAGTATCACGAGAGTAGGTGAGTGGATTGGACACGTGCACTAGGTCGCACTTTTCGCCCAATTCCTCTAGTAGCTTTACCCCTTGGTCCGCTGCTTCCCCGATACAGACAATTCTCGGTTTTGCGGACACCCCTAAGCTCCTTCATCTATGCAAAGGTCGTGAGCACTGCCTGCGGCCCGGTAAGCACTGCCTGCGGCCCGGCAAGCACTGCCTGCGGCCACGGAAGTTTTGATTCGCTGTTGTATCATAGATCGGTTGTTCGGAGGAAACAAGTCTATTGTGTGCGCCATAACTCGTGCAAGCATCTCCAACAGCACTATCGATCGATTCGGCAGTCGTTACGCACCTGAAAGATTGGCCCGTCAGATCCCGATATAACAACCATGGACCGGTCCGTCCATTATTTGCCGTCGGCCGGGAGATTGACGTGTAACTTCGACTCGGTTCTGACCCCCGCCCATTGAATCTCCACACTGAACGAGGTAAATGCCATGTGGCGTTCGTTGTTCTCCGCTGTCGGTATCATGCTGTTGATCGTGGGCGTGCAATTTTTTCTTGTGGACGAAGCGATCCTGGCCGATTCCGTTCTGGAACGCCGCGATTCCATCGGACAAAACTGGTTAGGAAACGACGCTGACGTCGCGTCCGACTTGCTGCCCACCACCCGGCGCAACTTCTCACCTCCCGAATGGGCACCGTACAGCCTTCTTTCTTCGGGCGCCGTCGTGCTTCTTTACACGCTGGGAATGAGGTCCCGCGGGGGCTGACCCGGTCTCCGCTGCGATCAAGCCAAAAAATTGTCGGGAAAACCTGGTTTCCGTCGCACCACCAGCGTTGTACGATAAAACCCTCAGGACGTAATGTCCCATGGCCAATGCCTTCGTACCAATACCAACCTCTCCTTAACGTCCAATCAGGAATTTCCCCATGATGTCAACCAAGCGCCGCGAAGTACTCCAAATGATCGGTGGATCGCTCGTATTACCCCTCGTGGGCGGCTCGACCACCCAACTGCAAAACGTTCAAGCAGCATCCCCTACGGCCAAGGGTGGCGGCAAGAAAATCAAAATTGGCCAAATCGGCGTGGGGCACGCTCATGCCACCAAGATATCCGCCTTCCGCGAATCTGGAGAATTCGAGGTCGTTGGCATCGTCGAAGCAGACCCGGAACTGCGCAAGACGGCAGAATCCAACGCGGCCTATAAAGACCTGACTTGGATGACCCAAGAGCAACTATTGAACGTACCCGACTTGCAAGCAGTACTGGTCGAAACTCGCGTCCGCGATTTGCTGAAAACAGCCGAAGTTTGCGTCGACGCAGGAAAGCATATCCATCTCGATAAGCCCGCCGGAGCCAACTTGCCACATTTTCAACGCATCGTCGCAGCTGCCGCCCAAAAAAATCTACTGATTCAATTGGGATACATGTTCCGCTATAACCCTGCCGTGGTTCTGCTGCGGGAATTCCTCCAAAAGGGGTGGCTGGGCGAAATATTTGAAGTCCACGCCGTGATGAGCAAAGTGGTGGGCCCCGAGAGTCGAACGCAACTCGCAGAGTTTAAAGGAGGCATGATGTTCGAATTGGGAGGCCACATCACTGACCTCGTGGTCGGCATTCTGGGAAAACCAACGCGAGTAACGCCGTTTCCGCAACACGCCGCGTCCGTAAAGGATTCACTCGTCGACAACGCCCTGGCCGTCTTCGAATATCCGCACGCAAGTGCCACGGTGAAATCGAGCGCCATGGAAGTGGAAGGATTTGCCCGCCGCCATCTCGTCGTATGTGGCACTGAAGGAACGTTTCACATTCAACCGCTCGACAATCCGAAGGTGCGTCTTGCCCTGTCGAAGCCGCGCGATTCGTACAAGGCCGAGTACCAAGACATTAGCTTTCCAGAATACATTCGCTACGTTGGCGACCTAGCCGATATGGCCCAGATCCTACGGGGCGAAAAAACTACGAACTTCAACTACGACCATGACCTGGCAGTCCAAACCACGTTATTGCAAGCGTCTGCCATGCCACTAAATGGCTAGCGCGAAATCCGGCCATCTCCTCCGCGATCGTTTAACTGCGACGCGCAGGAGTCCGCTGCGAACAATGCCACCCGTCAATCGGGACCGCTCTGAAAACGACCAACAACACGACTTCTTCTAAAGCCATTCGAATAGCAACAAACTATTGAACCGTTTGGCAATCGGGCCTCAACTTACGAAACCGGTCGACTGCTTGTGCACTCACCGGAGTCCGCATCAGTCGCAGAACCTGTAGAGCTTCTAAGGATGCCATCGATTCTAGACCTTCATCGGTAATTCGGGCACCGGTAAGATCTAATTCTCGCAGTCCCCTTATCCGTACGAGCGATGAAACGCCTCGGTCCGTAATCAATGGCCCGGAAAACCCCTCGGAATAAACCAACGACAAACGCGTTAATCCGGTGCGCTGCACGAGATATTCAAGACCCTCGTCCGATATCGGCATCAGACTCAAATCGACCTCCTTTAGTGACCTAAAATCTCCCAACATCGCCATTCCTTCGTTCGTTACTTCGTTTCCGTATAGGCTTAGTACCTCGAGCTGTTGCAATCGGGTCAGTTCTCGCAATCCAGCATCGGTAATTCGAAATTTCTCGAAGCCCGACTTCTTCAAGATGAGTTGATGCAAACCTGCCAGCTGCCCGATAGCAGCACACGTCGCGTCGACGATACCATCGCAAGCCTCAAGATCAAGTAACGCCAATCTATCGAGCCCTATCAGTTGTTGCACACCGACCGACGAAATCTGTGTCCCAGCAAGACTCAGAACATGCAATGAGTCAATCTGGGATACCGCATCCATCGCTGAATCCGTAACGAAATGACACAATTCCAAATTGAGGCCAACTACCTTGTGTTTCAAGTCATCCTGTAACTGCGCAACCCCAGCATCCGAAAACCGCGTCCCTGCGAGACTCAAGAACAGTCGATTCGGTGAGGCCTGTAGTAATTCCAATAGAGATGCCGTCAACGTTCCGTCAGTCTTGAGATGCGAGTTTGTCAACCCAATCAACAGTACCTTCGAATTGGTTTCGACATCAACTTGCGAAATAGCACTCCGATAAAAAGTGTCGCGACCGGCACGCGCCGCAGTGCCGCCTGACCGCCAGTTCGCCGGATCGAATACCTCAATCGTGCCATGTCCGCGCTCCACGGCACCCTGAAGCCTTACTGATGCTGACTCATCATCTACCTTCTCTTGCTTGTCATCATTTCCTGGCGATGCTCCAATCTGATAACACCACAAACGGTCCTGCTCACGCAGGTACAGCACTCCGTCGGCGACCACGGGATGCGCCCAGCTATCACCACCAGCGCCAGGTATCTCTAGCGTCCCACGTACTTGAAATCCCTGGTGATCCGCCTCCACTAACGCCACGACGCCGTTTTGATAACGGAGGTACAGTCGCCCATCGGCATACATGACCGAGGCCGAACCGACCCCGGGACCGCGACGCTTCCATAAGACACTTCCTGAGCGAAAATCGAGACAGGTTGGCAGGCCATTATTGTTCCCATGTCCGCCAAAAAGGTAGTCACCCACTTTGACGATACCACCGTGGTGATTTTGAAATTGGCTCGCCGTCAGCGTGTAGACCTCCTCAATCTTCACCGGCGATTCTGACTCTGATGGAGTCCGCTCCGCTATAATTTTCAACAAGACACTGCCGGCGGAATACCCATTTGCCGCAAAAACGTACTCGTTGTCGACGACCGGAGTGGGAATATTAGCAATATCATTGGCGATAGGGTTGTAAGTCCACAGTATTTGACCATTGCGCACATCGATTCCGATCAGCCCGCGACCAACAAGCTGGACGTACTGCCGAACTCCGGCCGCTTCCGTCACGACAATTGACGAGAAACCGGCGCCATCTTTTCCAGCAGGACCAACCTCCGCCATCTTTGACTGCCAATGGACAGCACCCGTCAACTTATCAAGTGCTACGACGACGGCATCGCTCCCTCCTGGCGTACACACCAACAATGGCCCGTCGACCAAAGGGGACTCGCCGAATCCGCGTCCCGACATCGGCTTTCCACCAAGATCTTCTACTAGGTGTTTCTGCCATTCAACTTCGCCACTCTCACAACGCAGACAGACAAGCCGTCCGTCAGGGTCGAGCGCATACAAATTGGCTCCGTCGATTGTTGGTGTGGAACAAGGATTACGCGAGGTCGATCCAATTTTACGCTGCCAGAGAACTGCGTGAGTCAACACATCAACAGCAGTCGCGACCACGTCCGTTTCGTTGAGCTTACCCAGCGAAAACAGTCGGCCATCTTGCACGACAACGCTGGAATAGCCACTTCCCAACCCCTCAAATTGCCACGCCAGAGTCGGTCCCCCTTCGGGCCAGGATGGCATGAGCCCCTTCTCCAAGGAAAACGCGTTGCGATGTGGTCCACGCCATTGCGGCCAATCGTCCGCATGGCCGAAACCAGCGATCCCGAAAATGCCGGCGGAGAGAAACGCCACAAACCAATTTCGGTCACAGATGTTTCCCATTGCTCTACTTCGCATTGTCTAGCATGGAGTTTGATTTCGAGCGTCGCATCGACAATGCCTCGTATCCGACGCCTTCCAACAACGGACTAACGCGTTTTCGCCACACGACCACTTGCAGTAAAATGATTGCCACAAGGACAACCGCCGCAAGGATATAGGGTGCGCGGAAATCAACATACGACCCCAATATCCCGCCCATGACCGTGCCAGTAGCCATCCCTGTTGCCAAAGTCGCTTCATGCACGCCGGCCGCCATGGCTCGTCCCTCATCCTTCGTGCCCGCCGTGCTGTAGAACAATCCGGAAAAATAGTTGTATCCGATCAACTGGCCTAACAGAATGAGTCCGGCGAGCAGCATGCCGTACGAATTCGCAAAAGCAATAACGGAAAGTCCGACCACGGCAAGACACTGCGACACAACTGACGTACGGAATCGATAGTGCCATCCATCCCAGCGATGCAAGAAGAAATAGGTGGCAATAATCGCCGATCGCCAACACGCCAGCAATATCCCATGCTGTTCTGGCGCGATACCAATTCGCACTGCCAAGTCGGGAAGCAGGTGAAGTACCATACTTCCACCAAACATCCCCCCAAGATTCGCGATCCAGCCGAGCTGCTTAAACGCAACGGCTAAGTCAATCGACTCACTCCGCGACCACGATTTGGCAGATGACGTAACTCCTAACGGTACCACTTGTCGAACGGCCATCTGGGCCACGACGATATTCACAAATCCGATTGCCCCTGCGACACCGTAAACCCAATTGAAGCCTATCCGAAACAGCGAACCAGCCGTCAGCTGCCCACACATCATCCCGACATTCCAGGCCACACAATAGAGAATCAACGTGCGACTGACACCACGTCGATTCGTATGTGCGTCTTCGCCTTGATTCAACCAGCCAATGAGGGGTGGATAGAGACAACCTAAACCAACGCCAAGCAGCCAGTAACAAGGAAAAAACCAACAACTTTGCACCGGCAACCACGCACATCCGATGATGCTTGCCTCGATAGCGATGGCACCTCCCAGAAACAGATACCGACTGTCAATCCGCCGCGACATCAGGCCGCTACCAATACTCGCGACGCCCGAGCTGAAAGAAAATGCCGCACCGACAATCCCTAGCCACCAAGTTTCGCTGTGGGCCTCAGCAAGGCCGCGCGACACAGCGAAAATAACAACAAATGCGGCAAAGTCTGTTAATCCGCACACAAGATAGAGCAGCGGATTTAAGGCAATTTTCATCGATTAACGAACCTCATACGGCGAATCGCGACCCACGATCCTGCCCCTACATTACGCTGATCGCACACGTCCCTTAGCCAGCTTTCGCACTGTGCACGGAGGTGGTAGCTTATGCGGGAAATACCCGCTTGAACACTAGTGCACCATAAGAATAGGAAACGGGCATGGCACGTCTCAATATTTCCCAAGCGGCGGATCGCTCCTCGCTGGCAGACTTTTACCGAAAGACTCTCACGGATGACGTGATGCCATTTTGGTTGAAGCACGGCATCGACCGACAAAACGGTGGGATCATCACGTCGCTGAATCGCGATGGCTCGATTCTCGACACCGACAAATCGATGTGGTTTCAAGGGCGTGCGGCTTGGATGTTTGCAACCCTCTACAACACGCTGGAACCGCGTGAAGAATGGCTCGAAGCCGCTCAATCTTGTGTCGACTTCACGCGGCGACATGGATATTCCACCGACGGGAAAATGTACTTCACCGTTTCCCGGGAAGGAGCGCCCTTGCGGATGCGACGCTACGTCTTCAGCGAAACCTTTTCATCTATCGCCAACGCGGCCTACGCCAAAGCAACAGGAGATGCCAACGCAGCCGCCGATGCCGTGAAGAATTTCGCCACCTTTCTCCACTATTCGTTTGAACCGGGAATCATGTCGCCAAAATTTGAACCGACCCGCCCGATGCGAGGTATCGGCCCCCTCATGATCGGAATCGCCACCGCCCAGGAACTGCGAGAAAATTTGGGCGATGTCGTGATCGCCGATCGAAAATGCACCGAGTGGATCGACCATTTCATCACCGAAATCGAACGCTACTTCTTCAAGCCAGACCTCAGGGCGCTCATGGAATCGGTCGGACTCCAGGGCGAAATCATCGACCACCACGACGGTCGAACGCTCAACCCTGGTCATGCCATCGAATGTGCATGGTTCGTGATGCATGAAGGTGCCCTTCGTCAGGACCCGCAATTAATCCAAATGGGCACCACAATTCTGGATTGGATGTGGGATCGCGGATGGGACCAAGAATATGGGGGGTTGCTCTACTTTCGAGATCTCAGAAATCTACCTGTCCAAGAATACTGGCATGACATGAAATTCTGGTGGCCGCACAATGAAGCCATCATTGCGACACTGCTGGCATATGAACTCACCGGGAACGCGAAATACGCAAACTGGCACCAGCAAGTGCACGACTGGAGCTTCCAACACTTCGCCGATCCAGAATTTGGCGAATGGTACGGCTACCTGCATCGCGACGGCCGAATTTCGTCACCCGTCAAGGGGACCATGTACAAAGGTCCCTTTCACTTACCTCGCATGCTGTGGTACGCCAACCGCAGACTAAGTTCCGCCTCATTTGGTACGGCTGGATGCGGTACTTCATGAGATGGACGGCAATTCGAAACCCTTGCGGTATTCACGAGTTAGCAATTGATTTGCTTCCGCGTCGTGGGGAAAAGTTTCGGTCTGCGGATCAAATTCCAACCGTCGGCCGGTCCGATAGGCGATATTTCCTAGGTGGCAGAGCAACGATGATTGATGACCTTCTTCAATATCCGCCAACAAGTCTTCGTGACGACGACTCTTAATGGCATCGATAAAATTCTGGAAATAGACGGGGGTATCGGTCCAAGGTTGCTTGAACGATGGCCCCGTCTCGTCCTTGAAGAAGACTCGATATCCATCGCGATCAATCATCATATACCCGGTTTCGCCAAAGAAAATATTGTCATTGTCCTTGCGATGGCCCTGCATACGGTACGGAGAAAAATCACGTTGCTCGTACACATACAACAGGTCCTCATACTCCCACGTGACCACCATCGTGTCGGGAGTCTCTTGGGCATCGCCGCGCGAAGCCAACTTAGCACCACTGCAAGAGACCGCTTTGGGAATTCCCAATCCAGCTCCCCAACGACCCAGATCAATCTGATGAACCCCGTCGTTGCCTAAATCGCCCGTTCCATAGTCCCACATCCAGTGCCACGCACTATGGAAGTGATTTGGATTAAAAGGGCGCTTTTTGGCAGGCCCCAGCCAAAGATCGTAGTCAACGCCTGGCGGAACGGGTCCGTCCGGCCTGACCTCCACACGGCCCCGCTTTTGGTTGTTGATCGACTTCACCATCAACAGCTTGCCAATCACCCCCTCGCGTAATAGCTTCCAAGCCTCTTGGTAGTGGGGCGTTCCCCGTAGAATCGTCCCGTGCTGAACAATCCGGCCGTACTTGCGGGCAGCCTTGACTGCCAGCCGTCCCTCGGAGATGTTGTGGGAGCATGGCTTTTCGACGTAGACATCTTTTCCTGCTAGACAAGCCTGGATCGTAATGGGAGCATGCCAATGATCGGGGGTGGCGATAGCAATCGCATCAATATCGGATCGGTCCAGAAGCCTGCGGTAGTCAACTACCGCTTCCGGCCGACGACCGGACAATTCGGCGATCCGATCACATAACGGACCCGAACGGTTCGCATCGACGTCACAAACTGCGACGAGCTGACTTTCCGGCAGTTTACTGAACCACTGAGCAAGGTTCGCACCGCGTCCGCTCCCCAACACGGCAACATTCACCTTCTCATTGGGAGATTCCGCCGCGCGACCAACGGTCGCTCCCGCTACGGTAGTCGTCGCGATGGCCGCTAAACTACGGCTTAAAAAGTCCCTGCGCTGCATCGACATGGCAAATCCCCTGGTTGCTACCGATCCGCCGCTTGGCAACTTCACCGCGCGACTTTCACTGACTCGCTTCACAGCCTCTAGAGCACGAGGCACGCCGATCCTAAACCATTTTTCGGTCTCCAGCAAGCAATGGGAAACCGCCGTTACTCTCCGGAGAACGAGCTGACGACTGCGCCCAACGCACCAACCTGGGCACACTCCGCGCCCCAACCCGCACACAAAATATGCGGCGCATGTTGTCTCATTCCCGCCGACTTGTGGCCCCATTGGCGATGACATTCGCTTCTGCTTGGCTGTCTTGCGATCCATTTGTTTTCCCATGTTTTCGCTACCATCCCGCAAAGTATCGGTACGATAGTTGCTCGTAATTCAAATGGGGACGCGTGCTGATGTCGTAGCACGCCCAAAAAAACAAGACGCATTTACAAGGAACATACGATGGCGAATTCACTGGTACCTCGTCGGCGAAGTCCACTGGCATTAGCTTGGCGTGAGCCGTTTCCGCGATTGGGAGACCTGGAAGATGTTCTTTCCAGATTTTGGGGGAATGGGGAAGGTTGGGTCAATGATGCAACGACACCGTCCATCGACCTATCAGAAACGGAAAAGGCAGTGGAAGTAAGAATGGATCTGCCGGGCGTCAAGGCGGAGGAGATCGACGTTCAGGTCCATGCAAATCTTTTGACGATCAGTGGCGAGCGCAAAGAGGAGAAAGAAGAGAAGGGCCGCACGTTCCACCGAGTAGAACGGCGTGAGGGATCGTTTTCGCGGACTGTTTCGCTGCCGTGCGAAGTTGACGAGAGCAAAGTCGCGGCGGAGTACAAGGACGGCGTCTTACATGTTACAATGCCGAAGTCCGCTGGAACCGAGGTTCGTAAGATCAAGGTGAAGGCGTAGTGCGGTGTCAAGCATCTCTTTGAGGGTTGGCTTTCACGCAAATGACGCTGCTTCATGTTCGGCAACCATTTTTGGGGAGACCATGAAATGAACGAGTTCCCACCCATTCAGCATGCCATCAAGCCGGTGCTTGAAAAATCGCTGGCTGATCCGACAGGCGACGAATCGTGTTGCGAGGCGCTCGACCGAGATGCAATCGGTGAGCTGAGTTCGGACCTGCTCGATCGCATGACGTGCGAAGAGCTTGCTCGCATTATTCGGGCGTCAGGGGTAGCGGAATTGGAACGCTGGGACTGCGAAGGACATCTCGGCCTGTACGACCGGACAACCCTCGTCCGGCTCGCCCACATCGCTCGTCGCTGCTGCCAACATCACGATGCCCCGTAGCAGACGGAGCCCTGTAGGAAGACAGACCGAGGGCTCTGAAGTGCCGGTGGCTGTGTCTAGAGGGCCTGAGCGCTCGTACGCGCGGCAATCGTACGCGGCGTTTCCCGCCGAAGCAATTGTCCGACCTGCATGAAGTTCTCTGTGAGCCATACGAGTATGTCGTCGAGGCTCACCAGACCGACGAGCCTCCCGCCATCGTCGACCACCGGCAGTCGACGGAAGGGACCGCTACGCATCAGCGACAGGCACGCTTCAATCGTTGCCGCCTCGGTAACGCGTCGCGGTTCTGGTGTCATGACCTGTCCCACCGACGTCGTGCCAGGGTCGCACCCCACAGCGAGCACCCGTTCGACCAAGTCGCGGTCTGTTACGATCCCGACTGGGTGCATATTGTTATCGACGACCACCAAGGAGCCGACAGCCCTCTGCCGCATCCGCTCAGCCGCCTCCCAAACACTCTCCTGTGAACTGGCAAGGTCTACGTTACGAACACACAATCGTGCAATGGTCATGGGAAGCTCCATTTGCGAGAAAAGCGAACCTTCGGTCATTTGCCTAGAACCAGGAGCAAATTCAGTGCCATTTGCCAGCATCCCGTGAGGTTCACTCAACAGGCAGATCGACCACAACGCTCTTGTCCGAGGCAAAGCGGCGGGACTTAGGTGTCGGAACATTCGCGGAACCGTGACTCGATTCTCGGTCTTCCACTCGTCCCAGCCAAATCTCGCGCCAGTACGAAACGACGGCCCGCGGACAATTCAAGCGACACGACGCGTTTTCGGCGACACAGTGGATCCCTTCCAACACCAGACATGGCTCTTTCATAGCGATCATCTTCCCGGTCGATTCTTCGATGATCTTCGTCACGCAGCGTTGCACCCGCACGACCCGACCGCAATATTGGCTCATTTCTTCGGCGTCAAACCTGAGGCCACGGTTCCTGCTGCTGGTATCCAGAGTCGTCTCGATCTCCGCCAAATCCTTCACGCGAACTAGCTCGCCCGGCAACAGATTAAGCCGGCCAGTTGGCGTCCGATGCCCCTTAGGAACTCGTCCAGCAACCGACGGCGTGGGGCGACCGGTCAGCAAACGATGTGCTCGATCGCTGACGAACTTGACCAACCGGTAACCACGAGATGTCCGATTCAGACAGCCGCGCAGCGTCCCGAGGAACAACACGCGCACAACACGCTTCACTGAGTGGTTTCCCGTCGAGATATCGAGCACGTATTGGCGCAGGTCCCACCAGGGCAAATGCTCGGTTGCGTCGTAAAGTCGAGTCGCCTGACAAACGTAGTGCAACTCCTCGTTGACAATACGTTGTGTATTGGAAAGGCATTGCGAATCGGAAAGGTGCGAATCGGAAATGATTGGCAATTGGCCAGAAGACATTGGCAATTGGCCAGAAAACTCTGCCGAGGACGCCGGCATCGAACCGGGCAACTCGTCGTTAGCGGCTGGCTTCAGCCATGCATCTTTCCAAAAAAGATAGCACGATGCACCGCAACCACCGTGAGCCGAACCATCACATCGCAAGCCTTCCAAATGAACCGTGGACCGAAGCCGGCGCCCTCCCGAATTGTGAACGGTATCACAGGTCTTGTGCGCCACCGCGCCGACCCGGAAACGCTGTCCGCAAAACCGAAGCATCTCTGGCATGAAGGGCAATCCGTCGAAGCAACCGTCGCCATCCAGGGTCGAGAGGATCTCGTCCTGGCAGCGCACTTCCACCACATCACCCGTGCGAAATTGGGAAACGGGCCATGTAAGGAACGAGCGGTCCCATGTCTGATTGTATCGGAACGGTTTGATAGATATTGTCCTTCCCTAACGCGCAAACCGACAGCGATTTGTGGAGGCGAATGGCGCAATGTAAACGATTGCACCTTGTAATGCAACCGTCTCCTCTGGCGTGAAAGACGCTCCATGCCGGACAAAGGGCGATGGTGCGCTGCGCAATGTACATCCCACGACGAAAGAGGCACGCGCTACTCTCAGCGCCCCGATGCGCTGAGAGCCAGAGACGACCAAACAATCTCATCCTGAGAAAATGGCACCAATCGTTCTACAAGCTGAATCGGCGCCGGAATGCCGCACATGCCAAGCCGCCCACTGTCAGAAGCGCCATGCCGCTTGGCTCAGGAATTAAGCATTCGTGCGTGAAGTATCCGTGGATCTCTATGGGAACCGGCCCCCCGTCAATGTGTAAACTCACTTGTTGCGGACAGAAAGGAATTTCGTACATGGCCATCACCGGAATCGGCCCGCCAGTCGGGTCGGGAATGAGCGGAATCAGAATCGGTGGGCTGAATTCTGGACCAGCCGCGCCAAGCCAATCAAATTGGAATAGGTCATCACGACAAGCTGGTAGTCGCCCGGAGGAAGCAATTTTGCAAATCCGGAATGGGACTCACCGACTACGCTGCTCAGTCGTAGCCCAACACCTCCCGCCTGGTCCAACAATCGCAATTCGACAGACTTGATTGGGTACCCACCGGCGGGCACGTCCAAGACAAAGTGAACAAGTTGCCAAGTCGGAACATGCAGTGAATGTACAGACGACGCGTTCTGCGAAGTCAGCGTGCCCAGGGCAAGTTCCTGCATCAAGACCGCTTGATCTCCCAACGCGATGTCAAGCCTATAGTTACTCGACACGGCCGCCGAAAGGCCCGGCGAAGCGACCACACGCAATGTATACCGGCTGTTCGGCGTCAGGCCCGTCGCTTGCACAATCAAGTCCCTACCATTGTTCACCAATACTTCTGTCGGGTAAACCGCGCCCAGTGAGTCGACTAACTCAAGGGTCTCCACCGATAACAATCCATCCACCCCGCGTACCCGAAATGAACCGACCCAAGGCTCGACCGACGCCGGGGTATCGATGCGATAGGCATCAATGTCTGTGACGTTCGAGATGCTGGCCGACGCTCGAAATCGCGTCCCAACAGTAAATCCAGGGACAGGCGTCAGAAAATTGGCCGACAATACATCGTCGTCGGTATGGAGTTCGTCGTTGAAGAGCCCTGCAGATTCTCCATCTTCGGGCAGAAAGATATTCTGTATCTGATCTTGAGTTAAACCTCGTAATCGCCCATCCGTAAACGTATCCAGAGTACTTAAGCTCGTTTGCAGCACACCATCTAAAGTTACGGCCAAGACATATTCGCCAATTGCGTAGGGATCTGCAGCCACCGCAGAAATCCGCAGGAAGTAGTTCCCCTCTTCCGGTGTCGTCCATGTGATTGACAATCGCGATCCGAATACCTCCACCGTCTCGGCAAATGCCATCTGTACCCCAACTTCATCGTGCAGCGAAATCTGTGGCCGCAAGACACTCACACCGGAGGTACGTAAACTTGCCGTCACTAAGCCGGCGTATGTCACTGGAACCTCAAATTTGAACCAATCGACATCGTTATTATCGGTCAAGTCACCGTGTAGTATCAGCGGCGTGGCCCCCGTGAACCCGTCGTCGTCGGAGTAGCGAATTTCACTCGCCATTGTGAGTATTCCATTCGGATCGTGGGCGTCTTCCAGATCATGGACTCGACTACCGTAGACCAACTGCAGGGCAGCAATATCGTTGGCGGTCGGGACAACCGCCGAAGGAATAACCCCTGCTGAGTACAAGGGTGACTGTGGATCCTGATTGTCAGGCAATCCGAAGATATTCCCGGCTTCGTGCAGAGCAACGCGGTAGATTTCGTCGGCGTTTGCAAATGCAAATTCGCTGTTGAACAGCAAATCGCCGGCCCACGTCCCCGCTACAACGTCCTGCGTCACGGATATTGCGAATACATCCTGCCGCATCGGAATGGCGCCCACTCGAATATCGCCAAACCGACCATCTCCCTGTGTAGCTCCGTCGGACCCCAAAGGCTGTCCACCATCCAACACAACGCCGATATCGGCGTTGGTATATTGCGCCCATGTTTGAAAAGCACGAACTACGTGTTCCTGCCAATTTGACGTACCAGTTATTTGATTAAACTGAGCAAACATCGCACTATTCTGTCCGGCAATATCGGTACCATCCGGCACAAAACTCAACGTCAAGTCGGCCGTAGCCCCCCAGTCCAAGGGCACAGCAGAAAAGGCGTAACGAGGCTCGAAAGTCTCGAACCTTCGAACTGCGCGTCGAGTTTTCTTCGTACGACGTTTCCGGCGCAATAGGAAGTTGAATACCTGAGTTATCATCACCGACACTCCAAATTGCGCCACCAAACGCCGGCCAAATCACCAGCCTGTTCGCCCCATCGCATCGAGTCACAAGTTGCGTTACGAAACTACGTTTTCAGGCAGCACTAACTTGCCGTAAGGTCCGCTACAGGACGCTGCAGCACGGCCGCTGCCCGTAAAACTTCCTGAAATTCAGGGTCCTCTCGCATTGGTTCTAGGTCTGGATCACGGGGCACAAGCCGCAACCACGAATTGTCCTGCCGCAGAGTTTCTGCCAAGAAAGCCACCGCATTGCGTCGATAGGATGCCAAAACGGTTTCGTCAATTTCGCCATGGTCTGTTCGGGAAAGTTGAGCATAAATACAGGCGACTTGGTAGCTCACCGCTGGTGTGCGGGAGGCTTGTATCGCAAGCTTCGCATCGCGAATCGCCGGTTCATGTACTCCACGACGCGCCTGCAACACACCACGCCCCGCCAAGGCGGTCGCGTTTTGAGGATCCAGCTTTAACATGTGATCCAATACTGCCAAGGCGGCTTCGGCGTCTCGCAATTCGTCGGCCAACAGGTGTGCCAGGTTCTGCAACAATCTCCGCGAATGAGGATAGAGTTTTCTCGCCTCTTCAAGATCCCGCCGCGCGCCTGCTGGGTCCTCGGGTAACCGGGCCAAACCGCGCGAAATCCACCCTTCTTCGTCGGTGGGCCTGAGTGACAATCCCCGTTCGCGATCTTCTTCCGCACGATCCAATTTGCCTAATTGCCGCCAGCACCGCGCACGTAACAACAACCAGCGTCCGTCCTCATCCCCTTCCGCTTTGTCAATGGCCTGCGTTAAATCGGCAACAGCCTCGACAACATGCTTCTGTTCGTAACGGGACAAGGCCCGATTCACGTGAGAGTGCAAGTGGTTCGGACGTTGGCGCAATACCTCACTAAAGTCATCCTCTGCACCGTCTGCGTTCTTGGCCTGTAAACGCGCGATTCCTCGAAAGAAATAGATCTGGTACGGAGCGTTTACTTGCGGCCACAGCGCGATACATCGCGTATAGCACAGTTCGGCGTCATGCAACTGCCCTCGCGACGCATAGGCGTGTCCTAACAGCAACCAGGTATCAACGTCCTTAGGACGCTCCTGTGACAACGCTTCAGCAAGGGGTATCGCCTGTTCATATTTCTCCTGACCTACCAATCGGACGGACAATAAATAGCGATCCAGCCATTCCTTGGGTAGCACGGATTGCACCGCCGTGTCGTTGTCGTCTCTTCCGTTCGTCGTCTCTTCGGATCCGTCTGGCAATCCCAAGGTATGCAAATCTTGTTTCTGTAGATCAAAGACCACCGACCGCTGCATTGGGTCGTGCTGCGACAAAAGCTGTCCGCGCTGATTGAACTGCAAAGCCAATTCGACATGTTTACTCGACTCTTCACCCTGAGTTTGTTGAGTCATCCGTGCCTGGTCGGACGCTAACAAATACAGAATCTCTCGGATCGACTCCCGGACGGCGACGCGCTCACTCTCGGGCAAGTCAACAAAAGGGTGCTGCGCTTCCCAATCATCTCGGCCGGCATTCCACAGCTTAAGAGCCTGCTGAGCAACATCAATTCCCTCTCGACGAATCTCGACATCGCTGCCGAGCAAACTCAATTGGGAACTCGCTTCACGAGCGACATTTTGAAAAACTCCGAACGTTTGCAACGCCGAATAGCGTGCCAACTGTTGCGAACGCACGCCCAACAACGCCCCGAGACAAATAATGAACATCCCCGCAACCGTAGACAAACTTGCCATGGATGTCGCTCGCGGATGTCGCCGCCACCACTTTTTAAGTCGCTCGGTTAACGACGTATTGGGCGCATATCGCATCGGCAAGTCACGGACGTGACAGTCCAGATCCTCCAAGAGTTCGTGTGCTGTTTGATATCGCTGGTCGGGAAGCGGCGCGAGACATCGATTCACGATCGATTCAATCGATCGACTCAAACTGGCGTCACGCGCGCAGAGATGGGACGACAGCACGATCTCGCACCATTCCCGGAATCGTACTTTCCGGCAATCCATCCGGCGCATCAAAGGGAAGCTCGCCCGTCAACATCTGGAACAAGAGAACCCCCAACGAGTAGATGTCACTTCGTGCATCGACCGAACCGGACCGCAAGATCGCACGCAGATGCTCCGGTGACATGTAGGGCAGTGTCCCTCCCACAAATTTGTTTCCCGTATCGTCGGATTGGTCATCCGCCAAATTAAAATCCAGAATCATCGGTAAGCCCTCATCAGTAATGAGGATATTGGCCGGCTTGAGGTCACGGTGCAAAATCCCTCTTTCGTGAGCGTGTGCCAGCCCGTCAGCAAGGCAGGCGGCGTACCACGAACATGTCGACTCATGCGATAGGCTACGTAAATGTTTGCTCGCGTCCGCTTCGCGATGGGACGTGTCGGACGAGGACGACCGAATGCCTGCCCGAGCGATAACCGGTTCCATGCTCCGTGATACATCATGGAGATAAGTGACGATTTCTGCTCCCGTTCCTAGCCGCGCAGACGGACCGCGCGATCGTAGATACTCCGATAAAGTTACCGTCCCTAGATAGGGCATGCACACCATTTGATAGGGTGAATTTTGGTGTACTGAATAAACCGGCACAACATGCGTGTGTTGCAGTCGAGCCAACCGATCGGACTCACGCCATACACTCGTGGTTACTTTGACAACAACGAGCCGTCCCGCCAACGACCTCTGTCTCGCCAAATAGACGCGGCCGAATTTCCCCTCGCCCAACTGCTGCACAATTTCGAAATCCGCTACCAGCTGACCCGGCATGAGTAGATTGGGAATCAACAGTCGTTGCTGACCGTCAACGGCCGTGGAACCTCGCAGCGCTGTTTCCACCGCGAAAGCCGGGTGAGTCTCGGAGGGAACGGTGCGTGGCGACAATTGAGACTTGTGCCCTGCATCCCCGACGTGCGTCCGCGGCCAATTGCTGGTGTCAATCCCGTACTTGCTTGTGTACGTTGCTGGTTCGACGGCATCGCCCCGCAGACAACGTAACCGGTATTCTTCTAAGGCGACCTGCTGCAAGACGCGCGGCCGATTCAGGAGATCCGAGAAGTGGCTTCGATACGATTCTAACGAGACAAGTGAACTGTCTCGCTGCCAATTCTTCTCAAAGTCAACGCACAACAATTCACAACAGATCGACTCATAATCAGGGTGTTCCCGAGGAGGGAAGAAAGCGTCAACGGACACCGAACCAGCACACGCATAAGCGGACTCGTACGCGTCGACGATATCGTCGAGTGACGCAACATGCAATGAATCAGTTGGACTGGCCATCGATCAACCCACTTAGTCTTTCTCGAACCCCTTGCAACACACGCTCAACCGTCCGTTTGGAACGCTCGGTAAGCGTAGCGATATCTTCCACGCGGTGTCCGTCAATCCGAAGCTCAATCATACGACGCTGCACTTCGGGTATCTCACCGAGCACCGATTCAATAACCATTTGCAATGCCGAATAGGCGATTTCATCCCCTCCCATCCCCTGAGCCACCTCGGCCAACTCCGTCCCCCCCACGGTGCGTTTCACATCACATTTCTGAGCCCGATGATGGACGGCCAATCCGCGAATTTTATTGAGTGCCAAAACCAACAGAAGCTGCCATAACTCATCGCCCGGTGGCACATCGTACAGCCCCTTCTGTGCACGCCGGAAAAAAGTCCTAAAGACCGACTGGACAACGTCCTCGGCATCAAATCGAGTCGCCATCTGAGGGGAAGTCTGGGACGACGCCAATGCCTGAAGGCGAGCCGCGTAGCGAAGGTAAAGTCGCGTCGCAGCGTCTTCTTCACCCGCCCGGAATCGCCGTAACAGCGAGTGGTCGGTGCGAGATTCAACGTCCTTCGGCTGCATGTTTCGCTCGCTGTTCATTGTTCCCCTCTTTGAGGAGTCAAATTCCGACCGCTCGTCCGCCAAAGAAAATCCATTATACGCGAAGCCTCACCTAGCCCACCGAAAAGAAGGCCGGCCCGGGTTTATCTAAATTACGCATAGCATTAACTTCGCCAACAGACCTATTTACCTAAATTCACAATAGGGTCCCCGCCCGCTTTCGGCTTGGAGAACGGTGCCTCGAAGCTACGAACCGCACAGTAACAATTTTTTTGGAAAAATCTTCTGGAACAATTCTTTGGCGGTACTTGGCATCTTAATCAACTCTTGACAATACGACGACTCGCACTCGGGTCATTCCGCTACTGCCACCTGGGACCACGACACATGTTCTGCTTCCGCTACAAGCTGCTAGTCCTGGCAACGGCCGGCTGTTTCTGTCCTTCCAGCGCGTGGTGTCAAGTTTCTTGGACGAACCCGGCGACCGGCGTCGGAGCCGGCGATTGGTTCGCACCGACCAATTGGAACGTCGGAATCGTCCCCACGACGTTGGATAACGCCTTAATCAACAACGGAGGTGAGGCGCGTGCTACGGTCGCGACTTCCCCCTCTGGCGGCGTCGGCGTAAATCGTCTGGAAGTGGGCCGCAACAACGGGACTGGCACGTTTACGTCGACCGGAGTAAGCGTTGCTGTCGATTCGGACTTCGATGTGGGCGAGATCGGCGGAACGTTTGCCCTCGGCCCGATCACCGTATCGAGCAACGGCCGCATGACAATTCGAGACGCAGCATCGCTGACGATAGGGCTGGTGGGCGATGGGGACCTGGACGTTGGGCAAGGGGGTGCCAGTCTCGGCGCTACCGCTCATAGTCGCGGCGTCGCAACCATCGAGCGAGTCGGCGCCGTGACGGTGGCTGGAGACATTGACATAGGTCAATTGTCAGCCGATGCAACTTCGACGACCTCGGCCGCTGCCACACTGACGGTCAATACGGTCAACTCGTTATCGATTTCCGGCGACCTTGATGTGGGACCAGTCGGAGGCGTTGGCAATAGCAGCTCACAAGCAATCGCCAACATTACAGGTGTCACCAGTCTCGTAATCGGTGGTGGCATCGATGTGGGAACGGCCAGCGGTTCGACCGGCGGCACGAACGCGGCGAATGGCAAGCTGACAATAACTGACTCGACCGTCGCACTGGGTTTGGGAGATCCTCTCTTGCCACGCGGCGTCAACATTGGCAACGCTTCTGCCGGTGCGGGTCAACGTTCACACGCAATCGGCGAAGTCAACCTGACACGCGTGGCGCTGGACTCTGCAGGGAGCATCGACATAGGTAGCCTCACCGGGTCCCTAGGAAACGCAAGTAACTCGTCGAATGGTCTGTTTACGGCTGATCGTTCCAGTATTACGGCTGCGTCGGTTCGGATTGCAACCATTGATCCCGGTGTCGTGGGGAGCGCCGCAGCGACAATGACTCTCCGTTCCACGTTTGCAGATATATCAGACACATTCAACTTGGGGGACGGCGCCATCCTGCGCATGGAACTAGGTGGTCTGGTGCGTGCCGCGTCGGCACCCGCCGGCGGCGTCTACAGTGCTATTGACGCCGAAACTGCCTTGTTGGACGGCGACCTTGTGGTATCTCTGGCAGGAGGTTTCCAGCCTCAGGTAGGCCATCGTTTTGAATTGATTCAAGCGAATCTCTTCGGTGCGTTTGATTCGCTGGTACTCCCTCAGCTCGCCGCGGGGCTTGACTGGTTCATCGACTCGAGTGCCACCCGGTTGGCAATCCAAGTCGTGCCGGCCGGAGACTACAACGCCAACGGGCTTGTCGATGCAGCCGACTTTTCCATCTGGCGTGACTCGCTGGGGTCGACGACGCAACTTGCCGCCGACGGCAATCGCAATGGGGTCGTGGATCAGAATGACTATACAATTTGGCAGACGAACTTTGGCATGTCGGGTTCCGGTGGCGCCACCGCACTCTCTTTACCTGAGCCGTCGGGCACTTTTCTTCTGTCGTTCTTGCTGTGTGGAATCTTCCCCCGACCTACGAAGGGCCGTCTGCAGTATTCGGTCCACAACAGCGGGCAGGTTGGGGATTCCAGATCTTGCCTTACATCGAAGGGCAAGCGATTCAAGATGCCGGTGCCGTAATTGCCATCGGTAGCGTGCTACCCACAATGTTCTGTCCGTCACGCCGTGACCAGCAGGTGTTCGACCGATCGGACAAATACCTTCCTGCTCTGACCGGCACGCGGATCAAGCACGCCATGACGGACTACGCCGCCGCCAACCGAGAACTCACTGGCATTGTGCAACGGTTCAGGAACATGAAACACGCCGACGTATTGGATGGAACGTCTCACACACTTCTGGCGGCTGACAAACGCCTCAACCTTGACAAGCTCGGACAAGAGCAAGACGACGATAACGAAGGCTACACCGTAGGCTGGAACGAGGACACAATCCGCAAGACCAGCGATCCGCCAGAGCCCGACGTATTCGATGACGATTCCGACGGCGAAAAACTGTTCGGCTCGTCCCACCGTGCGGGTATCAACGCGGCCTATGTGGATGGCTCCGTTCGCTCAGTTGGATACGACATCGATGGCAAGATTTTCAACGCCAGCGGAGCCATCGAAGACGGAACAATTCCCCAGGGATCCTGAACCATGCAAAACTTTCGTATCAATTCAACGTCACTCCTGCTCACTGCCTGGTTATTGTCACTTTCCGGCTGCCAGTCGAATGTAGCGCAACTCATTGAGCAGTTGCGTTCCACGGAAGCCGACGAACGTCGCGAGGCAGCACGCAGTCTGGAAGAGCTGGGCGAAAGTGCTGCCGACGCGCTCCCACAACTCGCCATGGCGTTGCGTGATACGGACTCCAAGGTACGGTACCGCGCTGCGAAGGCGATCAGCAAGCTGGAAGAGGCCGCTGCTCCCGCTGCGCCGGACATCGCCGCAGCTCTCCAAAGTGCCGACGATGAAACGAAATACTACCTCCTTAAGGCGCTCGGAAATATCGACTCCGCCGGCGAGCCCGCGCTGCCTCTCCTTTCCGCTGCTTTGCAAAGCCCGAACGCCGACCATCGTTACTATGCCGCCAAGGCGCTGTCGCGCATGGGCGCGGTGGCGAAACCTGCCGTTCCCGCGCTTGAAAAAGCGAAACAAGATCCGGAAGAGAAAGTGCGGAAAATGGCCACTGAAGCACTGGAAACCATTCGTTAATCCAATAATTGGTACCGACCCGTGTACGACCTTATTCCATCATCTGGTATCGCGACCCCTTCCATGGCCAACTCGGTCCGAATTGACGCAGCAGTCGGTTCCATGGCGCAGCGAACGATGCGAGTCTCGCTCTATTCACACGACACCATGGGATTGGGACATTTACGCCGCAATCTCCTGATTGCTGAAGCACTTGCGGCGCCAGCGACGAATGCGTCGAGCCTATTAGTCACAGGTGCACACGAGGCCAACTTCTTTCGTCTTCCGCAGCGAGCCGATCTGTTGACCTTGCCCCGTTGGCGCAAGGACTCGGTCGGCGACTATCGGTCGGCTCAACTCATGCTTGAACGCGACGATCTCCGGCGGCTGAGAACCGATTCCATTCGATCCGCTCTCGAAGCCTTTCGGCCGCACCTACTGATCGTCGACAAGGTGCCCACCGGTGCATTTGGGGAACTGCTACCAACGCTCGAACGACTCTCTGCGCAAGGTTCAACACGCATCGTGCTCGGACTGCGAGACGTTTTGGACGACCCAAAAAGCGTGGCCGTCGAGTGGCTTTGCCCGGGGAACGTCGAGGCCATCGAACGGTACTACGATTCGGTCTGGATCTACGGAGATCCACAAGTCTATGACGCCGTATTAGAGTATTCACTCCCAAACTCCATCGGCTCCAAGGTTACCTATACCGGATTCATCGACCAAACGAGCCGCGTGGCCGACCAATCTTCCAAGCTTCGCGGTGTACTCGACTCGCTGCTGAACGACACGCCGATGGTGCTCTGCACAGTGGGGGGAGGCCAGGACGGAGCCGGCCTTGCGGCAGAGTTTATTCGCGCCTTCCCAGAAGATGGTCGGCAGGGGGTTCTGGTGAACGGTCCCTTCATGCCCGATGACGTCGCTGCCACCCTGCGCTCCGCGGCCAGCCGGAAGAAGGGTCTGCACGTATTCGACTTCGTGCCGGAAGTCGACTTGCTCGTGGAACGTGCCGAACGCGTCGTCGCGATGGCGGGCTACAACACGGTCTGTTCGCTGCTGTCGTTCGGCAAACCGTCACTCCTGGTTCCACGCGTTCAACCGCGTTGTGAGCAGTGGATCCGTGCGAAAAGCCTTGCCGATCGTGGCGTTGTCCACACAATTCACCCCAGTGAACTCTCCACCGACCGCCTGCGCGAATGGATCGTATCCGATCATCCCGCACGCCCGACCGCGGAACACCAAATTAATCTCGCCGGACTCGCAAACATCGGGCGGCTTGCATTGTCGCTTGTCAGCGAAGCCACCCATCATCGTGGAATCGCGAGAACCGATAGCTCCATCGCCACAAAGGAAACCTGATGCGTACATCACTCCGACGCGGCAGCGCTGTGTCTCCTTCCAATGGGTCTCCTTCCAATGGGTCCCCGTCCAACATTGCCTATGTGCTCAAACGCTATCCACGATTTTCCGAGACGTTCATTGTGAACGAGTTGTTGGCTCATGAGCGGGCTGGAACTCAGTTAAATGTCTATTCCCTACGCCCCTTGGTCGACACGCACTTTCAACCGGCAATTGCCCGTGTGCGTGCGCCCGTACGGTATTTGGCTTCAGGCAGTGTGCGGCCGGGAGAGTTTTGGGCGCAACTCGAGCCCTGGTTGCGGGACCACCCCGCATCGGTGGCTGCGTTGGCCGGCGCGATCGACGCCGAGGGGATCGACGTCTACCAAGCAATTGAGTTGGCTTCCGACGTCGTCCGGCGGCAGATCGACCATATTCACGCTCATTTCGCCACCAGCGCGACAACCGTTGCCCGTCTGGCTTCGCTGCTGACTGGGGTTCCCTACTCATTTACAGCGCATGCCAAAGACATCTATCACGAAAGCGTTGATTCCTCAGCGTTGCGACAGAAAATCGCGGACTCCGCCGTCGTGATATCCGTTAGCGACTTCAACGTATCGTACTTGCGCAGCGAGTACCCCGATCAGGCTGATAAGGTGGTCCGTGTCTTTAATGGCCTCACTTTGGACGATTTTCCCTTTGCGAAGCGGACCAAAAATGACAGGCAGCCGCCACTTGTCCTAGCAGTCGGGAGGCTTGTGGAAAAGAAGGGATTCGACGATCTCGTGCAGGCCTGTGCATTGCTCCGTGAACGGGGGCATACCTTCCGCTGCGTCATTGTTGGAGGTGGGGAGTTGGCAGGTGCGTTGCAGCGGCAGATCGATGAGGCAGACCTGGGTGGGATCGTTCAATTGGCCGGACCCGTTCCTTTGGATCGCGTGCGTCAGCTCATGGGAGACGCGTCGATGCTCGTCGCGCCGTGCGTTACCGCTTCCTCCGGCGACCGCGATGGAATGCCGACCGTGTTGTTGGAGGCGATGGCCTGTGGCACACCATGCGTGGCAACAGACGTTACCGGAATTCCCGAGATTATTCACAACCGCGTGACAGGTTTGCTCGTCCCAGAACGCTCGCCGCACGACCTAGCGGGAGCCATAGCTGAGTTGCTCACCAGTCCAGCGCTCGGACATCGCCACGCATCGGCCGCTCGAGCACGCATTGAGCACGATTTCGACGTCGACCGCAATGCGGCCCTGCTGCGTACCTTATTCGCTTCGGCGTCGCATGCTGCGAGATCGCTCGCGGAGGCCGTTTGATGCGCATTGCGTACGTATCGCTCTACCGCGGCGTTCCTGTATACGGCGGAAAAGGATGTTCTTTGCACGTTCAAGAAGTATTGCGAGTCTTTCTGTCGCGAGGCGATGATGTCTCGCTCTTTGCCGTAAATGTGGGAGGTAGGACTCCTGAGGGCCTGGAAGCAGTACAGCTGCACGAGATTCCAATGGCCCCCGCTGAGCACACGACGGAACGCGAACGCTGCCTGCGTGAGGCCAACGAACGAGCACAATCGATGTTAGCGAATGCAGGGCCCTTCGACCTGGCCTATGAACGGCACGCCCTGTGGTCAAGCGCCGCCGCTGAGTATGGGTCCGCGTACGGTGTGCCGTCGATCATCGAGGTCAACGCGCCGCTGGTGGACGAACAGTTAGCCCATCGCGAGCTCAACGATCGAATCGCCGCGGAAGCCGCCACGCGACGATGTTTCGCCGTCGCCCGAGTCGTGGCATGTGTATCAGCGGAAGTCGGTCGCTATGCGCAACGGCATGGGGCATCGCAGGAAAAGATTATGATCGTTCCCAATGGCGTACGCACCGATTGCTTCACTCCATCGGATCCGGACATGCGTCATAAGCAGGCGTATAGGATCGGATTCGTCGGCTCACTCCGCCCCTGGCACGCCGTAGGAGATCTCATCGAAGCCTTTTCACTAATCAAGACGCGTGAATCGGATCGACCTGCTGAGTTGGTCATCGTGGGAGACGGTCCCATTCGGGACTCACTGGAACAGAGAGTCTCTAGGTTGCCCTGCAACATCCAAAGTGCAATTCACTTTACCGGACACATCGCCGCCGACCAGATTCCTTCCCGTCTCAGGCGGTTCCATGTCGCAGTTGCCCCCTACGCGGCCGACGAGGAATTCTACTTCTCCCCATTGAAGTTATATGAATATCTGGCGACTGGGTTACCAGTCGTCGCCGCGTGCACCGGGCAATTGTCGGCGATTATCGAAAACGGCCGTAACGGAATGCACTACGTTCCGGGGGACTGCGTGTCGCTCGCTGCAGTTCTCGAGCGTGTCCGAGACGATCGACCCCTGGCAATTGCGCTCGGCGTCGCCGCCAGGAACGATGCGGTGACCCACCACCGTTGGGAACAGCGCGTACAGCAGATGTTAAACGCTGCCATCCCGCGCAACATTGTGCCCCTTGCTCTAACAAGGGCGACATGATGAAAGCTCAAGCGCGAATCACGAAGGCCCTCCCGGCATTCAGTAGCATGGTACGCCATTTTGCCCCGGATGTGGCTGCACAGCGGTGGCGCATTTTGGCCGCGATCGCCACGATGCTGGCCGGTGTCGCCATGCAGTTGCTGGAGCCCTGGCCGCTTAAATTCGTCATCGATGCGTTAACCGTCGATCCAATGGCGCGATCGTCCGCACAAAACTGGTTCTCTCTGGAAACGACCCTATTCCTCTCTGCGGCAGCTTACGTCGCAATCGTCACGCTGCGGGCCACGGCTGAATATCGCGAATCGGTCGCGTTTGCGGTGATCGGGAACCGCGTCGTGTCGCGCATCCGGACAAGGCTGTATCGGCAGCTTCAAATGTTGCCGTTGTCGTTTCACCATCGATCACGACAAGGCGATCTGTTGGTGCGGATGCTCGGCGACGTCAAAATGCTTCGTGAGGTAGCCGTCACCGCGGTACTCCCGTTGATCGGAGGAGTTTTAGTACTGTGGGGAATGACGGGAGTCATGCTGTGGCTGAATTGGCGACTCGCTCTCATCGCCATTGTGGCCATCCCGTTCTTTGCCTTGTCGACGCTGCGACTCGGAAAACGCATTCACGAAGCAGCTCGAGATCAGCGCAAGCGCGAAGGTGCCGTAGCGGCGATGGCGGCTGAAGCCATTGCGTCGATTCAAGTGGTGCAGGCACTTTCACTTGAGTCACAGTTCGAGGACAGTTTCAACACAAGCGACGAACAGAGCGCCCGCGACGAGGTCAAGACCCGCAAGCTCACCGCGAAACTATCGCGCTGGACGGATGTCTTGATTGCCGCGGCGACCGCCATGGTGCTTTGGTACGGTGGACGCCAAGCGCTGGCCGGTTCACTTTCGCCAGGCGACCTGATCGTCTTCTTGACCTATCTGAAACGGGGACTGCGACCACTACAAGATATGGCTCGCTACGCGGCTCGACTTTCCAAGGCAACTGCTGCCGGAGAACGAATTATCGAACTGCTCGACGCGAAGTCCGATGTCGCCGATCGACCTGGCGCCACGGACGCCCCTCAGCTACGTGGTGCCATAGAATTCGACACCGTTACCTTTGAGTACGACTCGGGCGTCACGGTGCTCGATCAATTCAGCGTCAACATAACGCCCGGCGAATTTGTTGCGATCGTCGGTCCGTCGGGCGTTGGCAAATCGACCATCCTTAATCTTCTGTCTCGGTTCTATGAGCCAACACGAGGAGCAATTCGCATTGATGGCCACGACGTTCATGATTGGACTATCACTTCGGTGCGAAGCCAGATGAGCATCGTGCTGCAGGACACAGTGCTCTTTGCGGCCAATGTGTGGGACAACATTGCCTTCGGTGCACTGGGGGCCAGTCGTGCGGCGATCAAACGAGCAGCTAAGTTGGCCGAGGCTGATGATTTTATCCGCAATCTCCCGCGAGGCTATGATACCGTCCTAGGCGAACGCGGAGTCAACCTCTCACAGGGACAGCGTCAGCGGATCGCCATTGCTCGGGCACTGGTCCGCAACGCACCCATTGCACTACTCGACGAGCCCGCCACAGCGCTCGACCAACAGCAAAAACGTCTCGTACGTGATGCGCTCCATCGGCTTGCACAGGGGCGCACGACCGTACTCGTGACGCACGACCTAGCAGACGCGCAACGGGCCGATCGTGTGCTCGTGTTGGAACACGGACAGGTGGTCGAACATGGCGCTCCGCACAAACTACTATCGCTGGGTGGTCGCTTCGCCGAGATGTATCGGCTGCAGACCATGTCGACCGACGCTTGAGCGAGCGGATCTCAACACAACACTCCAAGGCAGTCCCTTATACCCATGCTGAACGATGCCGATGCACTTCTGGTCGAACACGACCCCGCCTTGCCTGTGCTCAGCGTCCTGCTCGACCCCGACGCACTCCGCGTTCGCGTAGCACGCATGCTCGTTTCGTCCGAAGTCCGAGACATTGCTGTTGACTATGTGCGGTACAAGCCAGCCACCAGTTGCTTGGTTCGAGTGCGAATCGATACGTCAGACGGCGAACTTTTTGGCTATGCAGTTGGTTTTGCGGACGTCGCACGCGCGAAAGGCCGTTACCGCGAAGCAAGCGTCACCTGCGACCGTGAATTGGTCTTGTTCCTCTTTCCAGAGGACCGGCACATTGAGTCGCTTTCAAGATGGGGATGTCACCAGCTTCGGACAGCGTTGTTGGAGCGTGTCGGACTTCCTACGGATGGAGTGGATCCGTACTCCGGTTCCGTCTTGCGCCATAATCCTGAACGGCGGTTCGTCGCGTGCGTCATGAAGAAGGAACAACCGATCGCCACGCTGCGGTTATACAACCGTGCAGGGTTTGCGCAGGCGAAACGGCGGTTCCGGGCTCTGCGGAGCCCGGTTCCCGAACTGAAGTATCTCGGGGCCTCCGACCGCCATGCGGCGATTGCCACACAGTGGGTCGAGGGGTACTCGCCCAAGGTGACGTCGCTTCTGGCTTCGTTACCAGCCGTAGCCGACCGCCTTGGCCGGTTGCATGCCTGGGAACGTTCCAAGCTGCCTCGACTCCAACGTAACCGTTGGCCACTTCGTGTCCGAGGGGCTGTCGAGTCGATTGCAGCGATTTGCCCTGCGTTGGCCGCTTGTTGCACCGAAATGACGGAGCCTCTCTTAGCGATCCTAAGTTCGCAATCTAAACGACGGAATACTTTGCATGGCGACCTGCATCTAGATCAACTCTTGGTCGACTCCGCCACCGGCGAGATCGCGCTGCTCGATTTCGACCATGCGTCTCTCGGACCGCCGGAGTGGGACTTGGCAAATCTGGCAGCCGATTTGTGGCGGCGTGATGCGATCTCGCCGCTCGGCATCCCCGTGCAGAAGCTCAACGACACTCTGCTGGCGGCCTATCCTTTTCCAATCGACGTCAGCCTAATGCGCCACCTGACGGCACTTCGATTGGTGGAGCTGGCCGTCGAGCCCTTTCGACGACGCCATAGGGACTGGCCGCAGATTGCGCAGCGGCTCGTTGATTGCGCAACGCAACTTGTCGAAATCACAACGACACTGTTTTCACCACGCGCCGCAGCAATGGTCCGCGTGGCAGCCCCAGTCGAGATGTTTGCTGACGCCGCTTTACCGCACCTGCGATCTGCTCTCGATCCAGTTGTGGCAACCGACTTCCTGGCGACGCTGCCATCGTGCGACAGGCAAGAATCTGGGATTGTCTTGCAGAGCATCCGCGGGCTACGGCACAAACTTGGCAGACGGGCGCTTATTGAATACCAGGGGTTATCGCTTCCGTCGAACGTGCCAGCGACCGTGCTCGGCAAACTAGAGTCCAAAGAGCGCAGCGCCATGCGGCTACGCCATCAAGTCACGTTATGGAATGCGGGTTTCTCAACAGACTCGACCGACGGCATCTGTGTCGCCCGCCCATGGGGTGAGATCCCTCAGTTAAAGTTGTGGCTACAACATCGGATGCCGGGCCAGGAAGTAACTCGCTTGCTCGACGGACCGGCGGCAGAGCGAGTGCTGTCCCGGATTGCCGCAGCCCTAGCCAAGCTGCACCATGCCAACTTGGCCGTGGAGCGAACCCACACACATGACGACGACGCGGAATTAATTGCCGAACGGTTAAATCGAGCGGCAAACTTGGTACCTGAGCTGAGCAAACGGCTGGGCCACCTCCGTTGGCGTAGTGTGGAGCTAACGCGTACCTTGCAGCCACCGGAGACGACATGCATCCATCGCGACTTTCATCTCGGACAGGCACTCGTAGATGGTGACCGTGTGGTGTTGCTCGATTTCGATTTATTGTGTCGTGGCGACGCGGCACTTGATCTCGGAAACTTTGTGGGTTGCCTGAGTGACCATGGCGTGCGTGCAGGTTGGACGAACGTTTTCCTGCGGCGGCTGAAGCGGAAGTTTTATGCCGGGTATTGCCGCCCCGTCGACCGATCCTTCTGGCACCGGGTCGCATGTCATGAAGCGTTGACGCTCGCGCGGCACATTTACATTTGCTTACTCCATGCCGACCGCCAAAATTGGGTAGAAACCTTGCTTGAGATGGCCGAACAAGCCGTTCAGGACTGCTGGGGAGTGCTTGGCAGTACCGATTCGCATCGTGTTGCACCGGAGGCACTCGACGACGCGGACTAGATCTTCGTGCGATCCTATCACATGCGATTGCGAATTTCACACCAAGCACACACGCATGTCTGTCCAAGAAACGTGCTACAGGCCGCTTCTGGTTGTGAACAGTGTCCTACCGAGACAAGCTCGGGGAGTCACGGTTGCCGTTTCACATCCAGCCGTAAACGGACAAGACGCAGAGGGTCATTGCCTAGCTATCTCAGTATCCGATCAGGCTGCCTATTTTATCGCCGCGAAACAACGGAATCCGTTATTCGACAATGTCACGCTTATAGAGCGTCTGCGGCCGGGCCTCGTGGTTTCCCAAAACGCCATTTTTTGGCAGATCTTGCGACCGGAATGGGCCCTTGGCTGTCGTGACTCGTTGAAGTCAGGTGGTCCTCGCCAACCGAAACTGATTTTCGCTCCGACTTAATCGCGCTGTTTAATATGTCCGGCCAAGAAATCGTGTCCGGCCAAGAAATCGGCATGAAAGTGCGTCAGGATTGCGTATTGAATGCGGCACTCCGCTCTAGCCGGTCATGCACGTACTCCGAAACGTCACACTGGGGATCAACCCCCACTGTCGTGTTGGACTTTTCATCTGTAGCCAAACAGGAATCGCGTGACAAATATACGAGATCATACTGCTTGATTTTAGTGATCGGTCCTCGTTTGTTGGATGCTGCACGAATCCCTCTTGATATTCGGAAAGGTCCGACATCCAGATGCATGAACTACGGCCGCTGCAAGTCTGGTGAAACACTTGATGATCGATCAAACGCCGTAAGTCTATTCTTGATCCGGAGTGAAACCAGCTTTCAGGAGATCTTTGTAACCGGCGGCAAGGGGTCGCACGTCGTATCCATACTCTTGAAGAACACGAGCCGCTTTCAGGGCCCTACGCCCCGACTTGCAGTGACAGTAGATAATCTTATCCTTCGGGAGAGCCTCCGCGATTTTGCCGCGGGATTTCCCTCCTTCCAATACGCTAAGTGGCACGAGAACCGCGCCCTTCAAGTGCCCCTCGCTCCATTCATCTTTTTCTCGCACATCGACAAGGACCGCCTTCTTGTCAGAAATATTGTGCTTTACGACATCAAGCCCATCGCGAGTATGTTCAATGGGTGCGGACAGTGCCGCCTGCGATCCCATAACGAGTGCCAGCAAGAAGACGACATTCCAACCCACACAACTCGAACCTATTCTTTGATTCCAGGGCGTTCTAGCCAGACACATGGCGATTCCGCACGCATCCAATACACCGGCGAAGTTCATTCCTGCTCCCTTTTAATTTAGACAACCGGACACACCACCAAGAGAATATCTGCGACGGACTGCTCACTTTCCGTCGGCTTCGTACCTCTTGGCAACTACCGCCGCCAAGAATACGAATCGAAACACACCCCAGGACAGGGCTGTAATCGCACGAGCCTTTGCCAATTCACCAATGGCATGTCTTGCAGAGGGCAACATCCATGCCAAACACAATCGGTCGCGTACATGACCTTCGGCCGCGCGCCAGTTCGCACACCAAAGAGTGCATGCGTGCAAAGAAAGTATATCGGCGGAACTACCCTTCTCCCCCTTCATCACGAAGAAATGCGTCTTGAACCAAACGTATTTCTTCGTCGCTATGGGCCTCCAGCTCGTCCAAGAGGCCGATCAGGTTGTGACAAAGGAGTAACCCGGGACCGTCATCACAGCTAGTAATGCGGTCCATATCGCTTACCGCCTGGCCAAGCACTTCCCGGAAATTGTCGTGTTGTTGTCGTAATTTGCTAACTCGATGCGTCAAATGGGGTCGAGTCTTGGCAAGCTGCCACATATAACCGTCCTCTTCCTCCAAACGCAGCAAGTGCTCGAGATGCCGTTGCAGCGAACTTACGATGAACCGCAGCGAACTGACTTTCCGAGCGCCCCCATCCGCGGAAGGACTCCATCCCACAACAGCCCGCAGCGACTCCATGATATGCCTGAGAATCTGGTGCTCCAATAGCATCTGCTCAGTGATACTTGCGGACGGATTACTTCGAACAGGTGGAACAACGTTCATCGACATGACACACCCCTCCAATCTCAAACAACCGTAATCTGGAAACGGGCAACGCCTCGTCCCCCAATGTACCATTTGGCCACCAAACGAAACCACCCCAGTTCGCTGGGGTGGTTTGCACATTTTGGGATGTCAGGCTGTCGACGACCAGTCGCAAATCACGCACACATCCACGGCCCTCACGGCGGAACGGCGGCGCAAAAGCCCGCACACATTCCCTCTCGGACAAGTGCACACAATCACAAAACCGATCTTACCGGCAGCACCCCATCGAATTGACCTAACTCTCGAGCAGGTACCACACCTATTGTCGCGTGACACCCCCTCATGAATACCAACCTGGCGGACTCTGCATTCATGCACCCCCCTTCGTGAAATAGGCGGCGGCTCATCAACTGCGCACGTTGATCTTCTGAAACTGAATCATGTTGCTTGCATCATCGCCGTCGAAGACCGATCTGAATGCCGCTCACATAAACTTGGAATTGCCCACAAACCCAAAGACAATCAAACGCAGACAATCAAACGCAGACACTGCACCAAAAAAAACTGCACCCTAACGTACATCGCAGTCAGATCAGGAAGAGTAGGGGTAACAACCCGCAATTGTACGACACAAGATGCTGATTCAAACACAGATTGCGGTCGCTACACCGTCATTCTACCAACGCTTTGCAAGCTGTCTAGCAAAATCATATTTTTTTTCTGCATCGCAGTTGCCATCGCATTCAATCCGGCAAACCAGACGCTCGGCTCACGTTGGTTACCGCAAAATCACCTCGGACTGACCAATCTTACTCGATTCCGACATGTGCCCAACCGTGGCACGGGATGGCGCTGCCGGTCGCTGGTACGGTTGTAGGGACTTTCCCGTCCTCCGGACCGCTGCAACTGCTTGTTTTTCCGCCCCATTTGCGTGAACCAGCCTAATCCAGGTAGAATGAGGCGATTGGGGTTAAATGCACGTCGGATAAAGAACAATTTATGGCAAAGCAAAATGTTGAGGAGACGGTCCAACAGTGGACCGAGGCCATCCTTCGCAATCCCAAGGACGCCAGTGCCTACTGCAATCGGGGCAATGCCTGGTTGCGAAAGCATGACTTCGACAAGGCCGTGGAAGACTTCAGTGACGCGATTCGGCTCGACGCCTCACTCGCCGCCGCCTACATCAACCGCGGCTATGCTTGGGCAGCTAAACAAGACTACGACAAAGCCATTTTGGATTACAACGAAACCCTGCGACTCGACCCACAACTGGCTTGGGCTTACTGCAATCGGGGCATCGCCTGGGCCGCCAAGCAGGAAATCGACAAGGCGATCAACGATTTCAACGAAGCAATTCGGTACGACCCGCAGGACGCCTTGGCCTATAACAATCGCGGCGACGCATGGATGCAAAAAAAGAACTACGAACTGGCGATCCACGACTATGACATGGCAGTCAAGTTACAGCCACACCTTGCGTCAGCGATCCGCAACACGCCGGGAATCACCGATGCATTTCTCGCGGCTGGTATTGCCAGTGCCGCGCGAGAAGACTACGACCAAGCGATCGCCTATTATTCGACAGCCCTTGAAATCGAACCACTGTCCAGCGACACCTACTGTCATCGTGGAGTCGCACTGCTCAAGCAGCAACAATTGGACAAGGCAATCGACGATTTCTGCCACGCGATTCGGCTCAATCCCAAAAATGCAATCGCTTATAACCACCGCGGTAATGTTTGGCTGCGAAAACACGATCATGGTAAGGCGAGTGACGACTTTCATGCGGCGATTCGAATTGACCCACAATTCGCGGCTGCACAGGTCAATTGTGGCTACCTATGGGCCGCGAAACAGGAGTACGACCGCGCTATCCGTGCCTACAACAAAGCGATTCGGCTCGACTCCAATGATGCCATCGCGTACTACCATCGCGGATTCGCTTTTCTCAAGAAGCAAGACTACCCCGTCGCCATCGAAAATTTTCACGAAGCGATTCGGCTTGACCCAACACTTGCCTGGGCCCACTGCAATCGAGGCGTCGCCAGGGCGGCTCAGCAAGACTTCCACTCTGCGATCGAAGATTTTGATAACGCGATTCGGCTTGACCCACGTCTCGCATTTGCCTACGACAGTCGCGGTTTGGCATGGCTGGAAGTCAAGGAATACGACCGCGCCGCAGAGGACTTTCGTAAAGCGATCGATCTTTCACCAGAAGACCCGCGAGCCTTTGGACATCTGGAATTGGCATTAGCTAGAAAACAGAAGCCGTGAGCAATCGAACCGCAAACGAATGTCAGTGCCAGCCGTTACGAACCCAATTCCATCGTTTGATCATGCTGTGTCTTGGAATCGGACGATTTTCTCGCGTTGACAGCCGTACTCGCTGGCGATCTTTCGTAGCGACTCCACCACGCGTCGGCGTCCTCTACCGTCCATTCCTCGACGTCGCGGCACTTCTTTAGCAATTGCGCCAAGTCGCGAGCCGTTTGCGGGCGCTTTGCCCTCGTTTTTTCTAGGCAACAGAGCAGTGCATGCTCTAAGCCATTGACCACCGGCTGACCCAATTGGGTCGAGGGTGGCACCGGAGTTTCGTCCACATGTTTTTGGCAAAGCTCGCTCAGACTCGACGCATTAAAGACCGGTTTCCCTGTCAGAAGGAAGTAGCCCACGGCGCCGAGGGCGTAAAGATCGCTTCGCCCATCGACCGACATCGGCGATTGAATCGCTTCCGGCGACATATAAAGCGGCGTCCCTGCCATGCCAGCCTGCAAAGACGACTGAACTGAAGAATTTTCATCAGTCGCTTTCACCAAGCCGAAATCTAGTACTTTGACAACATCCGGCTCTCCGCCTCGACGGCTTAACATGATATTCGCAGGCTTTATGTCGCGGTGGACCAACCCCTGCGCATGGGCTTCGAACAAGGAACCACAAACCTGTAACAATATGGATATGACACGTCCTTCTGGCTGCGGGCCAAATGTGTCTACCAAATCTTGCAATGTGATACCATCAAGATATTCCATGGCATAATAAAATACTCCCTCGGGAGTTCGCCCAAAGTCGTAAATCGCGATCGTACTCGGGTGGTTCAATCGACATGTAATCTGTACTTCTTGCTCAAAACGCTGAATCGATACGTCGTTCATCTTGTCGGCGTCCAGCAACTTAATCGCGGTGGACCGCCGAAGCATCGCATGCTGTCCCTTGTAGACGACTCCCATCGCGCCAGCACCCAATTTTTCGCCCAGCGTATATTGACCCAATTGCTTCGCCTCAATCGCCGCATTCTGAGCCTCCCTGCGCATGCGTGCCACGACAAGAGAAAACAGAAAAATGGCAACCGAACTAGCAATTAACAGGGTATACAGCGCCGCGAATGTCCGCTGAAGTATGGTAAGGGGCCTATATGCCTCGGCACGATCGATTTCCGTCGTCAGCCCCATACCGTACTCGGGCATCCACGTCCAAGCACCAAGCACCATCGCACCGCGGTAATCACGATAACCCTCCACGTCGAAACCTGAATTCCCCTTGATCGCATCGGCGGCCATCTTGGTCAGTGGCAGTTCCGACCTGCGCTGCTTGGGACGGTGGCCGAGCGTGATATCGCCAAGCGGGTCGCGCAAGGAAATGTTGAGGATCGATCGCGAATTGGGTATGTCAGGCAAGACACCCAAGAGAATCAGAGCTTCGTCAAATCGGCTATTGGACACCATCAACCCTTGGTGATCAAACGCATACGTCTCCCCCGTCTCTCCAATTCTTCCCAATTGCAGAATCTCAGTAAATTCCATCTCCGGACGAATTTGTAGGGCCAATGCGCCCACAACCCGAAATCCTTCGTCGCGAATGGGCACGCAGGCCCACATCGTTGGCACGCCGGTTCGCAATTCCCCCTGCTCGTCGCTTATCGCTAAAGCGCTTGGAAACGGAGCAGACACCACCGAGTCCCCCTTGAGCACTCTCGATAAAAATCCGTCGTAGGATCGAACGTCACTACGACCGACGAGAGAGTCATGCGACGATGCCACAATTCGCTTCGACTGGTCAGCGACAAAAAAGCCGACAAATCCTCGCGAACCTGACATGGGCGCAATTAGCTTGCCCACCTCGCTTTGGATACTTTGGCGATCCAACTCACCACCCGAAGACTGTTTTGTCGAATCGGAGTCAAGCAAGCGATAGATTGCTCGCCGTACCAGTAGGTCATTTGCAACTCCCTCCGCATTGGATGCCTGCCCTTTTAACCATCTCTCCAACATGGCCTTTTCAGTCGTAAGGAGTGTCTCCAACTGAGACCGAAAATTTTCCTTCATTGTGGATTCGATGGCGAATCGTACCCACAATCCAACGGCCAAAAGTACGGCGACTGCGATGATTGGCCAAATCCAAATCTGCTGACGAAGGACCGTTGCGGTCCGACTGACCGTCCGGCCAACGCTTGACTGCATCCAAGTCATATGGACTTGAGGATGCGATGACGCCTTCTTGCTCCGATTAAATCGAAATAGACTCAGGAAATTCATTTCGCACTTGAGGAGTTACTCGACCGACGGTCGAGCGGTAAGGATGTAACGCTTGCCTCGCAATGGCAATTGATCCCCTCCATCATGCTTTGCAGTCAAGCACTCCGCAAGCAAATCCCCTCGTTCTCGACCCTACCAGGAGGGGGGCAAATTCCGTTCCTTACACGCCCGCGGGCCAAAATACCGCGAAAATACCTCCGGCAATCGCAGCAAAAACGACCGACTCGATCACGTGCCCCACAATTCGACAATGAAACCACACAGCGTGAGGCACAATGGCCGACAAGAACGTCATCAGCCCCGCTGTCGAGACAAAGCGAAATACATCCATAAACCCAGCACCCGGTCGCACACCCAGGGTGGCGAGATAGGCCAAACAAAAACTGACCACGAGAAAATAGACAAACGTCCAACCGAGGTTCTTCCCCATGTTCACGTCGGAAAAAATCGTAATTACGCCACTCGGACCCGACTTCCATTTTTTCTGGAATTCCTCACTCTTCATCTGTTCTGGTGTGTCGCACGCCGGAAACATATAGTTGCCGGGCGGAAGCCCCATTCGGCTGACCGCCGCAAGAAATTCGTCCTCCTGCGGAATCTTGATCCAATCCTGCTTGTGAAGCTGTAAGATCATCCAGGACAAAAAACTGGCAAAAAACAACGCCACGGCCGACAGAACAATCGGTAGCCAAAGATTCGCCAACATTTTTCGGTCTCCAAGGAAAGGGGAAAAACGGTTCGACACGACATTGTGACCTTGTGAACGACGGAGTGCAATCGATATCCTCCCCCGTCTACCCCGATTCGGAAAAAAACATATGTGGCAACCTGGTAAGCGTATCCCGACGAATCTCATCACAGGATTTCTCGGTGCGGGTAAGACGACCGCCATTCGCACCCTCCTCGACCAACGGCCAGCCGGCGAAAGGTGGTCTATCTTCGTGAACGAATATGGCATGGTCTCGATTGACCACGCCCTTCTCGAGTCCGAAGCGGACGAAGTTCAGGTCCAGGAACTCGGTGGAGGCTGCTTTTGTTGCACCATGGCCTACGCTATGGAACCATTGCTGGCCCAATTCATTCGCCAAACGAAACCCGATCGACTTCTCATTGAACCAAGCGGTGCCGGACATCCGGCGCGCGTCATTGACACCTTACGCAGCGATAAGTGGCGGACAAGCATCGATCTGCGGGCAACTATCTGCTTAGTTGACCCCAAAGACTTCGATAATCCGAGATGTACAAACATCACCGTATTTCATGACCAAATTCAAATGGCCGACGTCGTCGTGTTAAATTGGCTCGACGTACGAGACCCGAAGCTCGTCCAACGTTGCAGGCAGTGGATTGAACAACTCGATCCCCCCAAACTTCTGATTGCCGAGACAAGCCTGGGCCAGCTACGGCCCGAATGGCTCGATCTGGAATCAACCGTAGTTCGCACGCCTCAGTTTGCCACAGAACCAATCGAATCAACACGTACCACCGACGTTCAACTGCAGCACGCTCTTCCCATTCAGGTGAAGCCCGATTCCCACGAGACTCGACGGGTGATTGCCCTGAATCAGCCACCGTCACCAGGGAAACCGCTGCGACTCGACAACGAAGGACTCGGTCAATGGGCGTGCGGATGGATTTTTTCTCCGCACGACACGTTCGATCGGAAGAAATTAACGGAACTCTTGCAGCGGCTAGCGCCGCTGCGACGACTGAAGGGGGTTCTCCACTGCAACGACGATTGGTGGATGGTAAATCGCGTCGAGGAACAAACGAACTTCGCCCACACGGCCTATCGCCGCGACAGCCGCTTGGAAATCATTTGCAACGACCAACCGTTGGACTGGTTATCGATTGAATCGAGCCTTCTCAACTGCTTGTTCGGCGCGGATTGACGAACAACTAACCTTGTCCTTATCCACATTTTTTTGGGTAGCTATGAGCGCAGGCGTATGTGTCGCGGCAATGCAATCATAGCGTGCCTAAATTATTGTCTTGCTTCGGCTTTCAGATAATGGACAACCGGACGTTGTCGAGTTGCATATTTGAGCGGTAGGCCCCGCAAAGAGGCGGGGCTTTGATGGATTGTCGTAGGGCCTGGGAAGTTGTTGCGATCATCAGGGGCAACAAAGGGCCGGGCCGTTGGCCCTAACGGTTTTCGGATATCCTCATACCCAGTCCGATGGACTGGGCTATGCAAACGGCGGGGCTTTGCCCCTCGGAGTCAACGTTAAAACATTGGTGACAGCTCAACGGACTAAAGTTTCGAAAAATCCCCGGTTAGCTGCCCCAAAATGTGGGTAAGGACAAGGCAACTAACCCGTCCCACTGAGATTAACATTGGACGAATCGGAATAACCCTGTGGGCAATCTTTCCGCATGACCCAACGAATGCCACACGTAATGTCCTCTAGATGACGCAATTCATCCTCGGACAAGACAAGGTCGGCCGCGACCATGTTCTCCGCCACTCTCTCCGGCGTATCGGCACCGGTAATCACACTACTGATCCCCGCCTGGGCCAAACACCAAGCCATGGCAATTTGAGTGGGGGTGGTAGCGCGAACGTCAGCCATGTCGATCAGCGTTTGGACGACCCGATCGACCTGCGGCGTCATCGCGATGCGAAAGTTGTATGGCCCTCGCCACCACGTACTTCCAACCGGTGGCGGTTGACCGTAACGATATCTCCCCGACAAGAGCCCGATCGCCGTCGCGGCATAGACGGTGACCCCCACATTCCGTTGTCGGCAAAAGGGGAGCAGTTCATTCTCGATACGACGCTCAATGACGTTGTACGACACCTGATTGCAAACCGGCATCGCCCAAGCATTTTTGCCACACACGTCCAACGTTTCGTATAGCCTCCAGCTTTCGTAGTTACTCACGCCAACATGCCGTACCTTGCCTTGTCGAATTAGATCGTTCAGAGCCCCAAAGGTCTCCGCCGTGGCTATCGCTGGATCGGGAAAGTGACACAGATACAAGTCGATGTAATCGGTCGCCAGGCGTTTGAGGCTTTGTTCCGCCGCAGTGAGAATCGACCGACGCGACAATCCGCCACTGGTAGCGTCGCTCGGCAATTGCGAGCCGACCTTGGTTGTAACGATCAATTCGGACCGCCGCCCGCGAATCGCCTTCCCGACGATTTGCTCGGAGTATCCATCGCGATAGAAATTGGCACAGTCGATGAAGTTGCAGCCTAGTTGCACGGCGCGATCAATTGCTGCGATACAGGTCGCTTCGTCTAACTCCGCGCGAAACGCAGTGCCTAGGCAAACCCGCGACACAACGAGCCCTGAACCACCAAGTTGGTTGAACTGCATCCGATGCAACCTTAAAAGTCCGAACGATCCTGCTCAACGCTGCCACGCCCATTGCGCTGCATCCGATCCCAATCACCGTTGCGGTGTGCCGCATCATAGTAAATCCGGTCCTGTCAAATTGCAACTCTTTCCACGGTTCTTTTTTGGTGATTTTCTCCTCCCTAAACAAACTTCGCCTCGGCAACGGCTTGCTGGAAGATCGAAATTTCTCGCCAGTCCTGATTGCTCACTTTTTGTCTCAGGGTTATTGACACAGGGGGGCACACGCGACGCGTTTCTGTGGTCTCTTGCTGGTTATGCATCGACCTGGAACGGAAGATCGCTTACCGTGACGTTTGGCTTACGCCAAATCGATCGCGATTTTGGTGAAGTATATGGCGTACTGGAACGGACCGTTACTCATATTCACCAGAGCACACGTCGAGCCCGATATGCTGCTACCCGCACAACCACCGGTTCGGAGACCCCTTCCGCGCCCAGTCTGGATACTTAGCTGGGTCTCTTTTTTCGCCGATGTGTCGAGCGAAATGGCATACCCGCTCCTCCCTCTGTTCCTCGTCACCATTCTCGGGTCGTCCAAGACACAACTTGGCGCCGTAGAAGGAGCGGCTGTCTTGATCGTCGCCCTCATGTCAGCTTGGGCGGGTTACCGTAGTGATCGCGTGAGCGTAAACGGTCGACGCAGCCGCGTGCCGTGGATCCGCTGGGGCTACGGACTGCCTGTCGTTGGCAAAGCGATGATCGCTGTTGCCACCACTTGGCCTATGTTTTTCAGCGGGAGAAGTCAAGGAACTCAAGCAGGATGGCTATGAACCCATTTTGACAGGTGCACGCTGGGTCCTGCTAA
>JAQCHP010000279.1 GCA_027619595.1 Planctomycetota bacterium
GCTGAGTCCAGCGAATCTGTGGACCGTCTCTTGCGATAGTCAGCCCAACGCATTTTCTCCTATAGCCCGCATTTCCCAGATGACTTCCTTCGCTTTAGCACATGATTTGCGCAATACCCCTGCAAACCAAGGGTATTCTGCCAATTCATGCCATGCCGACAGGGGAACCCAATGGGTGACTGCCAAAAGGAGGATTTGCGGGTTGAGTTTGACAGCCGGTTGAAGCTAAAGTTCCTCATCGCCTGGGACGGCACGGCCCTGTGGGTCACGGCGTATGATGTTACCAACAATGCCTGTCGCTACACGCCGACGGGAACATTGCTCCAAACGGTGCTCGGATTCGGGAACGACCGGCACGGTTTCGAAGTGGCAGGGAATCACCTCATCGCCAATCAGGGGGACGGCGTCGGACCGTATGATCTGTACGAACTTAACGGCAGTCTGTTCTTGGTCAGCGCATGTCATCGAGCTTTTGCGGCGAAAGTCCAAAATAAGGCCTGCCCTGTCCGTGGAACCGGCAGCACCTCACACAATCTAACCGGCAGCAGGGGGTTGTGCCGTGGCGTTAGTCACTGGACTGACCACCCTGCTACCGGTTACATTGCAATACGTTGGCATGCCCCTCATCGTGATAAACTCCCATTGGGACTTACTCAGCAACCATGATTGAATCGCTTACTTGTCCAAACTGCGGTCAGGCAATCAAGAGCAGTAAGACTGATGGGGTTGAAGATTCGAAATCCGTCACGTGTAACGTCTGCAAACTGAAGAGTTCGCTGGGACAGTGGCGGCTCGTCTCAAATTCCGCCCCCCGATCCATAGGAAATTTAGCATGACGGTTCAACGATCGATGTTGCTGCGACTACCAATCGCCAGCGTAGTTCTCGCGAGCACCCTTCTGGGAGGCGCGTCGTGGGTCGCTGCGGATTCGTCCTTGGAGCCATGTCGTACTTTGGTCGATTTTTTGTCGAGTCGCCTCAATGTGAATCCTGCGACAACCATCGACCCAGTTTCGGCTAAAACTCACGTCCGCCGAATGGAAGAGCAAGTGCTCGAGTGGGGAAGATCAGAAGGAATCCCCAACCTAGAAGAGTCGATCCCTGAAGACAAACGTAGTGCGGCTCTCGCTTCGATTTACGAAACGATCGTGAAGAAATACTTGAGTACGGTCGTGTTACCCGACAACGCGCCGGACGTGGGGGTGCAGATAACCCCTGGTGAGCCACACGTCGTCATGTTCGCACCCGAAGGAAAGGTGAACAATCGGATAGAGAGTATCGCTAAGATTGGTTACGAACGCTGGGGGCACCATATGTTTCCGTCGATTTACCGGCTCCGTGACGGACGGCTCTTATCTCGCGTCTATGTAGGCGGAGAGGGACCGTCGTCTCCCGAACGGTTTCGATATTCCGGGCCTCATAGCTACCTCAACTACCTGTCCCGAGATGGGGGTCAAAACTGGCTCCATTTTGCCTCTTTCCATCAAGCTGAAAACATGGACATGAACTTCACCACGGGGTTCGACGAACGGCCATTATCCGATATCGCGTTCCAGATGGCAGACGGTGAAGAAATTCGCTACCAGCGGAGATTCGTCGATTTCGACGTGAACGATCCTCAAGTCAAGCCATATTCTGGCAACTATTTTCGGCTCGGCGATCTGCCCCGCGACAAACAGGCAATACTTATGTTCACGCGCAAGCCAGGCGAGGAGCAATGGACAGAAGAAAATGCATTTTGGGACCCCGACACACTGTTGCTAAGCCGGGTGGTGGGGGTCAAAGAAGGCGACCGAACTCGTCTGGTCCGGCGCATGACCCCGCTTTTCCCCTTTGGCCTGATGCAGCTCAAAGACGGATCTTTAATGATCGCTCCGGATGCCAGCGAGTCTCTATGCCGCTTGTCTGATCTTCGCCCCGATGGGACGATCGATTCGAGCACAGAGAACTATATTCTTCGCAGCACCGATCGAGGACGGACCTGGAAGTACGCCGGCGGCGCACCGCGGTTCACCTACCAGAAGTTTTTCAAGAGCGTACGCGGGCACATCGAGCCCAGATTCGCGGGAGGCGACTGGATCGCCATCTATCGGACGACGGGCATCTACTGGTCTGGAGGGGGTCCGGTCATCCTGCGACGTTCGACGGACGAAGGGAAGACCTGGTCGGCACCGAAGCCGATTCGACCCTGTAGCGGCGGGACTTTGAACGGGTTGATGCTCGACAACGGAATCGCGGTCCGAGCCTATGGTAGACCGGGCTCGTTCCTCACGTTTTGTGCGGATGGCAAAGGAGAAAATTGGGGAAACGACTTGACGATTGATCGAGCTACCCAAGGAATGGAAGGCGAAAACACAGACAACAATGGAAACTTCGTCGCGACAGGTCCAGATCGCTTCATCTACACCTACTCTCGCTACGACATGCCCGACCCGTGGGGCCAGCCTCGTCTCGCAGTGATTGCCCAGGAATTCGTGGTGACTAAGAAATAGGGTCTTCACCAGAATCTGTGGGTGAATTCCGCGTCGAACCGATTG
>JAQCHP010000110.1 GCA_027619595.1 Planctomycetota bacterium
GAAGGGATTGAGCCGCTTCGAGTCCATACTCCCGCCTCGCTTGGGTTGCCGCCGTATGCCGGAGCTGATTGGGGGCTCCACTGTGGAATCCCCGCCTTCTGGCAGCCGCGATGAATCGCTCTCCGGTAACTTGGAGTCGTGTATCGATTTCCGGAAGGAATGCGGCCATCTCAGAATATGTTGACATTGGACGTTACCCCTTGCATATTGTTTCTTCAACCAAGTTGCTGAGCCACTTTGGCCGCGAGTTCCAAGTTTTTCTCAGCATAGACCTGCGTAACGTCGGCACGTGAATGCCCAAGTGCCACTTGCGCAGCTTCGAGACCAAGCACTCTTCGAACTTCCGTGGCCATCGAGTGTCGCAACTGATTGGGGCTCCACTGAGGCACGCCCGCTTTGATGCAAGCACGATGGATCGCTCGGCGGTAGGATGCGGTGTCGTATCGCTTTCCTGGGTTTCGCTTAGGGTTCCGCTTTGATCTGTCTACTTGCGATGGTTGAACGGCCGTCTTGCGGGCTTGGCGTTTAACGCGTCGCCATTGCTCCACGGATTCCGCCGGCACGAAGCAGTACAGGGCTGGGGCTCGTAATAGGTAGGGCATCAGTACCTCTTGCGCTCTTGGTCCAATGGCAACCTCGCGTAACCTTCCACGGTACTGTGTCTTGTGGTGCGGCGGTCGATAAACCCAGACGTTGCCCGTACGGTCGATATCCGTTGGTCGCATCGAGCACAGTTCGTCGGGGCGAATACCGGTGAGCCTTTGCAGTCGCACCATTGACTGAACGATGGGCGTTAGGTGCTCCAGCGTTTTGTTGATGTCGTCATCGGTCACTGGGCAAATTGGATCGGGTTCACGGGCTTCCGTTCGCCCTTTGGCTAGTCCCGAAACAGTTTGCAGTTTATGAAAAACATCGTGGCTAACAAGTTCTTCCGATGCTCCCCACTTGAATATCCGCTTCAGCTCGGCCGTGGTGTCATTGACATACCGGCGTGATACGCCGGTTTCAACCATCACCTGTCGGATGGCCTTTAGCCCCAATGGACCAAAATGGTCGGCGGGTTTGCGACCATAGAGTTTGTTCAGCAGCCTCAATGCGTTGAGTATCCTGGTTTGCAGTGTCTTACCTGGATAGTACGCCTTTGCGTGCTTCAAGTAGGCGGCGCAGAGTTCGGCAACCGACGTGCCACCATTTATGGAAGGAAGTCGTCGCCCATTGGCGGTCCACTCCGAAATCAAACGGTCGTATTCCTGGCGGCTCCGCTGGGTGCCGTACGGCCCCAGGTAGATGTTTCTGCCATCGAGGTAGACAAAGGCCTGCCCGGAGGCGTGCTTGCGATATCCGGGCAGCTTCGAAGAAAGTCGGGGCATTTGTGCGTCACCACGAATAAAGGAAACCGCAAGAAGGTAGGCTACCTTCTTGGCTTTCTCGAATCGTGCCGCACTTCCGACCGCCGGAAGGTTTGTAAGTTCAACAATCGGCTAGGTTTATATCAAATGGGCGCACGCTGACTCGAACAGCGGACCTCGTCGTTATCAGCGACGCGCTCTAACCAACTGAGCTATGCGCCCGGGCAAACCACCAAGAGTATAGGTTGGTCTCCAGGGTGTTCAAGGGTGCCCCCCGGCGACGCAGCTGGGCCGGGAAAACACGCTAGTATGCCGAGTGCTATCGCACGGCTTTGGCATGTTGGGTCAATCGGATGTCGAATAAACTGATGCTAACGGTTATTGCGGTCGAAACCAACTACAGCGCTAGGAGGTCACTCGCGCTGGTTGTCGTTTTTTACGTTCGCCCATCCCCAAGGTATGCGTTATGAAGTTGCGAGTTTGCATGCTGTTGGCCTTTTTGGTTCTCGGCTCCTTAGTCATTCGAATTGCCCACGCTCAGCAGCCGACGGCCCAGCAGGCGCTCGACCTGAAGCCGGTTCAGCCAGCAGTGCCGTTGGATACTCCTTCTGCTAAGGAAATCGACGGGTGTAAGATGCGGGGCGAAAAAGGCGAACACGGCGTCGGATGGGTGGTCGTGGGGCCCGGCGGAGAGACCCTGCGGCGGTTCCTTGACTCGAATGCCGACAATAAGGTTGACCTGTGGTGCTACTTCGAAAAGGGGATCGAAACCTATCGAGATATCGACGGGGATTACGATGGCACGGCTGATCAGTACCGGTGGCTGGGAAGCGCCGGCTCGCGTTGGGGTTCGGATGCCAATCAGGATGGAAAGATCGATTCCTGGAAGGTCATCTCACCCCAAGAATTGTCGTACGAAGTCGTGGCGGCCCTCCGAGATGGTAATCTTTCGCGGATTGAGGCCCTACTCCCCAGCCAGGCAGAACTCGACGGCCTGCAAATTGGTGAATCGGTAAAGACCAAGATTGTCGACCATGTGAAGCATGCTCGAGAATTGCTTCCCAAGATTGTTAAGGAGCAAAAGGTAGTTGGCAAGAAGGCAGAGTGGGTCAACTTCGGTGCGACTTGGCCGGGGACGCTCCCAGCCAGTGAACACGGTGGTAAGGACGATCTGCTGGCCTTTGAAAATGTGTTGGCCATTGTCGATGCTGGTGATAATCATCAGCAGGTTCCGATTGGTACGTTGCTTCAAATAGGGCCCGCTTGGCGGTTACTCTCCGCGCCACTTGCTCAGTTGGTGGCGAAAGACGAGACGGCGGGTTCGCCATTACTGTTCCATATAGCGCGTACTGAGAGTCAGCCTATTACCGACGAAGCCTCCCAAGGGATTTCCGTCGAAATGCAAGACCTCGTTGCCAAACTGGAAAAACTCGACGATCAACTCAATCAGGCCACGACGCCAGATTCAGTCGGTAAGCTGCATGCTGACCGAGCGGAAGTGCTATCAAAGATTGTGGAGGCATCGCCGGCTGAGGAACGTGGGGTATGGGTGCGTCAATTGTTAGACACCATTAGTGCTTCCGTGCAGAGCGGCGCTTATCCTGACGGCATTTCGTTGCTCGAGAAGCTGGCCGAAGAATTGGTCCAGCAAAAAGCGGACGAAACCTTATCTTCGCATGCACGTTGGTTGGTCATGAGCGCACGGTATGCAGAAGAGCTCGAAAAAACCGATGACTTCCCCAAGGTTCAAACTGCCTGGCAGGACAAGCTGGAGCAGTTTGTCACTGAGTTTCCCAAAACAGAGGACTCCTCGGAGGTCATGTTACAACTAGCGATGGCCAAGGAATTCGTGGGCGAAGATGACAAAGCGGAAGAATGGTATGCGCGAATTCGTGAGAATTTCTCCAGTACCCCGGTCGCGGAGAAGGCCGCGGGAGCTGTGCGCCGACTGAAGCTGGTGGGGAAGCCGCTCAAGATCACCGGCAAGTCTTTGGATGGTAAAGCGATTGACACGAGCCGCTATGCCGGAAAATGGTTATTGATTCACTATTGGGCGTCGTGGTGCGAGCCGTGCAAGCGGGACATAGAGGCAATCATTCCGATCTTGGCGGCACGAAAGGCGAACTTCATGCCGATCGGAATTTGTCTCGACGAAACAGAAAGTGACGCAAGGAAGTCTGTTAAAGAGAATAAGATCATTTGGCCACAAATTCATGAGCCGGGTGGTCTGGAGGGACGGCTCGCCAAAGAGCTGGGAGTCTTCACGCTCCCTGTCATGGTGCTTATCGATCCAAAAGGCAACGTTACGCACCGCAGTATTCACGTTCGCGAATTGGAAGGTGAACTACAAAAACGGATTGCGCGCAAGTAACCCGTTACGACGTGATTCTTTCGGGCTGTTGGGCGTGCGTCTTTTGGCTGACCAATAGCTCGAGCGGACGTTCGAGTGACGGTTCCATGGTGCGAGCGGAGTTGCCGTTCGGCGCCATGACGCCGCCCACAATGGTAATGCCGAGCCAGAGGCCTCCTTGTGACCAGTCGCAAGATCCTGAACTGACATTACAGAGGACCTCCATTCCAAGGCAGGCCAAGATCAGGAAGAAGAGCATGTGGCAACTAGCGGGGCATTCTGATCGATGCGACCAGCCCGAAGCACAAAGCCCCATGGCGGCGGCCAGCGCAGGCCAGTATTTCACGAGCTGATCGAGTCCATCGCAGATAAGTTCCATGGGGTGTCCCTGTAGGTGCGGCGCTCGTGTGGGTGCGGTTGCCGTATTGCCTTCGGTTCGTGTGTGGTGTGTCGGATGGTAGCGTGCAGTGTGGGGTCTGTTAATCCCAGTTTTAGTATCGCTTACCTGTAGTCGCGTGCTGGTGATGGCATGGTGCGATGCTAGATAAGTAATGACTCGAGGATACTGGTTCATTGTTAGGGTCGGTATCTTCGGCAAGCTTTATGGATTGCGCGGCGAGTGACCAATCGTTTCCATCAAATCTCTCGCTAAAATCGCAAGAATCATTCCGATTGCTAGGGGTTCGAGTCGAAGTAAATAGCATCCAGACGGATCGTGGAGCCGGATGCTCGGGATCGTTCGGAACTAAGGTACCAGTTGTTTCAGGAGGGGGGATCCATGCCACGTTTGTTGGTGATAGGTGGGGCGGTCTTGGCCGTACTTACTAGTTTTGCTGCTGTTCGAGCCGATGACGCTCAGATTGCTCGGCAGATAACAGCGCAGCTGCGACAGCAGCAGATGAATCAAGGCTTGCAAGGTTTCCGTATTGGAGTCCAAGTGAGCGAAGGCACTGTGACCATGTTGGGGCAGGTGTCGAGCCCAGAGCAAGGGCAGTTAGCATTGGATACGGCTCGGCGTGTGCCCGGCGTACGTCTAGTTGTCAACGATCTTAAGGTTCGGGAAATGGCGGGGGCTCCGGTGGTTGCTCCCGTCGAATCTGCTCAGCCCGTTTACGCGGCTGCGGCAAACATGCCAACGATGCCGGTGGCTCGGCACAGGAATTCGGCACGGGCCGCTCTTCCGCCCCACTCGCTCGCTCAGCCTCGACGCATAGCCACTGCACCGCGTCCCGCAGTCGCAATGTCGCCTCAGGCGATCGGCCGTCCCAGGGCATTCGCTCCATCGCAAATCCCCATACAGTTGGTTTCCAACGTGGTGGAAGGTGGTATGGTAGGTCCCGAGTGTATGGGAGGTGGTCCGGTACCTGCGACGATGCCGAGCCATATGGGTGGCGGTGCCCAGCAGGCCATGCACGATAACCCCAACATGCCCGGATACGCATGGCCAAGCTATGCGTCGTATCCGAATTACGGGGCTGTCAGCTATCCGAAGCAGTATTCGCCTTCGGCTTGGCCTTACATCGGTCCGTTCTATCCTTATCCTCAGGTCCCGCTAGGTTGGCGCAAGGTCATGCTGGAATGGGACGACGGTTGGTGGTGGCTCGACTTTAAGTCGAAGTAGGACTGCCCAACGCCATCGTAACGATAGGTACCCCGGCTCGAAGGAGACTTCGCGCCGGGGTTTTTTTGATGAGGTCTGCGGTGCGGCGGTTCTTTTTTCGCTACAGGCGGAAAAACCCGCAAGTTCGGCGCTTCAATGAGCGATATCTGTATGTGGAGGCCGGCATTGCTGTAGAACCCATCCAGCAACTCCACGGGATTCGTCCCCGCGTCGGCCTTGTGGGGTTAAGCGTTCGCAGGGGTGTGCGACGTTCGACTGGGCCAAGCTACGAAGGGCTTGGGGCCAATGCCAGTACTCCGTGCTGGCAATTATGAAGGACCTATTCGATGAGACGACAACCGAAGACGCTGGCTATGTGCGTGATCGGCGGGTTGCTTTCAGTGAGCGTAGGGTGCATGAACGGCGGGGGTCCCTTCTTAGGGTTTGCCGCCTATCCAATCCCAGTCAGCCCGATGTTACAGCAGAAGGCCGAGGACAAAGCTTGGGAACACGAGCGGTACGAACGAGTCCCCATTCTGGGGCCTGTCACCTCGGGTGGACCTCCTGTTGCCTTGGATCCACCCAGTGATGACGAAGTGATTCGAGTCTTTCACCGCAGTCATCCAGTGCATGGGGGGGTTCCCTTCTTGCATGAGGTGAATCACGACAACGTACGTATTGTGACAGATCTGATTGCTGATTATGTTGATCCGCCGCGTGTCTACCCGCTTATCGGGCCGGCTCAGTTGCATCATGCTCAATACAAGTGCACTGTCTATTTTACGGAAACAAAACGAGTTGGATGGCCGGTGCCTCATACCATCAAGGATGAAGACGGGCAGGAGGTGGTCTATATTGACCACAACCACTTGCATATGGTAGGAAACGTCGACACGGGCGCGAACGCAAACTTTTAGGGAGCCCGTAGATGGCTCCAGTTCATACACCCACTAGCCTGGGTCTACAGCGCCGACGGGGTGGTCCGTTTATCGACGGACCGCCCCGTTTGTTTTCTTGGGTTTACAATCTGACGAAATATGCTAGAAATAGGGCTTCCATTGGCCGGATCGGACGGCCATATTTTCGTTTATCGCGGATTGGGTCCTGGATATGAAGTGGCAAGGATGCTGGATCGTGGGCGTCGGCTGCTTGCTGGGACTGGTGCTATCTAGCGTCTGTCGAGGGAATCCAGAGACCGACTTTGCTGTAGCGGCTGAAGCCTATCGGGTCCGAGATTGGCCTGTGGCGCAGGCCAAGTTTGGTCAGTTTGTGCAGCAACATCATGCGGATGCGCGGTTGCCGGACGCACTTTTTTATCAGGCGGAGTCGGCTGCGCAGGCCGGCAGATGGCAGGAGGCAGTGTCGTTGTATGGGCAGTTTCAGCGAGACTTCGGCCAGCACCCGCACGCGGCTACGGCTTATTTTCGCGTGGCCGAGGCGGACTATCTTGCGGGAAATGACGCCACGGCTCGCCCGGCACTCGACGAATTTGTAAAGGCGCATGCCCAGAATATATTGTCCTCGTACGCATTGCCTCGGCCAGCCCGGCGGCTATGACCAGCGGGACAATTCGAGGCTGCCAAGCATTATTACAGTCGGGGCTTGCAAGAGTTTCCAGACGGGCTTCTGGCGTCAAAGTGTCTTTGTCAGTTAGGGATGCTCGACTGTCGTGATGGAAATTGGCAGGCTGCCCGTGGAAAATTGTTGCGATTTACGGAAGTTTATCCTCAGGACCCCCAACAACGCCAAGCCATTTATTGGCTCGGTCGCGCTGAAATGGAAATGGGAGATTTTGAAGCGGCCTCGGATCGGCTGGTAACGCTTGCGAGGCAGCCGGCCCAGGCTAATCGGCAGGATCCGGGCGTCGACGCAGAGGAGGCTTCGATTGTTTACTTTGCAGCGCGTGCGAGTCGATTAGCGGAGCGGTCGGATGTGGCGACGGATCTTTATCGACGCGTTCAGCATGAATGGCCGCAGGGTCAGCATGCCGAGGACGCCGCCTACGATGAACTACTGATGTTGCTTGGGAGCAACAACGACCTGGCGAGACCCATAAGTCAGTTTCGAGCGAAGTATCCGCAGAGCCTCCGGATTCCGGATGTGGAGCGGTTGCTTGTGCAACAAATGCTCGATCGAAGTCAGTTTGAGGACGCAGAACGCCTTGTGACACCTCGCGTTCAGCGCCCCGGCTTGTCGGGCTTGCAGCAAGAGGATCTTTACTTGCTCGCTGTGGCGCAACTAGGCCAGAACGCTCATGCGAAAGCACTGGCGACACTTGATTTACATTCTGCCGCTTGGAGTGACGAACTGGAAGCGAACGTGTGGATTGCTCGGGCCAGCGCTCTTTCCGAATTAAATCGCTATCCAGAGACCGTCACCGTCTTACACGAATATCTCGCGAAGTACGGCGATTTACCGGCTTCCGGTAAGGTTCGTGAATTGCTGGCGGTGGTGACGTCTCGCATGGGGAACCCAGGTGGTGCGCAAAACGTTGTGCGGTCAGTCGATCCTAAAGGAGTGGGCTTTGGCAATAGAGCAAATGACAGCAATAGGGTAAATGGTGGTAATAGAGCCAATGGATCCCTGAGTGCACAGTTGGAGATTGCGAAGAACGCGTTTGCGCAAGGACAATACGACCACGCCGCGCAGGAATATCAAAGCGTGTTGCAGGATCCTCAGATAGATACCCATGACAAATACCACGCGCTGTCGGGATTGGGGTTGACGCAATTAAAGCGGGGCGGATGGCAAGAAGCGGTGGACGCATTTGAGGATCTGGTCCGTTCCGTTCCGCAACCAGGAAAATCGTTTCTTGTTGCCGCCTACCAAGGGCTCGGCAAGGCCTACGAGGAACTGAAAATGACCGACCAAGCGGTGCAGAACTACGAGTCGTTGTTGGAACTGGATCCACGCGGAGCGGGTGCCGCTTCGGCTCGACTGCAGATCGCCCGCTGGCATGAATCACGGATGCAGCAATATAACCAAGATCCGGCTCAAAAGTTGGCGGCGCGAAGCGAGTATGATTCGGCCGTCAAGCAGTTGCGTTTACTCGAGAAAGACTTCGCGAATTCCCCCGAGTATCCAGCGGCACTGTCAGAAGTCCTACAATAGGAAAAAGACCAGGAGAATCATACTGAAGCGATCAAGAAATTTGGCAAGCTGGCAGAGGAGTTTCCTCAGAGCGAATACTGGGAGGATGCAATTTATCGGGTCGCCGACTACTTGGCGAACGCCAAGAAATTCGAAGAGGCCAACGCGATGTTATTTCGCTTGATACGCGATGGGGACGATGTGGAGATCGTGCCGTACGCCCGTTATCTGCAGGGGCAAGTGTTGGCAGGGTTGAAGCGATGGGACGATATTCAGGAAGTTTTGTCACCGTTGGCAGAGTCGGAATCAAAGCACTCGCTCCAGCTTGCGGCAAGATTTTGGATCGCCGAATCGCACTATCGCCTGGGGGACTTCGATTTGGCTCGGCAGGATCTGTATGATTTGGCTGATTTGACCAAGGGCAATCGGGCGACTTGGGTCCCCATGATTCCTCTGCGATTGGCGCAGATCAAGGCCCTACCGGCGTCGCCACCTAACCAGAAGGATCAACGAGATTGGGAAGATGCCTTGCAGCTAGTCGATTCGATCGGTCTGGAGTTTCCTAATTTTCCCCAGCAATTCGAAGTCGAGTACGTTCGTGGACAATGCCTCATGGCGCTGTTGAAAATCGATGAGGCCCGAACCGCGTTTCAACAGGCCAAGAACGCACCCGAAGCGAATGGTACCGAAACACAGGCGATGGCACATTGGAGGATCGGCGAATCGTATTACCAGCAGAGGCAGTGGGAGCGGGCGTTGGCAGAATATGAGGGTGCCTCGAAATCCTACAAATCCTATCCACTCTGGCAGGCCCACGCATTGTACGGCGCCGGATTGGCCTCCGAAAAACTCGGAAGAAAACAGCAAGCGGTCGATTATTACAAACGGATATTGAGAGAATTTTCCAACCACGATGAATCGCTAAATGCCAGCACAGAAGATCGTTTGCGTAAGAACGGGGTCGATATCAACGCATTCATGGGTTCCCGGCAGGCGAATCGTGTACCGTCGATTCGGTAGAAATCGTAACGATCAGTCCAATCAGGATGAATTGGGGACTTCGCATGAATGGTAGGATGCCATTGGGGTACGAACTGCGGCGAAAATTGTGGTCGAGCAGCCTCTGGCTCGTCTCATTCTTGGTCGTTCTGTGCGTGCTATTATCCGCCGGAGCACGGGCGCAAGGTACGGCAGAGAGGGCCGTCGGCGGTGGTCCGTCGACCAGCGTTGCACAGGAGGGGGGGACAGCGCGAAGTGACAATTCGCAATTGGCATCCTCTGCACCAGACGCCTCCTTCGATTCGTCAGGAACGTTGTTCGCTGCATTGCGTAACGGCGGATTGATGCTCATCCCGATCGTTGCATGTAGTTTCCTGTTGGTCGTGTTTATTTTTGAACGGCTCATCAGTCTGCGGCGTGGTCGTGTGATTCCTCGCCCGTTTGTTCGGCGGTTTCTCCACCAGTTGCGGGAAGGACAAATAGACGCCGAGAAGGCTCTTGAGTTGTGTGATGCCAACGACAGTCCCATCGCAGGCGTGTTCGCTGCCGCCGCCAAGAAGTGGGGTCGGCCGGCGATAGAGGTCGAGCAAGCGATCTTGGATGCTGGCGAGCGTGTGACCAATCAACTTCGCAAGTATCTGCGGCTATTTAACGGCATTTATACGGTAACCCCCTTATTTGGCCTGTTGGGTACGGTGTTGGGGATGATCAGTTCCTTTCGTACGGTTGCCTCGGGCGATGCGATGGGCCGAGCAGAACTGCTAGCAGGCGGCATCAGCCAAGCGTTGATTTCGACGGCAGCGGGGCTTTTGGTCGCGATCCCGGCGCTAGTGGCCTATTTGTACTTCTTGGGGCGTTTGGACAGTTTAGTGATGGAAATCGACCTGCTCGCCCAACAAGTTGCAAACGGTGTAGCGTCGGACGGCTGGAAAGAGAAACGCAGGGTGCGTGTGAAGTCTGTTGCGCCCAAAAAAGCGGCCTAGTGGGATGAAGGATCGGTATCGTCAATAGCATACGGATAGAAACATGCCAATTAAGACCATCCATGAGGAGATGCCGAGTCTGAACATGACTCCGATGATCGACATTGTGTTTCTGTTGATCATCTTCTTTATGGCGGGCACGAAATTCGCCGAAATCGAGCACGGAATGGACTTGGACTTACCCCAAGTCTCGAGTGTGGCAACGCTGAATGGCGCCCCGGAACGCAAACCGATTCATATCCTTAGCGATGGGAAGATCGGCTTCGACAACCAGATCATTGGTCTGGAGGAACTTACGCAGCGTCTTAAGGCGTCGGTCGCTTCGCATCAAGGGCTCAGTGTGTTAGTGCGGGGAGATGAAAGTGTTGACTATGGTTATGTGGTGCGTGTCATGGCGGCTTGCCAGACTGCAGGTATCAACGAACTCTCGATTCAAACGCAACTTAGCGCGAAATCGGGAGGTTGACGCATGTTGGCGATTCGGCAGTTTATGGCGCGAATCTTGGAGCCGCAATCGCTATGGATCGGATTGGGGATTGCTAGCGGACTTTTGGCGCTGGCTGTGTTTGTGCTCATGGTTTCGCGCTGGGGACGCGTTCGTCCGCTCACGAAATGTGCATTTCTATCCGTGTTTGCTCATTTACTGTTGCTTTGGTTTGCTTATCTATTCCAATGGTTTGAGCGGCCATTGCCGATCCATGTGGCAATGGGTCCGGTGCGCGTCCGATTGGAAAGTGGCGATGCAGCAGATCTGAAGGGGGACTCGGAGTTGGTGGAGAGTGAATCGCCGGACGCTCCGCAAGTGGCTCCGTTGGCGATCGAGCCGCCGCCACTGGAACGAGAAGTAAGCGAAGATCCCCCTGAGGTGGCGGAGCCCGACAATTTCCCCCCCTCCCCTGCCCCAGATACGACACCAAAAACAGACGTCGTGTCGATGCCATCGTCCCCGTTGCAGGAACCCAGACCAGAACCCGAGCAAAAAGCTCCGCAATCCGTAGCTGCGAATCCGACGACGGATGAATCAGCCGATTTGTTGGCCGATCCTCAGACGCGTCTCAGCCAGGTTGTCGAAACCAAGGTGCAACAGAACGTGCGTGCCGACGATCAGTCACTGCCCGCTGCGTACGAGCGACGTTTTGACACGCAACGTAGCCAACTAGTGGAAAAATATGGTGGCAGCAGCGATACGGAATCTGTGGTGACGAGTGCCTTGGACTATTTGGCGCGATCGCAGTCGCCGGATGGCCGTTGGGACGCAAGTGCCTTGGAGGCAGGGCGCGAATCGGGCCGCGATGGTCAGTCCCGTGGGCCCGCGGGCCGGCAAGCGGATTCTGGCATTTCAGGGCTGGCTCTACTGGCCTTCTTGGGGGCTGGCAATACGCATTTGCAAGGCGCGTACCAGTCGACCGTTTCGCGCGGATTGGAATTTCTGCTGGGGATTCAAGGCAAAGACGGAAATCTGTCTGGCGACGAAGGTCACTATGGAGCGATGTACTGCCACGGCATGTCGTTGTTCGCTTTAGCGGAGGCCTATGCGATCACGGGAGATACTCGGCTGCAAATGGCGGTGAAGCGAGGAGTTCAATATACGATTGAGGCACAACATCCGCAAAGTGGCGGCTGGCGATATCAACCATGGCGGAAGCGTCCCGATGACTTCGGAGATATGAGCCAATTCGGCTGGCACATCATGTCGCTTTATAGTGCGCGCCAAGCAGGTGTGGAGATACCGGAAGAAGTAAGCGACCGTGGCCGCAAGTTTCTCGAATCTTGTACACAACAGGGAAATTTTGGAGGTCTTGCCGTCTATCAGCCGGGACGTCCTGTGTCGGCGTCGATGACGGCGGAAGCCTTGTTGATGCGACACCTATTACAGGTTCATCACGACAGGCAGCGTAGGGAGGCCGCCGAATACTTGCTGGCGTTTCGTCCCGGATATTCGGAACCCGATTTCTATCTTTGGTATTACGGAACGTTGGCCATGTTTCAATTACAAGGTCCAGCTTGGCATGCATGGAATAACGCCCTTGTTTCCGAGCTTTCCTCTCTACAAGTGGCGCGTGGCGCCCAGGCCGGTAGCTGGAGCCCGGATACGGTATGGGGTTCGTACGGTGGCCGGGTCTATTCGACCTCGCTGGCCGCGTTGTCCCTGGAAGTTTATTATCGCTATTCGCCCATGACGGCCTTGCATTCCGTCCCCTCCCGACGTTAATTCAGGCGGTTTTTTCTGTCAAATTGTGCGTCGCGGTCGGATCATTGGGGATGGGCGGCGCTGACTCACGGCGATTTGGGGCCTTGCCTAGGTTTGACACTTTAGCCCCGCCGTGTAAAATGAGGACATGGTGGCCGCGGATGTGGCACGGAGGGAGAGGCGGTTAGCGAGCCGTCGAACTTCTGGCTGTGTCGCTGCGGTTTGCCAATGGTTTCGCACAAGTTGGTTCTGGCGCAGCCCCGTCCCTCACATTTCTAAATTCATGTGAGCCTGCCTGAGGGTGCCAGCCAGCTTTCGCCGCTTGGTTGCGATGCCCGAATCGGCGTTGTTTCACAACGGTTGACCAGGTTGGTCAACGGGAACACATTCGTTTGCGGGGCTTTGCAAAATGTTTGGAATAGGAACGACAGAACTGTTAGTGATTGGTGTTGTTGTGCTCTTGCTTTTCGGCAGCCGACTGCCGACCGTGATGCGGTCGCTGGGGCGAAGCGTTGTGGAATTCAAGAAAGGGGTCAATGAGATCGATGATGATTCGACCTCTTCGTAATACAATCAATCCGTGTTATTAGTGGAGAGTGACCTATGTTTGGACTCAGCGTTCAAGAATTACTTGTGGTCGGCGTTGTTGCCGTTTTGTTGTTCGGCAAACGCTTGCCCGAAGTCGCGAAATCGCTAGGGAAAAATTTCCGAGAATTCCGTAGCGGGTTGAACGACATTCAGGCACAATTTTACGATGTTGATCGTGAGTATCGTTCGGCTGTGTCGTCGGTCCGCCGAGTCGTAGAAGACGATTACGATCACCCCATCGCACCTAAATTCGAACCGCCGCAATTTGAACCGCCTAAATTCGAACCGCCAGCCGATGCTGCGCTCACACTGGAATCAACTCCAACGGGAGATGCGTCGCACGGTGAGATCGCCAGTTCGGATGCAGCGGCTGGTACCGAGCAATTCTCCGGCACCCCGTCAGCAAGCTGACCTGCCAGTACCCAGTTTGCGTTGGTATTCGGCTACCGCGTGCGAAACCATCCACGTCGCCAGAAATAGGTTAAAAGTCCCGCGGCGGTGCCAATCATCAGCGCCCAAGAGAATGCGTAGCCGTGACGCCACTTTAGTTCCGGCATGTGCTCAAAGTTCATTCCGTAGACACCGGCGATAAAGCTGAGTGGGATAAAGATCGTAGCGATAATCGTGAGCACTTTCATGACTTCATTGGTGCGATTGCCGATGGTTGTGAGGAAAAACTCACGCAAGTCGGCACACGTTTCGCGATGTGTCTCCACAATGTCGATCAGTCGCAGAGTATGATCGTATGTGTCTCGTAGATAGAGTCGTGTCTCGTCGGAGATCATTTCGTGAGAGTCACGCAGTAATTCGTTTAAGGCGTCCCGATGAGGCCACAGACTACGACGCAGGACGAGCAGTGTTGAGCGTAGGTCGTGTACGTGTGCCATCGTATGGTGGCTGTGTCCCTCTGAAATTTCGGCATCAAGTTGGTCCAATCGATCTCCGCACTTTTCGGCGATCGGAAAATAACTGTCGACGACAGCGTCGAGAATCGCGTAGGCGAGGTAGTCCGCTCCTTTGCGACGGATTCGGCCGAGGTTCTGCCTGAGTCGTTGGCGTACTCCGTCGAGGCAATCGCCAGGGCGTCCTTCCTGAAAGGTAAGGACATAACGACTGCCGAGGATGATGCTCAACTGTTCCGACTCACGCGGATCATCCGTTGAAACCATGCGGCCAACAATGTAAAGATGGTTCTCGTAGTCTTCGACCTTGGCGCGTTGATGTACGTGGAGGATATCTTCCACAATTAGCGGGTGCAGATTGAAATACTCTCCTAACTGGCCGACGGCGTGCGGGTCATGCAAGCCCTCGACGCTGATCCAAACGATGTCTTGCGTGTCGCAGAGGGGACGGAGTTGTTCTACGTCCCGCACTTCAAATTCCGTGAGTTGCTCGGATTCGTACCGAAATACGGTAATTTGTGGCATGGATCGCGAAGTGGGTGTCGCGTGACCGTCGGTTGGTATCGCGTCGTTACTCATGGCCGTTCTGATGTCCGATGGGGGTATCTCGTGACGGCCGAAGAGTCGCTTCAGAGGATCCGATAAGTCACACTACGCGGTAATCGTCTTGGCTCTCGTACCGCTTCCCACCGAAGACTCTTCACGTCGTCGGGACGGCGCTCACGAGACGCCTTGTCACGAGCCAGCAAGCGATACATGGTACTCACGGAACACAGGTAGATACCATCGTCCAAGAGGGCCGCGTAGATTTGACGTGGAGACTTGTCGACGAACCGTTCCTCATAGAGCACGGCACGTATGCGATCCTGCTCCTCGGAGGACAAGGCACGCGGAGATGGCCGGCGTGGCGGAGGAGTCGGCCGGCTCTCTGACTGACGATGCCGGTAGAGGGTCGCACGCGGGACACTCAGGACACCGGCAGCCTGCCAGACGCCGACGTCCTGAGCGAGGGTTTCCGCAGCCTGGATCAATTCCCGTCGGGATTCGACGTCACGTTCAAGCCAAACGCCTCGGAGATTTTTTTTTGAACCTCGATCACCGCCTCCGCTTGACGAAGGCGCGCAGCGAGTCGTTGATTCTCAGCTTGCAGCTGAGTCAGCTCCGCCGCCACGGGGGGGCGCGATTTGCGACCACGACGCTTGGGTTCCAGGCCACTCAATCCCCGCGCTAATCGCTGCCGCCTCCAAGTGCACAACTGGGACGAATAAAGGCCCTCACGACGCAATAGCGCTCCAATCTGGCCCACCTCGGAGCAGCGGTCCGCCTCCTCCAAGATGCGCTGACGATACGCGGCGTCAAAGCTCCGCCGACGGGCCTTGGCAGGCACTTCGGGAGACGGCGGCCCCCCTTCCATCTGGTTCAATTTCGATTCTGACATCCCTGATTTTCTCCTCGCCCTAGAGTCTAATTATTGGGGAGGAAACTGTCTCAGGGTCATTGACACAAAGGGGC
>JAQCHP010000280.1 GCA_027619595.1 Planctomycetota bacterium
GACACGTAAATGTTCGAATCAGTGTCCCTTTGTTCATAACCGAAGCCATTTCCTCGAGGCCGGCGGTAAACTGGATCGAATCAGCGGAAGTATCGATGGCTGGAAACGTGCTCAAGACGCGTTTGGTTTCTATGCCGGGGCTGAACGGGATGTAGTTCTTGGGGTCGAATGTCTCGGTATGCGCCATGCCACCCGCCATCCAGAGCAGGATCATATTGTCCGCCGTTGCGACGGGGGGCTGGGAGTCGGCTGCGATCAAGCGCGGTGCGTGGTTCATCGCCATCGCAGAGGCCGCAGCACTTGCCATCGTGGTCAGCCAATGGCGACGATCTAAGAGTGAATCGTAAAGCATGGGTTCGAGAATCCCTTAAGGCATCAACTGATATTCAGGAAGCATCGCAGTGGCCCAAATAAAATCGGTCACACTCTCCAAGGTTGCTGGCGATCTCAGAGCCATGGCGGCAACCGCCTGTTCTTCCGCAGTTGGACTCCTGGAAAGTAGCACGCGATAAATGTGCTCGGCAATCGCATCAGGACGTTCCGCAATCTCTACTTGAGCTTCCGCGCCCCGTTTCGCCAATTCTTCGAACTCACTGCCATTGATCAGTTCGAGCGCTAGTAGGGGCGTTGGTTCTTGCACACGTGTTGAGACGACGACATCGCGCGTGGGGCGTCCTAGCATCGTCATCAGTCGACTCCCGCTCTGCTGCCAGCTTCTCTCCGGCAATCGCAAGGGGGAAGCGTTCGCTGCTATCGGTTGGCTCAGGACTCGCAGTGAATCGATGAACTGCTCGGCGCTCAACCAGCGTACTTCGGGGCCGCTGAACACGTAGCCTTCCGACTTGAGCGACTCGGCGCGCGCGACTCCTGGAAGCTGATAGACCTCCGAGGTCATGATGAGGCGGAGTAGTTGCTTTAAGTCGTATTGATGCGTTACTAGTTGTTCCGCGAGCCAATCAAGTAAGTCGGCGTTCCAGGGGGCATGCTCCATCATTTCGTCGAGTGGTTCGATGATTCCACGTCCAAACAACCTTGCCCAAACGCGATTGACGAGTGTGCGAGGGAACAGGCCATTGTCTTGGGTCGTGAGTAATTCGGCGACACGAAGGCGACGTTGGGCGACGTCCGCCTGAGCGTCGATATCGCCGAGTTCCTTTAAGGGGAAGGACGGCTGAGCCACTTCGCCCGTCGGCGTTTGACAGCGCTGCATCTCCACTGGCTCGTTCCCCAGCGCCACGGCCAATCCCCACGCGTCCTGGAGTTTCCAGCGGTCGATAAAGCTGTCGTGACACGAGGCACACTTCATCTGTATCCCTAGAAATACCTGCGAGACCATCACGGCCATTTGCATTTCGGCTCGCTCCACCTCACTTAAGAAATCTCCTTTGGGAGCAACGCTGAGCGCGAATTGATCAAAAAACTCACCGGAGATCATCTCGCGTGCAAAGCGGTCGAGGGGCATGTTTTCGTCCAAGCGAGCTTTCAGCCACGCCTTCGGGGCGTCGGTGTTATTACCGTCAAACGTGCCGATATTGACCTCGGATCCAATCCGCAGATGGTCACTCCAAAAAGTCATCCAATGAGCTGCGAAGTTCTCTTGGTCGGCGAGCAAACGGTCGATCCACCGTGCGCGTCGGTCCGGGTGGCGATCCGCCAAAAACGCGTCAAGCTGCCCAGGGGTCGGAGGAATTCCAAGTACGTCAAGAGACGTGCGACGCGCAAACCTCATGTCGTCGAGCGCAGGCGGAAGAATCACGGTGTGTTTCACGAAATAGGGGGCCAAGAGCCGATCGAGCGGATGACCGTCTCCCGGTGGAATCACAACTGGGTGCAGCGGAAGGGAGTAGGCCTTGGGTGTTACGTCCACGGCATAGGTGAAGTTGATTCGGAATAGGCTCGCCAATAAGAACACGACAATCGCGAGACGACTTTTCTTTCGCGCGATTCGGGAAAACACCAACGACGGAAGCAAAGTGATCATCTCTCAACCTGTTTCCACCGTTTAGCCATCATAGTCACTCATCACAGCGGCTTAAACACAAGATCTCGCGGCACTTGCAGCGCCAAGACCGTTCTGCAGGCAATGCGCCGCCGTCCTGTTCTAGCTACCCAATCGGCGGGAAGGTAGAAGGGGACGCTGGGGGGCGGTTAGCCCGACTCGTTTGCCTTGAGTTATCAGAGTCCCTAGAGTCGTCGGAGCGGGTGTCAACAATCGAACGAACATGCATCAAGCTAAAGACTTCCGACCCGTACTTCCATCGTATGATAACCATAAGCCTCAATGGTTGCGACTTACGGTGCTGATGGTCGTTGCTTTGACCGCCGGCAGCTCCGCAGCAAGCGATTCACCCCAAGCTGATAGGAAATTTGATTTCCGGGCCGAGCTCCAAGTGTACCAGGCCGTTTCTAGAGGTGGCGAGCCGATTGGAGGGCTGTTGGAGTGCAACTGGCACGTCGCTGCAGGCAAAATGCGCCTCGAGCCGACCGAAGGTGCGCAGCTT
>JAQCHP010000281.1 GCA_027619595.1 Planctomycetota bacterium
GAACCGAAAGTCGAAAATTCGGGTTTCTGCCTCTGTTCAACCACCACAACCACCTAAGACCGGTCCTCATTGTCAACATTTTTTGGACACCTAGACGGTACGCGCAACACGAGCTACCTGATTTCGATCTGCCTTGAAGGTCCTAGGCGTAGGGCCCAGCAGAATGATGAAGCCCACGGCGACGGAAGACCAAAGGATCGTTGGGAAACATTGGAACCTCGCACGACGACACTCCATACGGCGAGAATTCTTTCGCTCGCGCGTTGTAACTGTGTGGACGCCACCGCACTTTCGCGACCGGCGAGACCAGAGGAGAATGCGGAGCCTGGCAAGGGCGACTTCACGACGCACGCCTAGTTCGACGGTTCGTTACCAGCATCAAAGTCGTTGCCAGAGCCAGGACATGTCCCGCTGGTGCTGGCACGAAGGCATCTACGGAGTGTTTGTCGGTCCAGGAATCTCCGGTCCAATTTGCATAACAAATTCCGACGTCAGCGCCGTCAGTCACCTGATCCAAATTAACATCCCCAAGCGCACCGGAGCCCCAATTGCTAAATACGATGGCCAAATCGGCGCCGTCGACCGAGACATCCGCGTTGACGTCGCACGCAGGAGTCGCAACGCCATTCGAAACGGCGATACGCTCGACCAAAACCTGAGACCGCGCCGAAGAGGTATTGTCCCCCAGGAACAGGAAGCTTGGCAATTCATATACGTCCGGACTACCCGTAAAGAACTGATAGTTGCGGACATTCCCCTGCAAGATTGGTCGCTGGTCACCATGGACCCAATACTGATTTCCCAAAATCTGGAATCGATAGTCGGTCAATTGAGTCGTATCAAATAGCGTCGACTCCGCCTGAGTAAAACGGTGGGCTGGCCCGCGGGCGTCATCTTCATACACCCATAGTTGATTCTCCCAGAAACCAATTTCTATCCCCCAACGGTCCTCAGCCAGCAGTAGGACCGAAAACCCAGCGCGATCGTCGATGCCGTCTCCGTTGTCATCACGCGTTGCGTGCTGTTCCTGAAGCACCTGAAGGCGAACGTCCAAGAAGAAACCTACTTCTCGCCCAAGGATTGGCATCGCGGGATGCTGCAACACCGGAAAGATAGGGTTGCGAGAAAAGTAGCCTGCTTGTTCGCTGACGTTGGTAGACGTATCGAGCACGACACCCGTACCACTCATTACTTGCGTTGTCGTCGGTCCAAATGGCGGATTGGTGAAGTAGGACCAACCCTGTGCACTCGGTACCGTTCCGATACTTCCGTTGTATAGCTCCGCCGATTCTAAGTCCGAAGCGAATCCCAACATCAGTACGCCGACTACGATCTTGCAAATCGGCAAGAGGAAATGGACTCGGCGAATAGCGACACGGAGGGGGACAACGCGATTCATCTGCCGCCCTCCGGGCAACGCCGTAGCTGATTTATTTAGAGTAAGAAAAGATCGGGTCTGAGCCAGATTGGTAAAGTGAGAAAAGCGAAATTCTCATCAGAATCCCTGAGTCGGGGCGAATTTCAAAAGCCCGGAGGGCGACAGATCCCTGCCGGTGGCGTAAGCCACCGGCAAATATATGCCGCCCTCCGGGCTGTTGAAATTTTATCCGACCCAGAGTCGGCGACGGGAATTTCGATAGTATAATCCCTTTCTTGCATCAAAGCGAGAATCATTTCCAACGATTGCTAAGTTTCGTCGACAATCAACGAAAGCCGCCTTGGAGGCCATCAGAATGAACCCTAGGGACCATCAGATTCGTTCTTTTTTTGTTGAACGGTCGCCAGACGGCGGCATCCAGCGCGGTTCTCGGAACATCGCGTCCCAAGAACTTCCCGCCGGAAATGCCGTCGTACAGGTCGAGTGGTCTTCTCTCAACTACAAGGATGGCCTCGCCGCGCAGGGACATCCCGGCGTCGCGAAGCGACTACCGCACATCCCTGGCATTGACGCAGCGGGGTACTTGGTGGAGGCTCCCAAAGATTGTCAGATTCCGCTCGGCTCACCGGTCATCATAACGGGCTACGACTTGGGAGCCGGGCAGTGGGGTGGTTGGTGCGAGCAAATCCGCGTGCCGGCAGAATGGCTGGTCGCCCTACCGGAAAATCTAACACTGCGCGAATCGATGATCCTCGGCACGGCTGGGTTTACGGCAGCCCAATGCGTGCGAGCACTCTTGCGACACGAAATATCACCTGACTCGGGTCCGATTGCCGTGAGCGGAGCGACGGGAGGTGTTGGTTGTCTGGCGGTCCTTTTGTTGAGTCAACTCGGGTACAACGTCGTGGCCGCCACCGGCAAGGCCGATGCCACGCAGTGGCTGCGCGACTTGGGAGCTTCACAAGTTGTCGACCGACAAAACTTTCAAGGCGATGCAAATCGTCCGCTACTTTCTACTCGGTTTGCGGGCGCGATCGATACCGTGGGGGGAGAAACCCTCTCCGGACTACTCCGTTCGACACAACCCCACGGCTGCGTGGCGGCTTGCGGCTTGGTCGGGGG
>JAQCHP010000009.1 GCA_027619595.1 Planctomycetota bacterium
AGTCCGGATGCAATTAAATACGAAATCAAACCAAAGATCAAAAGGCTCGCCCCTTGATGTGATCCGGAGCGACCAAACAGCCACAATAGGCCACCGCCAAACACGGAAATCAATGTCACCACCCACCAGGTCCGTGCACGCGACCCGGCAAGCAATGATAGGAGTACGAATAGCGGAATCGTATTCCCAATCAGGTGTTGGAAATTCCCATGGAGAAATGTCATGGTGCCAATTCCCACTAGGCCCACAAGTTTCCTTGGAACCAACCCCCAGTCACCAATCGATGTCACCTGGGACAGAAAGAACGACAGCCAAATCGTGCCAACGAACAACGAACTGCCAAATAGTTCCTGCCTGATCGAGTGGATGCTACCACTCGATAGTGCGTGTTCGCGTCCGCCGTCCCTATCCGATGTCAAGAATTCCTCACAATGCTTCGTCCACCTGAGAAGCTCAATGCGAATGACCGCCGGGACCATGTACATGACCGTGCGCAAGCTCTTCCGCAGTTGCTTCACGCACATCACGAATCGTAACGTCAAAACTAAGAGTCACTCCAGCCAGTGGGTGATTTCCGTCGACGGTTACCATATCATCAGAAATTTCGACAACAGTAACTAGCGTTGGTCCGTCACCGGTATCAACTTCAAACTCCATGCCCAATTCTAAATCATCGATGTCACTAAATTCTTCTCTTGAGACATCATGCTGAAGGGCGTCATTCCATTCGCCGTAACCGTCTACAGGAGCAACAACCACTTGCAAGTGATCACCGACTTGCTTGCCGGATAATTCCCTTTCCAGCCCAACAATCAGGCCACCTGTCCCATGTAAGTAAAATAGTGGTTCGCTGCCGTCCGACGTGTCAATAACCATGCCGTCGTCGTCCTTCAGTGTGTAATCAATGGCAACGACCGAATTCTTTGCTATTCGCATGACGCATTCCAATTTGCAACCTTGGGGGCCTTCCACCGGTCACGGGTGGCAACATGCGCCACTCTGAACCGCGAACGGAGCCGACCAGTGACGCGATATGAGGAGTCAGTTTCGAATTGTTCGAGGCTGACAATCTTTATCCCAAAATCGACACGCTGATCCTTCAAGATTGTACCGTACCATCCAACTATTTCCCATTGGTCCTGGATTTTTCACAATGACGCGAGAAAGAAACACCACAAGCCAAGTGTAATATCGCCATTCTTGCGATTTTGTTCCATTCACGACACACTTTGAAACGGGAATACATTGCCAAAAAAATCCAAAATGGCATCGGCGTGTTCCAGGCAGAGCTGTCGACGCCCCGCAGGTCAGGGAACTATCACAAGTTACGCACCAAAAACGCGTAGGTTATCCCAAGCGCGATGTCCACTCATGAGTCGAAATGACGTCACTAATGAACATCTGCTGAGAAACTAGAATGGATGCATGGAGCTGTTCCGCAGTGACCGCGCCGGCCTTGTTTTCGACGTCCAGTGTTCCGGTGGCGTCCTGCAAAAATTCGACATTGTATCCTCGATGAAATGCCTCGCGGGCTGTCGTGTCACAACACATCTGTGTCATATACCCGGCAATCGTAACGCAATCCGCACCAACACTCTTGATCCAGTCGCCGAGTTTCGTATTCGTAAACGAACCGGGTAGCTGCTTGTCGATTAAAATGTCCCTCGGTCGCTGCTCAACTTCACGATGCAATTGCCAGGTAGCCGAATTGAGCCGAAAGATGGGCGATTCAGGGTCGGGTTGATGATGACGAATGACCGCGGTGGGTATCCGCGTCTTGGCGGCTTCATCCATGACGTGAAGTATCTGTTCAAGATGGCCCACGGGATAGATGATCGGGAACGCTCCGTCGAAATATTCACGTTGAACATCGATTACGAGCAAGGCTCTCTTCATGGTATCCACTTTGGTAATTTGGAAAAAGGAAAGGGAGTTGATTGAGTGGCGGAAACTTACTTCGTCGACCGGCTATCGCACGGGCGATGTTAAGTCGGAATCAAATTCTAGTAGAAATTAACTGAGGAGAGAAGCCTCGGGTTTACTCTCGTCCGGGGGCAATACAATACTACCGAGCCTTTAATGCCTGCCAAACTACGGTTGTCGGTGATCCATCCGGAGGTAAGCAATGATGTCGGCAATCTCATGCTCGGTGAAAGTGTCAAGCAGGTTTTCCGGCATCGGGGATACCGACGCGGGGTAGGAATTTACGATCGAATCGCGACCTACCGTTTCCGTCTCGCCGGTGCCACTGTTGATTTCGAGCACAATTTCAGTTCCTGTGACCGATACGACACGTCCTGTCACCGTGCGCCCCGAGTCGAGTTCGTAGCTCGCACTTCTATATTTTGGATCGATTTGTCGTGACGGCTCGAGTATCGATTCAAGGATAGCTCGACTGTCATAGCGTTTGCCCACGGTCGATAAATCGGGACCAACCGGCGTCCCCTGGTTGCCGATAAGGTGACACCTTAGGCACGTGGTCGCTGCAACCAATCCCTTTCCGCGGTCTTCGGATGCACTTGGCAATGCATCGGCGACGGCTGGTAGCAGCTCGGTCATCGTCCATTGCTTCACGAAGGGACGTGGAGTAGTGATCGCTTCTTTGGGAGATTCGTCCTCAATCGCCACGATCAATGCTTTGAAAGCATCTTGTTGCTCGGCAGTAAGTTGTGCCAGAAAATCGGAGCGAATACGATCCAATGTACGCGATAACCATTTGCCACCTCGAAATCGTGATGTTTGTGCCAGCCATGCGAGCATGTCGCGCCGTGTCTGAGGAGTCCAATATCGATTCGCGCGGCTCAGGACGTCCCCGTAGTGAATTTGTTCCTCCTGCGAAATCGAGGTCCCCAGTAGTGCAACCGACTCGGCGACGACTTTGGGGGAATCGAGATAGACAAGCAGGTCGCAGAGTTCCCGATTGACACGCGAGTCATCGCGTGGATACATGGCTTCGAGATATTCACGAACCTGGCGACTTTGCGCTTCGTTGGGTTGGCCTTGACGTATAAATGTCAGCTCCAAGACTCGCATCGCTATCAATTGGAGCGACGGATCGAGCGAATGCAATTTGAGTCGATCCATCGATTGAAGGATTGATGCAAGATCGGTGGGGGCTCCTACGCGAGCGAGGGCCATCAGTCCCATGAGGGCGGCCTGAGGTCGATTCTCCTTCAGCGCCTTTTCACGCCATTCACTCGTGGGTTGACGTTCGATCGCAATGCGAGCTGCGAACCGGATCCACACATCAGGACTATTCAAGTGGTCCCATGCGAAATCAACTGCACGAGGGTCGGCACCCTTGTGAAATTCTTCGAGCTGGTGACGCAGGCGACGGGCAGCGGTTGCCCGCTCTTCTTTTTCTTGATTCGTCGGTGTGGTGGTCGATTCAAGGGGCGTCGGTTCTCCAGTGGTGATTACGCGATAGAGTCCCGATTGAGAGCCACGTCCGCCCGTAATAAAATACAACGCTCCGTCGGGTCCAATCGCCATGTCGCAGACATTAAGTGGAGCACCCTCTAGGAAGACCTCGTATTCACAGCGATACGACGCTCCGTCTGCCAGGGTGTGTACCAACAAGATGCGTCCATTCTGCCAGTCCGCTGCGAAGAGGGCCTTTCGGTAAGGCGCCGGAAATTGACAATGAGTCCCGAACACCATTCCGGTGGGCGACCCCAATCCGAGATCCAAATTGCTGGGCAAACTATCGGCATAATATGCGGGCCACTTGCCGGTCCCCCAGCGCCAGCCATACTCGCCCGCTGAAACCACGTGGTTGATGCGAGTTGGTCGATACCAGGGCTGTCCGACATCCCATTCCATGTCCGCGTCGTAAGTAAATATTTCGCCATCCGGAGAAAATGCCATATCGAATTGGTTTCGAAATCCTCCGGCGAATATTTCCCATTGCGTCCCTTCCCGGTCGGTCCGTGCGATGTATCCGACACGATTATCTTGGTCGGTATCGTAAGGGCTCGGGATGACCCAATCGTTTCGCGGATCTCGGTACGCTGAGTCTGGCGCCGACCCATCGGGAAACGAAACATCGTTGCCCACCACCACGTAGATCAGTTCATCCGGCCCCAGAACAACTTGATTCGCTCCGTGCCCAAAACGACTGCGATAGTCGAACGACTTCACGAGCCGCGGCTGCTTGAACTGGTCGTTAACTGCGTCATAATCGAGTCGATAAAATCCGTTACTGTCCGTCGCGCAAACATACAGTCCATCGTGGGCCGCGAGGACTCCTCGGCAATGTTTTAGATTCTGTGTATGTTCGAGAAGCTCAAAGTGCGCATCATTGCTTGGGTCTTGCGTGAGCTGACCTACAGGTGTGTCTAACTTGTCGGCTGTTGGCGGATTTTGTTCCTGGCGAAGCGTTTTTCCGCCCAATGTTATTCTTGCCAGCCCGATTTCATCCAGTCCTAAAATGATGCGTCCTTGTGGGTCGAATGTCATACTGATCCACGAACCTTCTCCTTTTTGCGCGGAACGCAAGAGTTCGACGCGGAATCCAGCATGAACGGAAATCGAGGAGCTAGGCGTAGCGTGACCACCGCTTGCCAGGGTCAGGTCCCCGCAGAGTTGCCAGGTCAGAACGAACTGAAAACACAGAATCACTCTCGACATAAGAAATCCTGAAAAACCGTGCAATCAATTTCATCCAAAACAGCTCAAACCCAAAGCCGGATGCAATTGAATCAGCGTATCACACGAACGAATTCTCGACCACATACCAAGCAGCGCCCCATTTCACATGGAATGCATGGTGCGATTCGCTCCAATCAGACTTCCACGCGACCGGTTCTACAACGGGCATGGCAGCAAATTCTTCGATCGCTTGTTCCGCGAAGATAATGCGGCGTAGAGTCGCGCGGTACTGGAAGGACGTCGCCGCGCCATTACTCAGCGTTTTCGTTGCCACTAACTCAAAATGGTCACACATTCTTCGCAAAGGTTCGAGGCACGCTCCATGACTTCCTGGCGCAACCCGTAAGGTGAGCCGTGATAACGGTCGTGGATTACGAAATGCCGAAGAGGCAGCGGTATGGCTCGCAAAATAAATGGCACTGTTACTTCCGACACGCGGGGGAGCTGTCTCGGATCGATGACTTGGGTTCCAATTCGTCCGGTTGGAGGGTACAATGAACGCCCCGCCCTGAGGAGTGCCAATACGTGTTATCAATTCTGGGTCGCCCCCGTCATACTTGCAACGGTATCTCGCGCCGCGAATTGCTCACGGCCGGAGGTGCTGGACTGTTTGGGCTGTCTTTGCCGCAGCTCATGCGTGCCGAAGCGGAATCCCCTTCCCAGTCCCCCGGGCGGGCGAAGTCGGTGATCTTTTTGTTTCTGTTTGGCGGGCCCAGTCAGCTGGAAACGTTCGATATGAAGCCCGACGCACCGTCGGAGATCCGCGGTCCGTTTTCTCCCATTCGCTGCCGGACGCCGGGTCTCCATATTTCCGAACACCTACCCCGGTTGGCTGACCTGTCCGACAAGTACTGCATCGTGCGCACGATGTCGCATTCGTACAACGACCATAGTGGCGGTGCCCACTACATCCAAACTGGACGTCGATGGCACATTCCGATCGGGGGCGGATTTAATGCAACTCCGGCCGACGCTCCATCGATTGGCTCCGTTGTTGAACTTACCAACCAAGAGTCGGCTCGCCCTCGATTACTTCCGAGCTATGCCGTGCTTCCAAATTGGCTGGGGCGACTCGAGCAGAGTGGCCAATACCGCCGACCGGGCCAATACGCAGGGTGGTTGGGACAAGCCTATAACCCGATGACTACGTCGGTCGATAAACGCGATGCGGCGGACAATCCGTACTGGCGAGATTGTTCGGATGCAGAGCTAACGTACGCGCTCGATGGTATGTCAGGAGGGGTGACGCTGGACGTTTTGAATCGTCGCGCTTCGTTGCTGGACCAATTCGAATTGTCGCGCCGGCAACTTGACTCTGTCGCGACGAACGTATTCACCGAATATCGTGAGAAAGCGCTTCACCTCGTAACGTCGCACGAAACACGCAACGCACTTGATATTCAAGCGGAATCGCCCGCCATGCGGGATCGCTACGGGCGTCATTTACTCGGTCAATCCTGTTTAATGGCGCGTCGACTTGTGGAGTCTGGTGTTCGTTTTGTTACCGTACACTACGAAACCGTGGACGGATATGGCTGGGATAGTCATCTAAATAGTGAAGACGTCAAGCATCACTTATTGCCCACGTTCGACCAGGCGTGCTCCGCGTTATTAACAGACCTTGAGGAACGAGGCTTGCTAGACGAGACACTCGTCGTAGCGATGGGCGAAATGGGGCGCACTCCTGTAGCAACCAACCAATGGGGGCGTGGGCATTGGAGTACACTCTTTCCTGCGCTGCTGGCTGGGGCAGGTATTCGTGGCGGATCGACGTATGGACGTTCCGACAAGAAAGCCGCCTATCCCATTGAGTCTCCCGTCAGCCCCGAGGACATGGCGGCAACTCTGTTTTGGGCCTTGGGCATCGACGAGAAAACCGTCCTTTACAATGCGGAAGGACGTCCAACGCAACTGCATGATGGCGGTACTGCTTTGACGGAATTGTTTTCGTAAGGTTACGTATTCAAGCGTTTGATACGCAGATTCTTGAATTCGAGTCGCATCCCTTTGTCGTGGATTTGCAATCCAATCGCGCCCTGATCGAGCCGACCATGCTGAGAGTTGTCCGTAAACTCCGAGGCCAGCTTGCCATTGATGAAGAACTGGAAATGGTTGCCGACCGCCAGGATGCGAACTTGATTCCAATCCCTGTCACGGATGTCGGCTTCCGTAAGTGCTCCCGGAATATTGGTGGCGTGGGGCTGATCGTTTTGGTCAATCGTGAGCAGTGTTCCACGATGACACGGATGTTCTTTGCGACTTCCATCAAAATGGAAATCCCATGCGCCAAGAATCCGTGCGCCAATGCCCACGTGTCCCAGATCGGCATGATAACCGACGAATGGTCGCTGCTGCGATTTATCCGGTTGGCAACGAATTTCAATTCCAGAATTTCCTTTGTCGGGAATTCGATATTCGAGTTCCAGCTCGAAGTCGGTGATGTGCCGATCATTCCAAACGAGGTAAGCCAATCCGTTGGTGCTCCCTTGTCCCACAATAGTACCCTTCTGTACCGACCAGTCGGACGCTCGTTCGGTCGGCACAGACTGCCATCCGTCGAGCGAACGACCGTCAAACATGGATGTGCTGACAACCGGTTTACCGTTCCGTCGGAGCCCAGGTGGAGGGGGTGCGTTTGGGGGCATAGATTCCCAGGAACTCCCCATTTCTCGTACGGATCTCCAATCGCCCGGAGTGTAGGCGAATTCGAGGTGAGGAGTGGGAATTGGCTTGCCACCCTGCGAGTTCGAGTGCATGGCCGCGTCAAGTGCTCCACCTGCTAACAATGTTCGTTCGGCCGGGTAGGGGGGAGTTCCTGTTGTGAAAAAATGCTGTACGGCATAGGCAAGCGCGGAGAACAGGGAACGGCTACCCCACGGTCCGCCATAAAACGAAGTTGCTCGATCGATGGAGTCGCCTTTCAGACGGCAGGCTGCACAGAAACCTACGCCGCCAAAGCTCAACGCCGCGCCACGCGTTCCGTCCTTGTAGTCGATCAGGATGACGCGTGGTGGCGCAGTAATCATTGCGCGCAATGACACCTTACGGTGTTCCGGATCGGCGTTGATCGCAGCTTCTGCTAGTGGAATCGACCAGCGTCCTTCGTCCGCGGCCTGCCAAACAGCGTCACCGGAAAGCTGCTGGACTCTGGAAATCCCCGTCTCGCCACCGCGTCGCCCTTCCGCCAATGATTGTAGGAGTTCGACGCCGTGGTAATCGTATCCTTCCAGGTCGCCACCATGAATGGAAATGATTTCTGCTATCTCGGCGTCAGGTGGTAGTTCCAAGGTGGGCCTACGTTGCGCCAAGGGTACGGAACTCCCTGCCATGAGCGGAACTCCGGCCTGACGCGCCGTTTCGAACATCTGTTTCCCCCAGTCCCAGCGGTACGTGAAATTCTTATCGTTGAAAAGGGGGACCGTGCGGTTGGATTTCCGCATGACGGAGACGGCTTCCTTCAGAAATCGCCATTTGGGAAATTCGCGATCCGATAACGCGGCTACAGATCGGTAACCGTATTCGCCGATCGATAGTACGGCGTCGACCGCTAGTTGCGTGGTACCCAAGCACAAGGCGCCTTCCACGGACGAGTAAATCGGAATCCCGTAGCTGCGCGCGACATCGCGTCCGATATCGTCGGAATTCAGGCCGACACCTTGTTCGGTGCCATTGTCATCACTCTTGCTAGGAAACTTGTCGATGTAGAACGACACCACATCAAATTGGGGTGATATCATCGTACCGTTGAAGAGGTACGGCTCCAAGAACTTATCGAGAAGCAGATCGGAATGGGACCCTTCGGTAAAGTGGGTGAAAAGTGCCGCTACCTTGAGTCGTCCGGGAGGACGTTCGGCATTGGACGCTGACGTTACTGAGGAAAGCCCCAATGTGCCGAATGTCGTAGGCAGCAGAGTGGATCCAGCAATGGCCGTAGCTTGGCTTAAGAATCGACGACGCGATCTGGATAACATGCTGAACGGATTGTCGCTGTTTCGCCGTCGCGGATGATTTGAATGTGTCATTGAAAGAGCTCCAAAGTTTTGACTACAAGGAAACCGGCGTTGCCCAATGATCACGGTACTCACGGCGGATGAATGCGTTGGCCTCTACGTCGCCGACTATCTGTTCCGTTGCTGGGTCAAACGTTAGGGTTCGTCCCATTCGTGTGGCGATGTTTCCCAGGTGGCACAGAGAAGTCGAAAGGTGGCCGGTCATTGCGTCGGCATTCAGCTGTGCGTTGCCTCGGATCGATTCGCAAAAGTTCAAGACATGGGCAACATCGTCTTGCACGCCCGGTTCGATGTCGATGGGCACAGTCACGTTGCGGTCTCCACGGACCTCTATCTTTCCGCGGCGGCTCAAAAACATTTCTCCGCGATCGCCATAGAACTCCGCGCCACTGTCACAATTGTGCGGGAAGTTGCTCGACCAGAGCCGCTGTTCATAGATGAGCAGTTTGGTATTTATCGATGATGTAGCGTCGGGGTATTCAAATGTTACCTGCTGTGTGTCAGGGAACTCCGTGTCATCCTCAAAATGATATTTTCCGCCGTGGGCTGAGATACGACTCGGATGCGTTTCAACGCCGAGTCCCCAACGGGCATAGTCGAGGTCATGGACACCATCGTTGCCCATGTCGCCAGCGCCGAAATGGTACCACATGGTCCATCGATTGTGGACGCGGTTTGTACGGTAGGGGATCATGGTGGCTGGTCCGACCCAGTTATCGTAATCGAATCCGGTTGGGGGGCTCGTATCTTCACCCGGTCCCAAGGCGCTGCGTTTTTGGACATTCCAACACTTGGCAATTTTGACTTGACCGATAATGCCATCTCGTAACCGCCGGACTGCTTCGGTCATCATGCGCGTGCTGCGGCTTTGAGTTCCGTGCTGCACAAGCATCTTGGTGCGTTGGGACGTGTCAACAAGCAGTCGTCCCTCCCGGACGTTGTGCGAAATGGGTTTTTCGACGTAGACGTGCTTTCCTGCGTCGCAGGCGAGAATCGCGGCGAGCGAATGCCAATGATCGGGCGTCGTGATGAGCACCGCATCGACCGACTTGTCATCGAAGGCTTGACGCATGTCCTGAATGATGCCGCTCGACGGGACATTTAGCGACTTAGCAGCGGCGGCGCTACGTTCTTGATCGACGTCGCACACATACTTGAGTTCCACATTCGGAGTACGTTGGAAAATTGCTGCGTCGTGTTTGCCACGCCCACCGCACCCGATAAGGGCAACGATAATCTTATCGTTGGGACTTCTTGCGAGAGAAACACTTGCAGTTTGCGTGGCGGCAACGGTTGCAACGCCGGCAAGTGTCTGGGACATGAAGGTGCGACGGTCCGGATGGTCGTTCACAGGGAATTTTCCTTCGTGGCCATTCGTCATAAGGATGGGGTTCATTACGGATTGAGTGGTCAGAGCCGAAGGAGTTTTGTCGGCAGCTATTTTATACCGCACGCGATGGCGCAGCTGGCGCAACCACTAGCGGTGCCACACCCTGTTGCTTCCGCTGTGCCGCATTGGGGTCCACAGCCGCTTTCGAGCAGTTCGGAAAATTGTTTCATCTGGACGGTCTGTTCATAAGCTTGGGCCAATTCCGTCGTAATGATGTCAACTTCTGGCGACATGTCTCCAAGGAAATAAAACACGAGCGACTGGCCGTCGAAAGTTTGCTCAACTTCGATCAGGGTTACGTTGAGTCGGTGTTCGGTCAGCAGTTTCTCGCAGGACGCAATCGCCTCATTGCGCCGCTGTTGTAATCGCAGGAGCAGGAGCTGATCCTCCGAGGTCATGCGGCGGACGATCTCGCCATCAGCAACCAAGCCAGAGCCGACGGCCGCATCCTCGGGGCGATTTAGGGCGTCTTCAGGTGGGGCGAAATCGGCCGTGGAGAGAACCTCTCCCACTTCCAGGCCGCGCCGGGTTCGGCAAATGACGTCGGTTCCACGTGGGTAGGAACGTCCCTCCAGAGGGATGAAACGGCCGACGTGGCCAAAGGCTCCGACTCGGACGATACTTGAAATCTGCATAAACTCGCCGGCGTTTTCACGGAAGGGGAGGGGGGGCATCTGCCAATCGGGCCAAGGTAGTATTGCGATTGTGTGCCATGGATTACACTTTGCCAAGCTGGCTTACGCCAAACCGTTCTTGGGAGAATCTCTTGTGGTAGACAAAGTGCACGGCATGCAAACGACAAATTGGCATCAAATGGCGGAGCAAGTTCTGGCCGGGCAGCCCCTGCAGCGCGAGCAGGCACTCGCAATCCTGCGGGCCCCCGATGAAGAATTGCTCGATATACTCGCCGCATCGTTCCGCGTCCGGAGACATTTTTTCGGCATGAAGGTCCAGTTGTACTTTCTGATGAATGCCAAAAGTGGGCTTTGCCCAGAAGACTGTGGGTACTGCTCGCAGTCCAAGGTCTCGGAGGCGGAAATCCCGCGTTACAATATCTTGCAGCGGGATCAGCTGCTGGCCGGGGCTAAAGCGGCGTTCGAGCGGAAGTCGTCTACCTACTGCATTGTCATTTCCGCCCGTGGCCCCAATGAGCGGGAAATGCGTGCTGTCACGGAAATCGTTCCGCAAATCAAGGAACAATTCGACCTTAAAATCTGTGCCTGCCTGGGACTGCTCACACCCGATCAGGCGGAGCGGCTTAAGGCGTGCGGTGTCGACCGGGTCAACCACAATCTCAATACGAGCCCCGATTACTACGCAAAAATCTGCACAACCCATACCTACCAGGATCGAGTCGATACACTGCGTGCCGTTCGAAATGCGGGGATGGAATTGTGTAGCGGTGGCATTCTTGGCATGGGCGAAAGCTTAGAGGACATTGTTGCGATGGCCTATGAGTTGCGTGATTTAGGAGTGCATTCAATCCCTTTAAATTTCCTGCAGTCGATCGAAGGGACTCCTTTGCAAGACTCCGACCGGCTTGACCCACGATATTGCCTGAAGGCTCTGGCGATGATTCGGATGGTCAACCCCTCTTCAGAATTGAGGATCGCTGGCGGACGTGAAGTCCATTTGCGTAGCATGCAATGTATGGGCTTGTATCCGGCAAATTCGATCTTTGTCGGGGACTACCTCACGACAAAAGGGCAACTTCCCGAACAGGACTACCGGATGATTGAAGACATGGGCTTCACCGTGACTCGTGAAGAATTGCCTGAAGTTGCAGGAGACGAGTTTTGCGATTCGGGTCATGCCAGTGGGTCATCCGTTGCAGGGAACCGCATGGTATGACATCGCGCCGTGAACGTATCGAAGAAATGTTGAAGGACGACCCTGCTGATATATTCTTACGTTACAGCCTTGCGTTGGAATGGCAAAAAGAGGGCGAGTTTGTCCTCAGCCAAGCAGGCTTGCGTGATCTCATGGGAGGTTCCCCGCCCTACGTTCCGGCGTTTTTCATGGCGGCGAAATTTTTGGCCGAGCAGTCAGAAATTGAACCTGCCCGTACGGTATTGCGACAAGGGATCGAAGCGGCCCGCAGCCAGGGTGATATGCATGCAGCGGGCGAAATGAGCGAGTTCTTGGCCACTCTTGGCAGCTTCTAATACCACGCACCCTGCGCGCTATCTCCTGGCCGCAACAAGACTGCCTCCCGCCACTGGAAAGTAGGGTTTACCTAAATTGTGTATTTTTCCGCAAAACAAAGACTGCCTCCGGAGACGTTGCCTCCGGATACGCTATCTTGCCTGTGTTACCAAGGCCTACAGGTACAGGGACGCGCGGTTGCCGAGGTTGACGCAATATTTAACGATTATTCGGCTTTGTTAAACTTTGCCGGTTGGATCGTCGATGAATGGTTCGCGGACTGTGGTCCTCTACCGTTCTTCGAGGTGTGATATGGCTTGGAATACGACGAATCGATGTGGTCAGTGGATCAAGTCGGTAATCCTCTCGCTGGGATACTGTGCGACAGTTTCTGCGGCGGCGCCCACAGGTTTATCGGCAACACGGCCAGTTCCAGTAACTCTTCCCTCCGGTTGGTTTTCCAATGGGAGTGGTGGAATTCAGTTGGCGGCCAATGAGACTGCTCAATCGCCGAGTTCCCGCCGCAATGCCGTAGAACGACTGGAGCTCATTCGCAAGTCGGTGATCATCGATGGTGAAACGACTCCTGCGGACCTTCTGCCGAGTTCGGCAATTCCATCGCGAAGTGTCTCCAGCGCTCCAAACGGGTTGTCCCAGGCAGGCCAACCGCCAGTGGAGTCCAGTTTACCGGCGCCAAGTGGAATACGATCGGTGATGACTGGGGCACGTACGCTAAGCCTACCGACGGACCCCGCTGCCAACGATTCGACTCCGGTCGGTCGTGCTGATCTCGGGCCAACAGCTTCCTTGCCACGTGCCGATTTTTCGTCGTCGGCAATACCGCTGCCGGCCAAGAAACCACAAGCCTTCGCCGACGAGTCGATGGAGGACATTACAGAGCCCCCGATCGTCGATCGCGGAACGTCGCACGGAGCGGCCACCCAGGCTGACCCGGCCATGGCGCCTCGAGGAAACCCGATGCGGACATTGGCGGCACCCGTCACTGGAAAATCCGAGGCCAATACCAATACCGCCACTCCCTTGGAGTCGCTCGAAACGGAGTCGATCCAGGAAGATTCCGTGGCCCCGTCTGTTGAGTCGCCGCTTGGCGAAAACTCTGTCGATGTGACCGAAGGCCTACCGTCCGCGGCAGATTCACAGCCCGCCGCTACCGATCCTGCCGCTTCAGCGGCAGTCGAGACCAAGCAGGAAGTTCCGGCCGACGAAGCGCTCATTTCGAGCGAAATCCCAGCACTCTCTTTTTCGACCCACGGTCCGCGTACGATCGTGGTGGGCAAACCGGCCCGTTATTTAGTTCGCATGTTGAACAGCAGCGGAGTTACCGCAGATAACATGGATGTTAAGGTTCAGTTGCCGGCGTGGGCGGACGTATTGAAGTCACACGTGACTTCTGGAGCGGCCCATCAAGAGCCGACGGAAGACGATAAATCGGTGATTCGTTGGCAGTTGGAACGCATTGAGGCTCGCCACTCAGAGACATTGGAGATAACGCTTGTGCCCAGATCGAGCCAAGCTTTTGAACTGGGGGTGGGTTGGAGCTTCGCACCGACACGAGGAATAACTCAAATTCAGGTGCAAGAGCCCCGTTTGGATTTGTCGGTGTTGGGTCCGCGCGAAGTCCTGTTCGGCGATAAAAAGGTTTATACGCTAACCGTATCGAACCCTGGTACCGGAGATGCTGAGAATGTTACGTTGCAACTCTTGCCGATCGTGGCTACTGATCGCACAGGTGCGGTGCGAAAGTTAGGGACGCTCAAGCCAGGTGGACGCGAGATTATCGAACTGGAGTTGACTGCTCGTCAGGCGGGTGCGTTGGAAGTCAAAGCAATCGCCGCGGCGGATGGGGACCTTTCCGTTACCGCATCTCAGGAGGTCATGGTCCGCCGTGCCAATTTGGAAGTCACTCTTGAAGGACCGGCCACAAAGTATGCAGGAACCCCGACGCGATACACCATCCATGTAGAAAACAATGGTGACGCGACCGCGATGGACGTTGTTGCCGTGGTACGGATCCCCGGCGGATCACGTGATGTGACTGCAAGTCGCGGCGGGCAATGGGACGAGGCACAGGGGATGGTGCATTGGAAGATCGGACCCATGCAGGCGGGTGAAGCCAAGGAACTATCGGTGCAATGCGACTTATTGAACGCAGGCGAGAATCGATTCGAAGCGAGGGCCAATGGCGCAGGCGATCTGGCTGCGACGCAATCGCTGGTGACTACGGTCGAAGCACTGGCCGATCTCAAACTGTTCGTCAATGATCCGAAGGGGGTTGTTCCGGTCGGTGCCGACGCTGTTTACGAAGTGCGTATCATCAACCGTGGCACGCGGGCGGCGGAGGACATTCAGCTGGTCGGATATTTTTCGGAAGGGATCGAGCCCACGTCGATTGAAGGCTGGCGTGGCCAAATTGAGGACGGTCAGGTTGTGCTGCAACCCATACGTCGGCTCCAAGCCGGCCAGGAAATGGTCGTCAAGATCACTGCTCGGGCCACCAGGGAAGCCAATCACGTTTTCCGTGCTGAACTCGATTGTGCGGATCCAGAAACGCGACTTGCTACCGAAGAATGGACTCGGTATTTCGGTGAGGTCAACTCCGAGCCAGAAAATGACGCTGATCAAAACGGAATTGCTACCGACGCGCAGCACAAGCCGGAAGTGCGAATCCGCCGATAATTCGCAGCAATCTTGCCCGTCGCTCAGATTCTTCCGATAACGGATAGTTCCCAACCTGCCGATCGCGGTTAGGAACGCCAGGGGACGATCTCCAACGGTTCGTCTGAGAGTGGATCATGCACGCGGACGACCGCTTTTCCGTGCAATAAGTCGTGCAGAGTGGAACCAATGATCTTTGCGCGCCAACCCTGTGCCAAGATAGGCAAGTCACTATCAGGCCAAGCGGACGGCTCGTGCCAATAGACGAGCAGATCACGCACATCTTGCACCGTTCCTACCAAGGCCGGCGCGAGCTGTCGCGCACGGCAGAGGCTGGAAAGCGCGGTAGCAAGGAATTGGGCCGTTGCGTTGACTTGGGCCGGCAAATTGGTCCGTTCGGTACGTGGCAAGAGAGAAGCCGGCGTATCGAGTCCCCGCGCGATGGCTTGGGTCATCGCATCAATCTTGCCGCCCAGCCGCGACTGCTTGACGCCCCGAATCTCCCGTACCTTGTCGGCGTCTGCTGTGCTGCAACGGGCCAACTCCACCAGCAGGTCGTCACGCAGCAGACGTTTAGCAGGTTGATTGCGTTGTCTCGCTTCCTCTTCACGAAACTGCCACAATTCTCGCACTACGGCCAACACGCGTTGCGACATGCCACTCAGTCCGGACACTCGCCGCCATCGCTCTCGTTGTAGAGAGGCCTCTTGATCGCGTTGCCACATTCTCATTTCATCATCCAGCCACGACAGGCGATCAAGTTCAGCGAGTTTGGTGTGCAATGATTCCCATAACGCAGGAAGGTGAATGACGTCGAGCAATGCATATTCCAACTGACGCGGGCTCAAGGGGCGCTGGCGCCAATCGGTGCGAGTCTCTCCTTTGCTCACGGTAACACCAATCTCTCGAGACAGTAGTTTGCTATACGCCGCCGGAAATTCCATGCCGCAAAGCCCGGCCGCGATTTGTGCGTCAAACCATACTTTGGGCTTCGTCCCGGCCTCCCGCAGACAAAAGTGGAATTCTTCGCGGCCTGCGTGGACGATGGTTGCATGGTCTCCTAATACCAACGCTTGCCAGAATTCACGAGTGGTTTCCACTGCGTGAGGATCGACTAAGGCCACATAGTCATCTGCCATTACCTGAATTAAACAAAGGTCAGGGAAGTACGTATCTTCCGACACGAACTCCGTGTCAAAATAGATCGACTGTGCCGACCGACAGCGGTTGGCCAACTCGCGCATTTGAGATTCGCTCTTGATGTAATCATAAGACTTAAAATTTGCTTTCTTGCCTTGCATCAAGTTGTTTTCTTTTTGGTACAGCGGGAAATGGGGAGAGGATACTAATCGCCAATTCGACGTCAAACTGGCGGACGGAGATTCATGGATGGTGGTCTACAAATACAGCCAAGCGGTTAAGATCAACACAGGTCCCAAGTAGGGGATGGCATAATAAAACGTATAGCCGAAGAACGAGGGCATACGAACACCCGTCTGTTCGGCAATCGCCCTGACCATAAAATTGGGGCCGTTCCCAATATATGTCATGGCGCCCATAAAGACAGCGCCTAAACTAATTCCGGCCAGCATTTCGGCGGCCCTCGTGGCCGTCTCCGTATCGGTTCGGCTAACCAATTCAGCAAATTCTGCCACCCCCCCGAACTGCGCTGCCGTTGCTCGAAAGAAAACCAGGTAGGTCGGAGCGTTATCGAGAACGGCTGACAAGATTCCGCTGACGGCAAACAGCTTGGTGGGCGTGTCGATACCCAATCTGGGTCCCTGCACGTTCAGAATCTCGAGCGCTGGCTGCATGCACACGAAAATTCCCACGAATAGGGCTGCTACTTCCAGGATGGCAGAGAAATTGAACCGATTCGCTTGCCGCACGTGATTGGCACCCAGCAGCAGCGACGCCGCGACGAGCCCGCATAAGGCAATCTCCCGTAGGTGAGGCCAGGCATGCCAAGAAGTTCCTGGAAATGCCTTATGCGGGTCAAGTAGTGCAATACAGAGCACGACCAGCACGAGCAGCCAGGCGTTCGGCCATAGTCCATCGACACGCAAGGGTCGGATTTGCGTTGCGTCGCGTCGTAAATTCGCTGTCGACTCACTCGGCACGTAAATCCACCTGTCCAATGCGAAATACATAGCCAACAACGTACCATTGACGACGAGCCACGGTTGCCAGAGATGCCAAAGAGTCCAGAAAAAATCGACGCCCTCCAAATAGCCTAAAAACAATGGCGGGTCGCCAATTGGCAACAACAAACCTCCGCAATTGCACGACACAAAAATGAAAAAGACGACGGTGTGTTGTACGTGTTTCCGTTCGCGATTCGTTTCCAACAACGGACGGATCAGCAGCATGGCGGCGCCGGTGGTGCCAATGAGACTCGCCAACAACGCGCCAGTTCCCAGAAAGGCTGTGTTGGTTCCGGAGGATGCCCGCAGGTCCCCTTCAATGCGGATTCCACCGGAAATCGTGTACAGGCTGAAAAGCAACACAATAAACGGTAAGTATTCGTGGACAATCGCATGTTCCATTGTTTCACCGACACGAGTCCACCCCCGGGCCAAAAATGCATACATCAGCAAGGTCACCACGCTACAGCCGATTGCGACAAGAAATCGGTGGAAGTTGTTCTCCCACCAATGCGCTGTCACGTGGACCAAGGGGAAGACCGCAATACCTGCCAAGAGGAAAACGAACGGCAATACAAAAAGTAGGGGAGGCGGAACCGTTGGATCGACGCTGGATGGGGGTGCATCGGACGGCCGATTCGCCTGATCGCCGTGGGGTGTGAGCATCAATTGGGAATCTGCTGGCTCCGAGAGGGGGGCGACATGATTTCTGTCGCCGGGAACTTTGGCAGCGTGGTCGGTTGCCAGGTCGCCCGGGTCATGCAGTTGGGTCGGCCGCCAACCGATCCCAATCGCGATTCCGTAGGCCAGTACCGTTAGCAGAAGGGCCTGAGCGACCCTGCGGTGGGGATCTTGACCGGTCATGACATCCGCCTGTTTTTTCGACCGTGTAACGGCCCACGAACGTTCCTGAAGGGGCCAAGCCTGACTATCTCGCAAATCGACCACGCTGACCACCCCCCTTTTCAACGAATACGCCCTCCTGTTCAACGAGGTATGACCGACTAGGCCCCGCGATCCCCATCGTCCTCGTCGCGTCATCTGCCATCGGTTGGCGTGGATTGCTAGAATTTGAGCCACGATCGCGACGGGGAACTGGCCGCTGTCGGCCGCGCTGGCGCCTTGGAAATGGATGGACTTGATGACTTGGGCATCCCCAGGAACATCGTTACCAACGATGGCAACTCCTAAATTGCGTTTGAGTAACAATCTTCGAGCAAGTCTCTTAGGACTTGTGGTGCCCGGCTTCGCGGTCATGTTGGGCGGTCTGTTGACCTGGGGTGCGTCGGCCATGGCCGCTCGTGGCAGTTCGCTTAGTGGTTGGCTGGGAGCGTTCGCCGGACTGGTCGTGGCCGGGGGACTGTGCATGACCTGGGCTGTTGTTTATTGGAGTTTCTTGCCGCGGCTCTCCTATGAAAATAAATGTCTCTTGTTGCAGTTAAGGCTAGGCAGGCCCGAGCGAATTCCGATCGAGGTCGTGGAGTGTTTTTTCATCGGACAAGGACCTGGCGAGGGTAATTTCGGTGGGCGAAGTCGTCCCGAGGCAGTAAATCTCGTCGTGCGATTAGCTGAATCGGCCAAAGAATGGCACAAAGGAAATGTGCGTCCTGCGCTCGGCAGTTGGTGCGATGGGTACATAGTCTTACGAGGAATGTGGTGCGAACCTCTGGATGGTGATCGAGTTGCCGAGTTGAATCATTCCTTGATCCAAATCAAACGATCGCTGGGACTGCGTGCATGAAACTTCCGTCCTCGACCGACGGTTTGTGGCCCCGCAATGCGGCCGGTCCGCAGTCCGTTCCCCAATTGCTGGTCAGTGTTCGAAGCGGCAGCGAAGCGCTGGCCGCCCTGGCGGGAGGGGCTGATGTGGTCGATGTCAAAGAGCCCCTCGCCGGACCGCTGGGGCAACCTACGTTGCAGCAGGTAAGTGACGTCCTGCGGGCAGTGGATCGACAGCGTCCAGTCAGCGTTGCACTGGGGGACCTGCCCGCGGCTCATTTGATCGTCCCGGATCAGGTCGATTTCGTGAAGGTCGGGCTTGCTCAGTGTGGGGAAATGAGCGACTGGCAAGTGAGATGGGAGGCTCTCTGGCGCACGATTCCCACGCGTTGTCTACGCATTGCCGTGATTTACGCCGACTGGGAGTCTGCTGGTACACCCAGACCCCGACAAATACTTGATACCGCCCAGCAATTGGGCTGTCGTGGGTTGTTGGTTGACACCTACGAAAAGCAGCGTGGATCTCTATTCGATTTGTGTCGCCACGACGAATTGCAGGAGTGGCTCACTCAAGCACGCCAGTGGAATTGGCTCGTAGCGCTGGCAGGTTCACTCGGCCCGACCCACATGCGGGAAGCAGTTTCATGGAACCCTGATGTCATCGGAGTGAGGGGGGCTGTGTGTGCCAACGGTAGAAATTCGACCATCGACCCGCATCGCGTCACTCTGCTGAAGTCCGCCATGCGACATCTGCAATACAGCCATTATTTCCGCGAGAACGGGGCACAAACCACTCGTCTGGGTTCGGTCGATTAGCCGGGGGGGCTCGCGCCTCTCCCGAATTTTCCCCAAGGCTTGACAGCGTCGAGCGTCGGTTTAATACTGGGCGCATAGCGATGGATAATTCTCAAGTACGGCACCATGTGGTTTTGGGGGAGAGACTCATGCAAGAGAGTTCCTTTCGAGTCGCTGCGCGTATGGAAAAGCGCGCTCAGAAGAGCCAACCTGCGAGATATTTTGCGTCGAATGGTATCACAAGTGATTCGATCGAATCACGTCCCTTCTCCGCGACCGATGCCGTTCCTGGTACACAAGAAAAAATACGAGTACTCGTGGAACGGATTGAGAAGGGTTTGCCGCTATGGCACCCGGCGGATCGATCGACCGACGTGCTGCCATTAGACACCAAAGTCGAGGCGAATCACAGCGATTCTACTCATCGACCTACTGGGCCTGACGCTACTGGGCCTCACGATGCGATGCCTCGCGATAAGTCGCCTTAGCAGTGATGGATCGAATTTGTGCGAACTGTTTGGCATCTCTGGCGAAGTCGACGAATTTTTCAACTGACCGCGTTTTTTCATGGAAGGACAACGGATAACATGCCAGAATTCAGTGCCGACGTGCCGCACACTTTGGGGCAAGCAGTTGCAGCGGAAAAGCTCAATGGTTTTGTCGATGGCGTTCGCAATCGCTACAAAGATCAAGTGAGCAGTGTTGAAGGGGAATGGCTTGACCCACATACGCTTCAATTTGGTTTGACCTCATTTGGCATTACGATTAGCGGGCGATTAGAAGTCGAAGAAGAGGTCGTGAAGATCCGCGGGCAGCTCCCGTTCTCGGCGCTCATGTTCAAAGGTAAAATCGTCACTGCCATCGAAGAGGGGCTCAAACGCGCGCTTTCCTAACGCAGGTGCCGAAAGCAGGTATTGCCCGATTCGTTGCGATCTGCACTGTTTGCGATCTGGATTGGTTGGCATCTGAATGACTGAGGCCTACGAAAACCCAGATATCTGGCGACCGTATCGCGGACAATTATTTGTCCAGAATCTGCAATTGCCGGTCGGTGATCTGCCAGCGAAAATTCGTGTCGCCGGTGGCGGCTTGGATCAGTTCGCCAAGTTTCACGCGTTGTACAGAGAAGCTGACCGGCTGGCGTCGAGATGCACTCGTCCCCCAATGTAGCTCCAAATTGGCCTGCTTTCCGATTGCCTGTAGGACATCCTCAAGCGGTAGTTGTTTTACGGTGAGTGTAAAGCGTTGCTCAGGTTCTGTCTGGGAAGAATTTCTGGCAATTTGGCGTGGTGGGTTTAAGATTTGCCGCAACGATTCGTGAGCTTCCACGGTCCCGTCCAGGGTGATTCCGCGCGCGGTTTGGGTCCAGCGGAGGCCGGGGAAGTTGGCCTCCATTTTTTTCCAATCGATCGCCCGGTTGTTCGTGGGTGGATAAGATGCCTGCCATCGTACTTCTGCCGGGATCGGTTCCCAACGAATTCGGCGTCCGGTCGGGTCGATGCGAAATGTTAGGTCAAAATTGGCGAGTAAAAGTGTGAATGCTTGAGCGGCATCGACATGGGGCAACTGCGAGCCCCGCCAAAGATCGTGTGGAATCGTTTCGCCGGTAGGGGGGGCACAACCAAGTTGGGTGACGAGTTGGTTCACAATGTCGCGCGGTGTGTCGAGCGTTTCCCATGTGACAGTGCGAGTTTGCTGCCAAGCGGCTCGGATAGGTTCTGGAAGTGCCGATATGTCTCGTTGTCGCAGCCGTTCGAGCGTAGCAATTTTTTGTGCCGTCGTCGTCGGGCCAAAATACACCGCAGATCCAACTTGGCCAGCGTTCATTCCGTGCGTCTTGGCCCACGCATCGATGAGCTCCAGCAGCGGCCGGGGTCCGCTGGAAAAGTCGACCGTTTGAGTCGGATCGACCCTCCGGTCGAGCCAAATCGTCACATGTTGACTGGCCGCCAAATCATCAACGGCGGAACGCAGTGCAACGTCATGCCAGAATACACCGACGGGGCGGCGCAAATCTTCTTTGCTATGGACGATCTGACTGCCTGTGAAGCAGAAAAAAAACAGAACTGCGTACCCGAAAAACGGGGTGGTCGGCGCGCTATGGTAACCCAGACTGCGTAGCCCGTGCAAAACGAGGTAGTAGAACCATCGGTTTTTTCGGGCGCGGCGTGCTGGCATGACTTAAACCTGAACCATTTCGATGTGAATTTCACAAATTCTACCACAAGCTTGATTGTAGTCTCTATGGCCTGTGGTTAGGCTAGGAGGAATGCGTTAATCGTTGAGTCTAGATCGCATTGCGTAACAACGGACGGTGACCATGATTTCAGCCCTCGAACGGATTTACCTACAATTCCTCAGGGACGGCAATACAGCCAAGCTGATCGAAGATGTTGCTCGGCGGTACACGCTGAGTACGCTACATCGAGTTGCCGAGAGTGGCCGGATCTTATCGCGGCGAGCCGCAGTGTTATCGATTGGCTGGTTGGGACATTTCGAATCGAATTGCGTCTTGGGTCGGGCGCTCAGTGATCGCGACCGGGGAGTTCGGTTGACCGCCGATGCTTCGATTCGAGAAATCTGGTTGCGAGTCGGCGATCATTTTCTGGAGGGAAAGTTGCGCACTCTAGCCCGCTGGAATTCGTGCGGTCGGTTCCTGCAGGTGCTTTCGACGAGCGACGAGCTGTTAGTTTCGTATGGGTCTGTGGCCGAATTGTGGCATCAGCGGGCGGTCGCACAGTTTGGCTTGGCGGAATTCGAAGCTTGCGTCTCAGATTGCTCGGAAACTTTGGAACGAAATCCGTTCCATTTTTCGGCCGCGTCGACTTTGGGACGTTGTAATTTGGCATTAGATCGTGTCGATGACGCCTTGAGCGCATTTCGTCAGGCGTTGGCAATTAACCCAACGCTGGAACATCTTCGTGGCATGGTGCGGAGACTCGAACGCACGCGATAACGGACGTTCGCCATGCCGACCCCTAGGTACATTCTCGCGCTCGACCAAGGTACAACGTCCAGTCGAGCCATGCTCTTCGACCACGGCGGCGGCGCCATCGGTGTTGCTCAGCAGGAATTTCGGCAATACACACGCCAACCAGGTCACGTAGAACACGATGCGGAAGAGATCTGGGCGTCGCAACAATCTGTTGCGCGCCAAGTCTTGCAACAGACGGGAATCGCCGCCGAACAGGTTCACGCGATTGGTGTGACCAACCAGCGCGAAACGACCATCTTGTGGGATCGGCACACCGGTCAGCCGGTAGCACCGGCCATCGTTTGGCAGAGTCGGATTACTGCTCCACTTTGCGATCGCCATCGATCGGACGGTGTTGCGGGGCTGGTCCGAGAAAAAACGGGTTTGCTCTTAGACGCGTACTTTTCTGCGACAAAGATCGAATACTTGCTCGATCAAGATCCCGATCTGCGGCGTCGCGCGGAACGAGGCGACATTTTGTTTGGCACTGTCGATTCCTTTCTGATTTGGCGATTGACTGGCGGGCAATTGCACATTACCGACTGCAGTAACGCCAGTCGCACGATGTTGTTTAATCTCCAGACTTTGGCTTGGGATGACGAATTACTTCGTATTTTTCGTATCCCTCATAGCCTCCTTCCACAGGTGGTCGATTCCAGCGAACTATACGGGCACACAACCACCGATTTGCTCGGTCGCCCTATACCGATTGCGGGATGCGCCGGAGACCAGCAGGCTGCAACCTTCGGTCAGTGCTGTTTTCAAGCGGGAGATGCGAAGAATACCTATGGTACTGGCGGATTCTTGTTGATGAATATTGGCGCTGTCCCTCGGCAACCTCCTGAGCATTTGCTCACCACGGTCGGCTGGGTAATCGCTGGCCAACCGACCTACTGCTTTGAAGGGTCGGTGTTTGTGTGTGGGGCGGCTGTTCAGTGGTTGCGGGATGGATTGGGCATCATCAAGACGGCGCAAGAAATTGAGCGACTGGCTCGCTCCGTGGACGACGCGGGTGGTGTAGTATTTGTCCCTGCCTTGGTGGGGCTGGGGGCACCCTATTGGGATCCGGCCGCACGTGGCGGTATTTTTGGTATCACTCGTGGAACGAATGCGGCGCACTTGGCTCGCGCCACGTTGGAGGCGATGGCCCATCAGTCCGCCGATGTGCTCGAGGCGATGCAACAACAATCGGCATCGCCCCTGACTGCCTTGCGCGTGGATGGCGGTGCAGCGGCGAACGATCTTCTGTTGCAACTGCAAGCCAACTGGCTCGATGTGCCGGTGCAACGACCTAGCGTGGTGGAAACTACCGCTTTGGGGGCCGCCTATTTGGCTGGACTGGCTACAGGATTCTGGTCAAGTCGCGAAGAACTTCGTCGCCATTGGCAAATGGAACGTGAGTTTCATCCGGCCATCGATGCCGTCTCGCGGCAAAGGAGCCGTGCACGCTGGCGCGACGCAGTTCAACGATGTCTTGGTTGGGCCACCGATTCCGAAGTCAGTTGAGCACCTACCTGACGATGCGTTCGTCGCCAGGCTTCGATCCACCCATGGCTTGCAGAACCATACCCTCGTAGCGGTCGGGATTCTGCCAGAAACGATTGAGGTGTTCTTCGCTGGAGAACAGGAAGATTTGGTTTCGGAACACAAGTCCGTGTTCTCGTCGCCCTTCGTGTGCGACACCGTCTTCGACGTAGGCCACGGGATCAAAACCGGCCAGCATGGGACTAAAGGAGTCCGGGTCGGCCATAAACCTCTGGCGAGCCTGTTCGGATAGGAATAAATACGTTCGCCCACGGTGGACGGCACCCCATCGTGGATCCCCCTCGGCCCAACGACGTTCGTCGGCCAGAGTCACTGGGCAGTAGCCATCCATGCAGAATGATTTTTCGGCGGCTGGCATCGAATTCGTGGGTTGCATAGCGACGTTCGTCGCCGATTCGGTTGGTGCCTCGTTGTTGGGCGGCGACGCCGCAGCTGGGTTGGGGCCATAGCCCCAGCTGGGGTTAGGTCCTGCAGTAGGAGGTGAACTGGCGTATTCGGCGGCCTGCGCGGGCATCTGCGGATATCCGGAAGGACTGGAATTGTAGCCAGGGGGATATTGCGCCGCGGGTGCGTTGGCTGGCGCCGCAGTCGCCGCAACTGACTGTCCAGCTACCGGTTGCATCCCGTGTCCGTAATAATTCCCTGCGGGAGTCGACCCCGCATGCGGACGCTGAGCACCGACCTGTGCTCGGGCATACGGATTGTCCACTACCTGCGGCTCAGCTTCCGTGGCGGCTAGCGCGTCAGCGTTGTTTGAGACTGGCTGGTCATGTCCGTACGAGTTCGGGGCATGCGGGAATGCGGGTTGCGACGGCCCTTGCTGACGGCCTTGTCCAGAGGTCGCCACATAGGGAGCTGCAGTGGTAAGGCCAGCTGCTAATGCCTGAGGACCGACGGTGGGTGGCGGTCCGTTGGTTCTCATGGCCCCCGTCGATGGAAGCAGGGGATCCTGGTACGGGGGCGGCCCGTACGACGCGCCTGGTGTTTGATGAGCGGCGGGCCAAATCTGAGCATTCACATTGGATGCGAGCTGCCCGACTGCCTGCCCAGCTTGATCGGTCGCTAATTGCTGGCCCGGTAGCTGCTGCCCCGGTAACTGTCCCAGCATTTGCATGATTCGACTCACGTAGACCTGAGGCTCCTCGGGACTCACCGTCTTTCCCAGAATGCGACCGTCGGGAGCGAGCAGTACGTCAGTAGGCCACCGGTCAACGCCCAGCTCCTGCGCTATTTGAGGGAACTCACGCGCGTTCACCTTGAGTGGAACGCATATCTGGTGCAAGGCACTACCAACCTGGGCCTGGCTGAAAACATCGCGCTCCACGATCCGGCACGGGAGACAGTCTTCAGTCCAGAAATGGACCAAAATCGGACGTTGATGTTGGGCGGCCAACTGCCGAGCAGTCTCGATATTCGCGACCCACGGTACAGTGTCGTCAGCAGACGCTGCCCTTAGGCAGCTCGCAACGATCGTGCACGCAATGATACCCATACGGAATAGCGAAGGGGCGTTCAACATGATTCTCTACCTCGATCCATCGAAAATTTGAGGGTGCTTGCGCCGCCGACCGTCATGGGCTCGGGTCATGCCCCAAGACCGAAAGTGGCTCTTGGGACTGGTATCGGACAGTCAATAAGGAGGGAAGTACCATATTTTCCGAATAAGTCAAGATTAACGATCAAATTGCGATAAATGACGATACCTATCTGCCCCAGATTGCCATGGTTAGGTTCTAATTTTCAGTAAAGGGTCTGCCGATACAAAGGAACGGCTCGGTACAAGCCCGAAATTTTTTGTTTTATTTCGCCACTTTGTGGTTGGAATCGCTTGACAGAGTCGCCAGGATAGGTAACATGCCCATAGGTGATTTAACTCTGCCTCGCGCGTAAGCGCTGACCCCCGATGCATTCGGGGTGGTCGCCCTGGGAAGTGAAGCGGGCGTGTGGCCCGTGGTAAGGTTCCGGTGTCGACTGTGGCAATTCGTTTGCTCCCGACCTGAGCAGCGATTGCAGTTTCAACTCGCGTCAAGTCTTGGTGGCCCAGGGTCTCCGCGGGGAAGATATCGTTTGGATTTTTTCCCCCTTGACGTTCGTGCAGGCGAGCCAGAGCACGCAATAAGACTGCGTGTGTAAACATAGTTCCCGAAAAACGGGATTCGCATCGTAAGTTCGGGCAATTTGTGGATTTCTTGATTTAACCCTGGATTGCCTGTTTACTCGGAAAGACCACGGTAGGACGGTTTGTATTTCCGTGCGTGCATGTCTTCAAGAGTGCACGAAGTGTAGGACCGGAGGCAGTTCATCCTGTTTCCGGTAGCGCGTGGATGGATCGGTTGCGTGACAAATACTTTGATGAAGTGGCTTTACTTTGAAGCAGTGGCTTTAAAGAAGTCAAAAACCAATTGGGTAAAAAGTCCTGATGAGTACTTGGTTCAGCCGCGGCGCGACCGGGGCCCAATCGTCTAGGGATCTCTAGTTTAGAGTGGAGTTTATGGGGAAGAAACGGAAATTCGGTAGTCGTTCCGCGAATGGCCAGCATGGTCGAGGCATGGGACGTGGTCCTGGCATGGGTCCTGGCATGGGTGCTGGGGGGCCTGGCGGTGGGAATAATGGTGGCGGGGGCGGTGGTTCACGTCGACGAAGGAGACGCCCCAATGACGGTGTGCTCCCGGGGACAGGCGGCGGAATGGCCCCCGATCTCGATATTCCCAATGGTGAAGACACTCCGTTACAGCGTGGCGGAGGGCTCCTGGAGCTCCATCCGAACGGGTACGGGTTCCTGCGAAGTCCGGACAATAATTATGCTCGGGTCCGATCCGACCCATTTGTTCCCGGTACCATGATCGAAAAATACGGGCTGCGTGAAGGGGTCATGATCACCGGGATGGTGCAGTCCGCACGCAAGCAGCAGGGGCCGCGGCTCCGTGAGATCCTTGATGTCGATGGCATGCCACCGGATGAATATGCAAATATCCGTCCATTTGATTCGCTGACGGCGATCAATCCCGAGTCGTGGCTCAGGTTGGAAACGGGGCCTCAACCCCTGTCGACACGCGTCATGGATCTTTTGACGCCCCTGGGTAAGGGCCAGCGTGCTCTGATCGTTGCACCGCCTCGTACTGGCAAGACGATTCTGTTGCAGCATATCGCGCACGGTGTCGCGACGAATTATCCCGGTGTCAAGCTGATCGTCTTATTGATTGATGAACGCCCGGAAGAAGTCACGGACATGCGCCGTAACGTCAACGGGGAAGTCATTGCCAGTAGCCTCGATCAAGATGTTGAAAGTCACGTTCGGCTTTCGCAACTGATCATCGAGCGATGTCGACGGTTGGCAGAAATGGGCCAAGACGTGTTCTTGCTCATGGATTCGATTACTCGACTGGCGCGGGCCTTCAATAAATGGGTTGGCAACACGGGCCGCACAATGAGCGGCGGTGTGGATATTAAGGCCATGGATATCCCGAAAAAACTATTTGCCACGGCCCGAGTCTTCGAAGAAGGGGGATCTCTTACGATTGTTGGTACTGCGCTGATTGATACGGGGAGTCGCATGGATGACTTGATCTTTCAGGAGTTCAAGGGGACAGGTAACATGGAGCTCGTTTTGGACCGCAAGTTGTCCGACCGACGAGTTTGGCCTGCCATTGACATTTCGCAGTCGGGCACACGACGTGAGGAGCTGCTGCACGATCCCGACACCTTGCATGCAGTCACGATGCTTCGCCGCACGCTGACGAGCATGCACCATGTGGAAGCGATGGAGCAACTGACCAAACAACTGGCGAAATTCAAGTCCAATGCCGAATTCATTAAATTGATCAGTGGAGCCAAAATCCTGGATTAACCCCTGGAAATGTTCGGCCATCGGATTCTATCCGATGGATACGTGCTCGCCGGTAGGCGTGATGTCCGCCGATGAAGCACGTCTTTCCGTAACGCGGTCTGACCTGCTATCTTAGTGTCCGACCTGAGTGGAGGAGGGTAAGCGAATTGGCTAGCGGCCTCACTGGAACTGAGGTGCCGGGTAACCGGTTGTGGGTTCGAATCCCATGCCCTCCGCTAGATTTTTACGCAATCTAGGGGAACTCGAGGAGTCCACGGGAAAAACTGGCTTGGTTGCCAGCGTGGCTTTTTGGTTGTTCCCCTTTCGATGAACGTTCCTTGCGGTGTGCAAGTTTCGAACTTCTGGCTGGCGTTGGAACCAAGGGTAGAGTAGAAATCACTTGGTTCTTCTGCTTCTTCATCGCCACCCGAGAATGGAGTCTCCGTTATGCGATTTATATTTGCAATTCTATTGCTGGCCCATTGTGCAAATAGTTCGATGGGTCAGACGACGCCTTCAGTTGCACTTCCGACTGTCTCGGGTAAGCCAGAATCGTCAGTTGACGTGGCAGACAAGGAAAATCGATTGAACGACGAGTTGCAAAAACAACTCGCCGCGCGAGACGCTCTCACTGAGGAAATTCAGCGTCTACGCGAGCTCACCGGCCAATACGAGCAAATCCTTGTCTATGTGACCGTAGGTGAACTCTCGCTGACAAAGGTCCGAGACTCCAACGTCATTGTCAACGGCGTCGACGCCGAATTGATCAAGAGAAGCGGAATCGGAGGTGTGCTGGATGCGGCCATTCTTGATGGACTTGACGAGACAGGAAATGCTAGGCACTCTGAAAGGGGTAGCGAGACCTTCGGGTTTCGCGTGATTGATAATAAAGATCTACTTTCGGAGATAACGACAGCACTGAAAGAGTCGGGCGCTTTCAAGGTATTGGCGGAGCCTGTCTTGGCGACTATCAGCGGCAGGCCGGCATCGTTTCATGCCGGAGGTGAGTTCCCGATACTTGTGCCGCAGTCCAACGGCGAGTCGACCACGGAGTATAAAAAATTCGGTACCCAGGTAGATTGTTTGCCCCTTGCGATTGGAAGTGGCCGAATCCGTTTAAAAGTGCGACCGCGTGTCTCCGAGATCGATGCCGATCGCAATATCGTCGTGGGCGATGTGACCGTTCCCGGATTGCGTGTCCGAATGATTGACACAGTCGTCGAAATGAACGTTGGCCAAACCCTTGTGTTGGCCGGTTTATTGCAGGAACGAGGTTCAAAAAAGGGTGCGATTGCGTCGAAGCCGGCCCCAGAGCGGAGCGGGGAAGTTCTCGATCCATCCCACCAGACAGAAGCTGAACCCGACGTGAATCCGATCGAAGAAGTTGAGCTAGTAGTTACCCTCCGGACAGAATTCGTTGATGTTCGTAAAGTCGCTCGACGCGCCAGTGCCGAGTAATAGTTGCGGGTGATCTCGCATCGTCGACGGCGGGGTGGTTGCACGCCATTCGAGTTGACTTACGGTCGCGATGAGCGAATTTCTGGACCCATACATTTTGCAACACTTTCCATGTTGCGGTCGAGGCTCATGTTGCCGCAAGTCAAAGGGTAATCCAGTATCTTGATAGGTTCTCGTTGGATTCTTCGTCGTGAACGACGTCTTCAAGGACGCCACCATTACGCTCGATAACGCGCGAAGATCCAATGTTGTCGACGCGACAGGTTATCAAGATTCGATCTAATCCAAGGGTGCGACCGAGGTCCTTCGCGTTCGCCAGCAGCATCGTTCCATATCCTTTTCGACGTTCCGAAGGGCGAACGCTATATCCACAGTTTCCGCCGCAACGCTTCAGGCTTTCCGTCAGTTCATGACGCAAGTTATAGTTGCCGATGATCCGACCATTGTTGATAAGAAACCGAGTGGAACTTGGAGCCCAGCCAGCCAGGTCTTCGCCTTGAGACCAAGCTGCCAGTTTTTTCACGGTCTTAGCATGCCCCCAGTCCGCTTTGCCAAAGTAGTCGTGAATTCTACTCTCGCCTGCACTGACAAATTCTGCAACATATTCGGCGATCGCCGTCTCGTGGTGCAAACCGAGTTCAGAGAATTCCAAATCAGGTCGTTTCATCGCGGTGAGTACCGGAGAGGGATTAAATGCGAGTCCGGTCAAATAGACAGAGTTGGGGGAAAGAGGTTCAGCTCAACGGAATAACGTGGTTACGCTGTTTGCCTTCAGATGACAGTCAGACCGCTACCACGAAACACTGCCATGGCCTTGTCGAACTCAGCTTGGCCGCCATCAAGGACTCCAGGCAGGATTATGAGACGAGTGACAGATTTGGAACCTTGAAGAAACTGAACTTTGAAATAGCCACGTGTAGCGGGCGGAATCGGTTTTGTGGCCGTTATTGATTGAATTTGATCGCGAGGAATCAAAGGGGCAGCAGAATTGTTACGACTGCGGATCGCGTTTACCAGCAGAAACGCACCCATAATGATCGGGACTATCGCGTCGCCGTACTTGGCTCTTGCCAAGTACAGCACTCCGATGCCGAGAAGTGAGAGCCCCAATACGGTATAGAGTATAAGCAATCGACGGATGGATCCGGTTCCGAGTAGGGCTGCAGTAAACCGACCGCGGACACGTTTACGGGTTAGCACAATCTGTTCTAGCGTGATCGTGCAGATACCATTTTTAGTTCGAAACGTTGGATGACTTTCTTCAGTCACTTACGAACTCCTTAAGGCGTAACGGCACGCATCATCGCGGTCGCGGCGAGTGATGCTCAAGTGTCAAAACGCCCGACCCGCGACTCCGGTGCATGCGATTGCTACCGCATTATTAGTCGTGCTGGCCACCATCAGTGTCGTAGGCTTCGCGTTCAAATGGATTATCGCGGTAGAATCGCTTGCCCGCAAGATAGACATAGCACGAAGAGAGGAAGTAGGCAGGAATCATGAATGGCCCCCAACGTTCGTATTGAGCAATATGGACAGCCTCATGTTTGCGGGAAATTTCAAGAGATGCATCCGTTTGTCCAAGCACAACGTGGCCGAGCGTAATCGCCAGCGTAAACTGGCCATCGCGTAGTTGTTGAACGAACCATTTGGTTCCACCATCATAAAACTCGATAGTAGAGCCTACGATTCGAACTCGCCCGCCGAAGAGCAGCCCAATTGAGCCGATCAACAGTCCAAGGAGAGAATAGGGTGACGCCCAAATGATTCCCGCGATCTTTAGCAACGCGTTCAGTTCATCACCTAAAGTTGTTCATGCTTCGCGCGACGATTGTGGTCGATGCGGTAACGATTGAGCTGACCGGGCGGCGACGGAAGTTGTTCAATTGCAAAACTGCCCAATTGCGCCGCTTCGGTTCACGGCATTGTCATCGCATCTGCGTTTGTTCACGGACGCTTGAGCCAGATGATGTCGGCCGGCGATTCATCTTTGTAGGCGGCAAGCTTTCCGGGCAAGTATTATACCACAATTCCGTACGTCGAGGAATCAAGAAATGATTGCGCGATTTCATGAGACACAAGTTTGCCATCAAATTGGGCTTGGTCAGCGATGATGTAAAACGAAATAGAGAACCAAAGACTCTTTCCTACTCAAGCTTCTCATTGGCCGGAAGTAGTAAACGGGAGCAGCTTCGCCACTCGTTGCGCACTCCTACTACGCATACGACGACGGGTAGGCGATCTCTGAATTCGGCGGTAGCGGCACGGGAACGGCTGCTCTCACGCATCGCTACGTCTGGGGCCCGGCGTTTGACCGAATCCGCTGGGCATACCTTTCAAGACTTGTAGTTGCATTTAGCTGTTACTATAAATAGGCTTTCGTTGATATCTGCCGGAGGTGACAGGCTGCACAAATGCGACCTAATGCCGAAATGGTCGAGGCACGATAAGAGCTTTTTTGGAGTCGTTAAACGCACCCAATGAACGAAGACATTCGCATACGTTTTCTGTGGACAGCCGATGAGATACTCAACGGCTTCCGGTGGCATTGGCGGCACAAATTTCGTCCCCTGTTTCGGTACGCGTTCTGGTTGATCCTTGCAGCAATGATCATTCGCGGAGCGTGCAACGTATTTCTCAGCGGTTCTTCCGTTGCTGGCCTCCTACCACTCCTCGCCGGTCTTTTCGTCTTGTTCCAGATGCGGCTACTTTCGCCTTGGCTCATTCGGCGCCAGTTCGCTAAACGCCCCGACCGTGACACAGAGATTGAGTGGCGTGTTTCGTCTGACGTGCTTTACGCTCGCGGCGCACATGGCAATTCGGAATTCACTTGGCAAGCGCTCGCCAAAGTCGTCCAAACGCCAGCAGGATTTCTGTTCTATCCGACCGAGCAGATATTCCATTGGATCCCACGGCATGGATTTTCCAGCGACACCGACTACGACCGTCTCTCGCAAGTCGCTCAGCAAAATGCACCCGTATTTTACCGCAACGTGTAAGCTTGGATGCAGTTATCAGCGGATTTTCGTGCGCCATGGCTCATCCGGAATTGTAGATCGAAATCGTCGTGGAGCCCTCACGTGCCGGGAAAGCCAGAATGCATTGCAATTACGAACGCCGTCCTGGAATTCGACAAGGGGCACTCGGTGGCTCCCATGGGGCGTTCCAAATTTCCGGACTGCAAGCGGTCGATTCTGAACCCACGACCAAGTGTGTAAAGCACGAAATCAGACACCGGTGAAGCTTTAGTTCTCAATTGCATCCACAATCCATACCTCTGTCAATTTTGAGAAAATTGGGACTATATTCACGACATGCGCACTCTCCTCGCGATTCTCGTTGTCACGTTTGTGGTCGGCTGCCAATACGACCCATATGCGCATCTGTTCACGACAGCCGAGCCCAACCAAGATGATGTTGCCGGTAGTTACTTACTCACGCAGCAAACCATCATTCCCGGCGGCCTAGGCGCCTTTTCAGGTCAGCAGTGTTTGCTGGAGTTGCGCGCTGACGGCACGTTCGGCGCCACGAACTATCCGACGTGGACCGAGGAATTTTCACCCAACGAAGTTCAGCTGGTTGCTTGCATCAGCGCAGCCGGGCGCTGGTCTTGCGATACCGTTGGCAGTGTCTCGGACGGCACCACAAGCCAAAGCGTTTGGGGCGTATGCTTTTCTAATGCGAGCACTCATCTTGATTCGCTGGCTCTCACCGGCAACTGTCTTCCTTATGGACTGATCATGACGTATGGTGATCCCGACAGCGGCTCAGTCATGATTTTCGAATGGACGAAGTGAACTATGTAGTTTTGGGCTATCCAAGGGAAGAACCAAGGACGTGCTGTGGTGGTGATTCTGCGTATATGTCTGAGAGCGTGGGGTAAGGATGGCTCAATATTGGGCTGAGTGTGAGCACGAGGGTGGAAGTATCGCACGTGGGCAACCGCATCGGCGGTGGGATCAGAGGCCCTGAGATCGTCTGTGACTTCGGAGTTGTTATGTCGATCCGCCGTTAGAAAATTGAGCCCCGCGTCGTCTTACCGACATTCGCGAAAAATTCTGGAAATGCTGGACGATCGTATGCGGATGGGGTACATTCGGTCCTGTCGTTAGCAGGCCCCTCAAACACTGTTTTTCATTCGAGCAACGCCATGGCGCAGTGCACTTGTAGTCAATGTCAGCGGGTCATTCGATTCAAAGATGAACTACTGGGACGCCAAGCCAAGTGTCCGGGTTGCGGAGCTGTTGTGCGGCTGGCGTCCGCCGGCGACCCGGTCGTGGCCAGTTTGCCCACCGCCGCGACCGCTGCTCAGAAAGTGCCACGCGCGGTCCAGCCTCTCCCTGCGATTGACTCCGATTCCCGGCGGGGCCCTTCGGCGATCAAGACCCCCGGCGCGCCAAAAAACGCGGACGCGGTGCGCGGCAACGAACGCGAGTCCATCGCCGCAGCGATTCAACGTTTTGATGGTCAGATCCCCAAGGTACGTACCTCGCTCACCTACCTTTTGGGGTCTTGGATCGTATGTGCGTTTATGATCTTACTTCCGTGCGTCTACCTGGGACTGATTGGCTTGGTGATATTCGGCGTTTATTATCATCTCACACACCACATTGGGATGCTGGGAATGGTTCGCGGACGAGGCGTTCTCATCGCGATGGCTCTCTACGCTACGCCGCTCGTGGCGGGTGTTGTCTTGGTTGGCTTTATGATCAAGCCGCTGGTGGCGCGCCCCGCGAAGCGGCCGCGGACCCGGTCACTTACGCGCGATGGCGAACCGGTTCTGTTTGCCCTGTTGGAACGGGTTTGCTGGGCCGTTGGCGCGCCGAATCCTCGCCGGGTCGACGTCACCGCCGACGTCAACGCCTCTGCGGGATTCCGACAGGGAGCGTCCAGCATGCTGGACGGACGCGATCTCGTACTCACCATCGGTATGCCATTGGCCGCCGGCCTTTCTGTTTCGGAGTTCGCCGGTGTTCTGGCCCATGAATTCGGGCACTTCAGCCAGGGATGGGGAATGCGGCTTAACTACGTTATCCGGTCCATCAATCATTGGTTCTTGCGGGTCGCGTATGAACGGGATGGATGGGACGAAGCGCTTGACCAGGCTGCCGCCGAGGTCGACATTCGGATCGGGTTAATACTGCACACAGCGCGATTCTGTGTTTGGTTGACGCGAAGGCTTCTCCTCCTCCTCACGCTTGTCGGGCATGCCGTTGCCGGCTATTTCTCGCGCCAAATGGAGTTTGACGCGGATCGCTATGAAATCGGTCTCGTGGGACGGCAGGCCTTCGCCGCAACCTTCCATAGAATGATGGAATTGGGGCTCGCCCAACAGCGCTCCCAGCAAGACTTGGAACAATGCTTTCGGGAAGGCACTCTCCCCGACAACATTCCGGCCCTGGTCGAGTCACATCGGTCGCAATTCACCCAGGAATTTCGCAAGTCGGTCGCCGACGCGATCGCCGAGTCTCGCACGGGCTGGTGCGCGACGCATCCGGCCGATTCGGAACGCATTGCGCGCGCCGCGCGGGTCGAGTCCGAGGGCATTCTGCACGTTGATGCGCCCGCCCGGTTCCTTTTCCAACATTTCGACGCTATTTGTCAGGGAGTTACCAAAGATTTCTACGAAGCCGCGCTAGGCAAGCGCTTTTCTGAACAGCGGCTACGTCCCGTTTCGACACTCCTTAACACCCAGAAAGAGGAAAACGGCGAGGAGAATCTGCTAGGGGAAATTTCAGGTGGGCTTTTCGATCCGTTTTGGGGGGTCGAGTTCGCGACAACGCACCTCGAAACACCGCACGACCCACGCCAAGCATTGGCGGACTTACAGGAAGCTCGAGCGACACTCGACCGCCTGAAGGATTCGCTGTCCACGCGGTCGGCGGAATATGAAACGGTGCGTCAATCCCGATGGGCCGCATACCTCTACATGGTGGCCGATCGCGCGGCGCTTCCTACCCGGAAACTATTTCCAGACGCGCAGTTCGCAAATCGAAAGGAAGCACGCGGAACCTACGACAAGTTGGCCACGCGCGCTGAGACGATCCAGCAAGACCTTCAACTTGCACGTCAAGCTCTCGGTAAACGGATGGTTAACGCGATACGGCTCCTAAAGGTACCCGCTGTGCGCCAACGGATGCCAAATCATGCCAAGCAATTTGCCGAAGGTGTTCAAGTGGTTGGGGCACTAAGTCGAATGAACGATGTCCTTCCCTACCTTCGAGAGCTTCACGAACACTTCCAAGGCATTGCGTTGCTCTGCAATCATCTCCGTGGTTCGGGAGATGGTCTTCAATCCGAGATTACAAATCTCGCTCGCAAGGCCCGCGAAAATGTCGAATCGATTCGGTCGGCACTCGGTCGGGTCCCGCTTCCGCTTGCCACCGCCCAAGAAGTGAGCATTGCGAAGTACCTCATGCCGGTCACATTCAACACATCTGATTTTGCGTCGCTTCATCAAGCGTGCTCGTCATTACTGGAAGGCTTTCCAGGACTATACGTTCGCCTCGCCGGCAGGCTCGCCGCCATCACGCACGAGTTAGAAGTGGCGGTACGTTCCAAGACATCGGGAGTTCCCAATCCCTCAAAATCGCCGGCTAAGACGTCCGATCCCGCGCCGAAAACATAACCGACTGATAGGAGTCTCTTTCCAGTAGCGTCATTGGGAAGGTTCGTTGATTCCTGTGTTGCGTGTGTAAAACCAGTTGGCCCGTCAACGCAGAGAATCGGGTGTCTTCCGGAGCCCACGCGCCCATTCTGCTCCAAGATCCGAGTCAATATGGGCGAGCCCACGGATTGTGTAGCCGCTCTGGCGAGTGCGGTCGAGCGACGTGTTAGGCCTCAGTCCGCAGCAGAGCCATTGCCAGCGTATCATAGTACTGACCATCGCCAAGTAGCGCTTCTCGCGCGCGACCTGATCGAGCGTGGCTCGAAATGACGCGATGTGCTCGGCGGCAATGGGTGCGATGACCGTGTTCATCAGGCCTAAACGTAAATAAGACTATGCCGACTTGGACGAAGGGATGGATCGTGCGCTGAACGTTACCACATGACAGTGCCACTTGACCGTTGCGGTGGATATGCGGAACGCTGCACACGGAGACCGAGTGTGAAGCGCAGGTCGAAGGCAAGGAGGTCTTGAGAGTTTCATCGGCGACGTTGACCCTCATGTCAACCGCGCGTCTCCCGTGGCGCTCTTGCGACCGACTTCCTGACGAAATAATGAAGGCGAGGAATCCCTATCGCTAGTTTTCCAACAACCAGCCAGGGCCACGCTAAGGGAACGTAATACCACGGAGCTTTGCCCTACGATGCGATCCAAACAATCAAGGCTCCTACAGAGACTACTCCGGCGGCAGCGAAAAGCAATTCCAAGATGCTAACACGCCACACAACGAGCCGCAAATCGGGATCGACGCAGACACTACCACTCCCGAACGGCACAAGCAAATTCCCTTTCCGTACGGAGCGGAATAGGCCGCCTCTGAAATTTACTTGCCAACCTTCGACGACAATAGACGCCGCATTAACGCGCTCTAGGCAGTCGGCAAGATGCGCCGGAAGAGCCTCGATGTCTATTTCTTCCCCAACCGTGACAGTTCCTGAAAGCCAAAACGATAACATAGAAAGCAAATGGCTCGTGGCCGAACGATCGTACGCACCGTGAGGTTTCATCGCGAGTTCATTACATTATGTGGTCCATCCGCCGATCGCAACGCCTCGGCATTGAGGACGCGGACAAGGGCCCACGCTCGACAACGGTAGCCCGGTCCTGCGTGGGTTCGGGCATTCGACCGCTGGCAATGCTCGCAAAGACCTTAGTCGACGGTAATCGTGGCTTTTTGAATCGTGACCGGTTTCAGCGGTCGATCATTTTTGTCGCGTTGAGCATTCACGATGAATTTGACGACGTCCATCCCTTCGACAACTTCACCAAAAGCGGTGTACTTGTTGTCTAAGAAGTCCGCATCTCCGTCACACAAAAAAAATTGGCTTCCGGCCGAGTCAGGGCGGCTGGAGCGGGCCATGGAAAGGACCCCAGCGACATGCGGGCGGGGATTGAATTCTGGTTTCAGGCAGTAGCCGGGACCGCCCGAGCCGTCTCCTTTCGGACAACCGCCTTGAATCACAAAGCCAGGGATGCACCGATGGAAAATCAGGCCGTCGTAGAAACCTGCTTGGCACAAACCGATAAAACTGCGGCAATGATTGGGCGCGACGTCAGGCCAAAACTTGAGTTTGATGGTACCAGCATCCGTGGTGAGGGTCGCGGTGTAATTGACCGGCTTGTCGTTGTTCTCGAATTGAATCTTATTCCATGACGCTTCAACGGCCGGCTTGAAGTCGCGCATGAGTTTGCCATTGATAGATTTCTGAGGGGTGGGAGTGTCAGCTGGCCGTGTGGCGGCTGAAAAATCATTGGCGACCACAGGACTGCCGCACAGGATCGTTATGACAACGCAACCGCGTACCGAATAAATCAACTTAGCAAACATGAATCAGCATCCTTTCAAAAATCAAACTTACAAGAAAATCGGAACAAATGTTTCCAAAAGGGTCAAGGTTAAGAATGCACGGTGACGTCTATTCGGCGCACGGCAGCGCCGCCCTGTACAGTCCGATCGACTAGATCGCATCGCGGCCTCGTTCGCCGGTGCGGATGCGTACGCAGTCGTCCATCGGTAGGACAAAAATCTTACCGTCGCCGATTTCGCCTTTTTCGCCAGTCCGCCCTGCCTTTACGATGGCTGCGATGGTTGGCTCTACAAATTCGTCATTCACCGCGATCTGTAGTTGTACCTTCCTGAGCAGATTGATCGTGAACTCATGGCCACGATACACGGTTCTTTGTCCTTTTTGGCGGCCAAATCCTTGGCAGTCCATGACAGTAAGACGAAATACCTCGACCTCCGTTAGAGCCTCTTTGACCGCCTCAAGTCGGTTGGGCTGGACAATCGCAATGATTAGTTTCATTCGTCGAAGACTCCGCAGGACGCTCGCGCAACCAGTCCGCATTCAATGGCGGCGGTCTACCGTTCCGCAAACGCCGAAGGCCACGATCCGGTAGGCTGAGGGATTCTAACACATGTAACGTGCGCGGGAATCGCCCGCCGGACGACGTCGGCGAGATGACGTCAGGATTTCATTCACCTCGCTCGGGGTAATCCCAGACGGTATCAATCGATAATCGAGAAAACTAGGATCGAGAAAATACCCCGACTCGGGCGGGTGAGGCGGACACCCGTCCCGAGCCATTTGGGGTATCCTTCTGGCCCCAGGCAAGAGCCGAAGAAAACGCTGCCTTCCGGTGCGAAAATTCGTAGTCCTCCCTGACGAGAAAAAAGTGGATACCAACGTGGCATCCGGTCTCCGATTCAATCCAAGCGGCCAAGGGACCGCTGCTCGCCCCTTGAATGGCGGCTCAAGGGAGGCGACCTGAATAGAACTGCCTGCATTCACCTACCGCAACATACGTGCCAACCGCGTGCGAAGAGGTTTTCGATCTGCCTAAGTAATGCTGATGGAATAGTTTAAGAGATTTGTTCACTTTTCGATCAACAAGGGTTGCCGGGTTCGAAGGCAGGAGTTGCCTAACTTGAGCGCAGCTTAGAGCCAGGGTGTTGTCCGAGAGGAGTCTAGGGAGGTCGTCCGGATAAGTCGAACAGCTCGCATTATTTCGAATCTTTACGATCGATCGCAAATTCGCGGAGCTGTTTCTGAAATTGTTCACGTGATTCACGCGAATGATGCAACATGTACCGCACATGTTGGTGTGACTGCTGGTAGTGGCGTTCCGTCATACGAGCCACATCGGAAATTCTTTCGAGTTCTTGGTAACTTGCGGGATTTAGGTGGAGTATCTCTCCGCTCAACTGAGGCTCCTCCCTACCAAACGGCTCGGCGGTGTGTTCAAAATATTCGGCCAAGCCTTCGTCGAGCCACAACGGTAAACGGTGGTATTGGAGATGCAGCAGAGCGTGGGTACATTCGTGACGAAGGTCTTGGCGCAATTCAGGCCGGCTATAGGCGAAAACCATCGGAATCCCGCGATGCTGGATAAACATGGCTGGGCGGGAGGGTGCATCAGGGATAAACCAAGCTAAGTATTGTTGGAACTCAGCTTGTTTACGGAATAGAAAAACATGAATTTCTGTTGCGGATGTCGCGGGCTGACTTAGGGGAGAAAAACCGAGCGAGTTCTGTAAATCATGCGGGAGCGATCCAAGAGCGTCAACCACGGCGCGACAGTCCAGGGGCGCGTTGGCGTGGATCTGGAATTGGCCGATGCGTGTCTCGTAGGGCCATACGTAGCCTGGTCCGGCCGAATGTCGAGGCTCAACCCCGAACCCTAGTCCCGCCATCGCGAGGCAGGCCACCCACGAGCATGTGATTCGGAGTGTGTTGAGCCGCATCGCGGAATATTTGCCTTTTTTTGACGGGTATGCAGCCGTTGCCGGCGCCCCTGAAGTGAACCGCCCAGGGAGGTGTTTTCGGTGCGAAATGTATGGCAGCCCTGAAGCGGCGTCAAGGCGATACTTTCTCTTCGCGGTCACCTAATTTGCCTTGCTTGACCCGCTGGCGGTATCCGGGTATCGTATCCCCTTTCCACTATAGAAGTTGCGCAAGGGTCGGATGACCAGGTGAATTACGCAGCCATTGGCCCTATCGTATCGTTTTTGCCACCTCGCGTGGAAACGAATGAGCAGCTCGCTCAGGAGTTCCCAGACTGGGATGTGGACCTTATCGCGCGGAAGACTGGCATTTTGCAGCGGCACATTGCCGATCCTGATGTTTGCTCATCAGATCTGGGCGTCGCGGCGGCCCAGCGGCTCTTTCAGCGCTATGAAATCGACCCGGCAAGTATCGATTTCCTGCTATTTTGTACGCAGACCCCCGATTACCCGTTGCCAACCACGGCCTGTCTGATGCAGGAGCGACTTGGTTTACGGCGAAGCGCCGGTGCGCTCGACTTCAACCTTGGGTGTTCGGGTTTCGTCTATGGGCTAGCACTGGCCGACGGGTTGATACGCGTAGGGGTCAAGCGAATTTTATTGATTACGGCCGAGACCTACTCTCGCTTCATCGATCGGGCCGACCGCAGCCTGCGGACAATTTTTGGTGATGGTGCGGCCGCTACGCTGATCGATGCTTCGGAGCAACAATCGCTAAGTGCCTTCCAGTTCGGCACGGATGGGACTGGGGCGGATACTTTATTGGTCACTGCGGGAGGATGCCGACCCGCTGCGGATGCCCACCAGCCACGCCATCGAAAGCGTTGGACCAGCGAACTCTATATGGACGGGCCGAGTCTGATGAATTTTACGGTTGGGGCAATCCCTCAGTTGGTCGAGAACATCTTGAAAGATGCTCGTCTTGATGTCGAGCAAATTCGTTACTTTCTCATGCATCAGGCCACCCTAAAGATGCTGGAACAGTTGCAGCAACGACTGGAAGTTCCGCAGGAAAAGATTCCAATTGTGTTAGCGGACTGTGGAAATACGGTGAGTTCGACGATTCCAATCTTGATTGAGCGAATGCGCGCGGACGAACGTCTTTACCCCGGCGTGACCAACCTGTTGATTGGCTTCGGGGTCGGTTGGTCCTGGGCTGGGTGCGTTTGGCGTGAGACGTGGGAATCGAAATAACGCACATCGGCGAGATTCGTACGCTCGATTTTGGTAACCTTTCCAGCCCGGAGGGCCACTGAACGGTTACTGCTTCACTTTCTACTCACTGTCGTTGATAGCCGATTGGCGTAACCGTTCCCAGGGTTGTGCGCGAATGGGCTCCAAATTGAACTGGACTTGAGCTGGGGTTTTGTGTGGCAACGTCGGGCATGGCATGCTGCAACGTCGGGCATGGCATGCTGCAACGTCGGGCATGGCAAGTTTCTTTAAGTTGGAAGCCGAAATTTTCGATCAAATCCGACCGAACAAAATCCGAACAAAATCCGACTGTCACCTATACAGAGATTGGACAGTCATACAGAGATTGGACAGTCATGTTTTGGAATAGGACAGGCTTTTTTGGAGCTGTCGGGGTGAGAATTGGTCTTATCGATTGCCAAAGTGGATTTCTGGGGCGACGAACGGACGCGGACCGCCAAATCTTAGAAAAAACGACAGAAAATTGCCGTAGATGCGCGCACGCTGAGCGCAGAAGGTGCTTCGTGGCACTTTATTATTGATAGATGGGGCAGCTTAGGAAAGTAAGGATGGCCGTTATCCCGAAAGTTCCTCCGAACTTGCGGCTTGCTCAATAAAGCACGTTCGGCAGGCACGAACCCCCTTCACATACTTCCGTTTCAGTCGACGGGGAATCGTCTCCATTTGGCTCGGCAAAGCCACGAAGTTGTGGAAAAGTTCCGCATAGCGATCAATCGTGTCCAGCCAAAACTTGGGGTCGATGCCTAGGCTTTGAAGCAATTCTTCAATTCGTTTCGGGACCGTTATTTCCTGTGCCCTTTGGCCGAGTCCCCGACGACAGCCAATATGTTCGGCCGTCCATTCGCTGATTTCTTGATACTCGAGCCAATGCAACGGCAAGGTCCCCTTTTCGGAACAACGGGGCGAGGGATGGAGATTGGCCTGCGCAACGAGCCTCTGCACACCGTCTTCACCTATTGTCAATTCCGCAACTTGATCGTAGGCGATGGCTCGTTCATCCAGGAACAGCGGAGACAACCAAGCTGCGTCCCCACGATACCGGTGTGAATACGAGGAGAACGGATGGTCGTGAAGCGTGTCACCGAGTCCTGCTCGGAACGGATTGAGAGCGATATACACACTGCAGGCGAGTAAACCCCCGTCGCAATCAATTCTCTTGCAACGGAATCGTTCGGCCACAAAATGCCCCTTCTTCTCATCCCGCCGATTGAATTCCTTGGCAATCGGCTCCAAGAGACACTTTTGGAAATGGGAAAGACTACTTAGCTCGCGACGGGCATGTGCGATCAATTCGTGATCTTTCACAGCTTTGTCAATGTCCTGCTCCGTAAGGACGTGATTTTTCTCCTTGCACGGCACCTCCGACGGATGGAGTACGAACCAGCGGCGAACCACCTCACGGTCCGACCACGCCGATACGACGTCGGGTCGATTGCGCAACAGCGTATGAATATGGTTCGATAGTAGCGCAAAATCAAGAACGTCGATGGCGAATAGTCCGGCCAGGTACTCCAGGCGAAGCACACAGAATTGCCATCTGCCAGCATTCTCTAGATTTGCCTTCTTGTCACGCCCCAGCAAGAAAAGTTGCCGAACGCAACGTGTCATGCAGTGATAAATCCCCACGACATGCGGGTCGAAAGTGTCTTTTCGCGGCGTTGCCATAGTCCATTCCTTTCGTCACTATCAGAGGCCGATTCTCGGCGATTCGTCGGAACCGGATTCCCGCTGAACGACCAGCGCGGTGAAATGTCTCCGGTGACGACTTCGTCGGGTGAAGCGATTCCCTGCGGACCGCTCGTTCCCTGATCTCTAAGACGCCGGGCGTGGTGAAAAGCGAACACGAAAGTTCGCCAAGAATTGGGAATTTTTTTGGACGAGTGTCCTAGAAGTGGCTATTGGCGCTGGAGGGAAAGAACGGCGATTGTTGCGAACGGGAGGACGGGTTTTTTATTGATGCACGCAATTACCATTGAGGCTCAGCGAACTGCTTCGCTATTTTAAGTCGGTGATGCGCAGTAAGGCTCCCGCTGGAGGTGCGTCTGAGTTGATTTCTTCGTCGGCCTTTTTGGGATTGCTGCGGTCTCCGAGCACCGTAACGAAGAGCTCGCCCCCGGCTCCAAAGGCCATCGCGGTCGGACGCGCCAATGCTGTGACAGGAACTTCGACGATCGATTGACGTCCATCGACGAATTTACTGTCGAGTCGATACAGCATGCCACTGGCTTTTTCGGTAGCGGAGTCGCCCCAGTTTAGGCCATAGAGCAAATGGTTTTCGGGATGGAAGGCGAGTGCAACCAATCCCTTGATGGCCAACGAGAATTGGGACAGTTGTTTTCCCGTGCGGGTATTGTAAAAAATCAGACTGCCGGTGTCGGTCGAATTCATTGCCATGGTCCCCACGACGAGGTGCCCTTCGGGACTTAGGGTCATGGCCGCCATTTGCTGCGAGAACTTTTCTGGCTTGAGGAAGGTCGCCAAAGGGGCATTTTTTCCGGCCCGGAAACGTGCGAAGGCAATTCCACCGGAGCTGGCGGGCGTGTTTTCGGATCGAATTGGTTGTGAGGTCGCGTAAAGGCAGCCGTCTTCTGCAACGACGCTCCAGAAATCGCCCCAAGCAGCGACTTTGGGTTTCCCTTTGATGCTTGGCAGTTCAACCGGTCCGAGTACGCCCATGTTATCGGTTACACGCTTTGCCGGTGCATCGGACGGTTTGTTGGTGGGGTTGTTACCGTCGCTTGGGGCATTCGACGGACGCTCCATTTCAAATATCGAGAGCACTTCTTCGTGATTATCGGCACCCGCTTGTCCCACGGCGAGATGATCGCGTGCGACAAAACACAGTCCCAAGGGTCCTACCGGTCGCTCAGGTAACCAAGCAGTTTTTGCGACTGAGAATCCGCCGATACACTCCCGCGGTTGGCCGTTATCGATTTGCACCACACGACCGGCGCCGCTTTCGGCAACGTAGATCTGGAACCAGTCAGGGCGAATGGCAAGTCCGCAGGGAGTATCCAGTCCTGCCACGATAACCGCTGATTCCACCGCGTAGCACCGGAGTGTCACGACGCTGAGTGAGACAACGGCTGCCAGGGTCAGTCCACACTTGAAGGCATTTCGAATCGCAGTGTCGATACGTCGCGTCACTTCATTGTCCTATCCCGCGGGCTGTTTCGTAGGCGGAGATCTTGCTTTCGAACTGCAACGTGAGGCCAATGTCGTCGAGTCCATGCAGTAAGTTATGACGCCGCGACGACTGGATTTCGAATCCAACGTCAAAGCCATATGGGTCCTTCACGCGGCACGATTCCAGGTCGATCGTCAGCTCGTAGCCCGGACGACTCGCCGCACGCGCAAACAGGTCGTCAATCTGCTGTTCCGTCAACTGAATCGGCAGCATACCGTTCTTGAAGCAGTTGTTGTAGAAGATGTCTGCAAAACTTGGTGCGATCACTGCTCGAAAGCCGTAATCGTCTAAGGCCCACACGGCATGTTCTCGACTGGAACCGGAGCCAAAATTACGTTTCGCCAGCAAGATTGTCGCGCCGCGATATCTTGGCTGATTCAACTCGAACTCTGGGTTGTCCTCTCCATTGGCCAGAAGTCGCCAGTCAAAGAAAAGGAACTCGCCAAAGCCGGTCCGCTCAATGCGTTTGAGGAATTGTTTGGGAATGATTTGATCGGTATCGACATTTGCGCGATCGAGCACTGCGACGAGTCCAGTATGTTGCGTAAAGGGTTTCATATTCGGCCAAGATCCGTAAACTGTGTTTCGGAAGAGAAATAGGAACTGTTGATTTCAATCAACACCATGGGCGAAGATCGGAGAGGGAATTATTCCTTGAATTGCCATTTCCTCACGTCGACGAATCTGCCACTGACAGCTGCTGCTGCGGCCATCGCCGGGGAGACGAGATGCGTGCGGCCATCTTTCCCTTGACGACCTTCAAAATTTCGGTTACTTGTCGATGCGCACCGTTCCCGTGGCCGAAGCTGATCTGGGTTCATCCCCAAGCACATGCTGCAACCAGCTTCTCGCCAATCGAAGCCAGCCGCGCGGAACACGGCGTCGAGCCCTTCCGCTTCCGCTTCTCGTTTGACCGCACCGCTGCCAGGTACGACCATGGCTTGCACATGCTTGGCGACGTGGTATCCGCGGAGAACTTGGGCTGCTTCCCGTAAATCTTCGATACGCGCGTTTGTGCATGAACCGATAAAGACGCGGTCGACAAGTACTTCCGTGAGTGCTTTCCCGGCTTCAAGTCCCATGTATTCGAGAGCAAGTTCGGCAGTTCTCTTTTCCGTTTCATCGCCGAGCGTGGCCGGATTCGGTACGGGTTGATTGATGGAGATCACTTGGCCTGGGTTCGTGCCCCATGTCACCTGAGGTTCTATGTCTTCGGCCCGATAGATTTCGACTCGATCAAATTTCGCCTGCGAATCGCTAGGTAGCTCTTGCCAGAGTTTGATCGCTGAATCGATATCTTTGGGGGCGAATTCGCGACCTCGTAGGTAATCAAATGTTGTGGCGTCCGGTGCAATCATGCCAGCGCGTGCGCCAGCTTCGATCGACATGTTGCAGACGGTCATTCGTTGTTCCATGGTCATTGCACGGATTGTGCTTCCGGTGTACTCAAACACGTACCCGTTTCCTCCCTGGGCCGAAAGTTGGCCAATCAGATAGAGCACCAGATCCTTCGCCGTAACTCCGGCTCCTAAAGTGCCATCCACTCGCAGCTCACAAGTTTTTGAGGGGAATTGTCGGAGTGTTTGCGTGGCTAATACGTGCTCCACTTCGCTCGTGCCAATCCCAAACGCTAAAGCGCCAAACGCACCGTGCGTTGAAGTATGGCTGTCGCCGCAGACGATGGTCATGCCAGGCTGAGTCAGGCCGAGTTCGGGGCCAATAATATGGACAATTCCCTGCTGGAAATCGTTCAGGTCGTACAATCGAATGTTAAATTGTTGACAGTTGTTACGCAGGGTGTCCACTTGAGCACGCGAGATGGGATCTGCGATCGGCAATGATCGATCGGTTGTCGGAATATTATGGTCCGGAGTTGCCACGGTCCGCTGTGGACGCCGTACCGATCGGCCGGCCAAACGCAACCCATCAAAGGCCTGGGCACTTGTCACTTCGTGGACCAAATGCAAATCGATATACAGTATCGATGGCTCATTCGGCTGACTATGCACAATATGTTGGTCCCAAATCTTCTGAAACATCGTACGCGGCGACATGGAAATCACTTTCGGGTGGACTGTGCGTTTTGGTAGGGTACGCCGTAAGTATAGACTGTGTTGGGACAAACGGACAAAGGGACGAAGGGGATGGAGGGGAGAGATTGCCACGCTATTTGCGGTCAACGGGGCCAGCGCGGCCTGGTAAGCCGGGCCGCTTTTCTGCTGGAAAGTCGACTCAGCACCGCGGTGGACGTGCAGTAGAGGCTTTGTCTAGGCGGCCCGTCGCATGGACGATCGATGCGATTCGGCCCGCTCGGCCACCTGAGGCAGCGACTCAAACTGGTACTGCTGGCTTGACCGATTCCACAGGGCCACGACCGACTTTTCGTGTAGCATTCTCGGCCAGAAATCCCAACTCGCGGAAAGATCGGACGGATCAATCGATGGGGCGACAACGATCAAGTCGCTGTTGAGCAATCGGTTCGCCACCATCGGCAGAGTACTCACAGGATCGCCCGGAAAGAATTGCGATGTGGCTCCTAACTGATGCAGGAGTTGGTGGGCCGACTTGAGCGTGATGGTGTCCTTGGTTTGACGCGATTCAAACGGGTCAATTCCCACGTAGTGAATGGGGCCTGCGGCAAAACGCTGAGCAATCCGTACCAGTCGTGAAGTGTTGATCGCCGACTGTAACCCTAGTTCTACAATGCGGGTAGGTCGCCAGCGAGGAATCATTCGGTACAAGGACCTAGCCGCTGAGGGTTGGGACCAGTAACGCCAATACCAGTATTGTAATTGGGTAGCCGCAGCCACAGAACGCAATCCTTTGCGATGTAGCACCTAGAACGGGGGAGTCGTACGCTGACTCTATCTTCGGCAAGTTGCCTCGCAAAAATTGTCAAATTGTAACCAACGGCAGAAGCGGGGTTTCAATGGGGCAGGGTGCGTCGATCGAAGGCGACGCACCAGCGGAATGGCCAAGCCACCGAGATTGCGGGTTACGCGGATTGTACGAAAAGTTCGTGTGAGGGTGTCTAGACGGGGTGCAGGGCGTCGATGTCTGGTGGCCAATAGCCTACCGCCGACTCCAATTGCGACGCACTCGCGACTTTTTCAGTACTTTTGTCCTATCCTGGCTACTCCCATTTGCCTGCCTGCGAATTACGACGTATATACCCCTGACGGTCGAGCCTGCCTCATCTTTGCTTGACTGTCGTAAAGACTTATCTGGTTGACGCGGCGGATCATCCGCTTATTGACAAAGCACCCTTTGATTACGACACCTTTTCGACGTTGACACCGCAGTTTCGCGGATCGACTGGTTCCCGACCCAATGGACCGGCGCATCGTGTACTGCCAGCATTGACGACGCAGTTGCTCGACGAAACGAGTTGCTGCCGCACTACCATTGATTGACACCAAGGATTAACAGCATGTTTCGTCCCCAGTCACAGCGCAGCTGCGCGCGCTTATTGTGTGGTGAGTCTTTGGAGGCTCGAGCGGCATTGCGTGCGTCGAGTTTCCAAGAAGTTGGAGCGGCGTGGCAGGAATTTCCGCTAGAATGGGGTGGCCTGGAGCTGACCGTAGCGCCCCAATTGGCCGCCACGAATAACAATGACTTCAATTTTGCCCACAATGTCTTAGGCCTTAAGGGGCAAGGCCAAACGGTCGCCGTTATCGACTCGGGGGTGGCCTATGACCATCCCGCACTCGGTGGTGGACTGGGGACTTCTTTCCGTGTCGTCGGTGGCTGGGACTTTACGGAGGAAAATGACGCAAATCCCTACGACGATGGCCCGGCGGGATTCCATGGAACGCATGTCGCAGGCATCATTGGCAGTAGCGATGTGAATCATACCGGGCTGGCGCCGGAAGTCGATGTTGTTGCCTTACGTGTCTTTAATGACCAGGGTTCAGGATCGTTCGATTGGGTCGAACGGGCCTTACGTTGGGTGCACCAAAATCGCTTCACCTACGCTAGTCCCATCACGACGGTTAATATGTCGTTGGGGACCGAATGGAACTCCAACAGCATCCCCGGATGGACGCGAATTGAGGACGAATTGGCTCAGTTGGAATCCGCCGGTATCGTCGTGGTCGCTTCGGCGGGGAATAGTTTCCGTAAATTTCAATCGCCCGGCTTGACCTATCCAGCGGTCAGTCCGCACGTAATCGCCGCTGCTAGTATCGGAGCGGACGGCAAGCTCAGCCCGTTCAGTCAGCGCGTTAACGGCGTTTTGGCAGCACCCGGGGAATCGATTGTCAGTACAGCGCCGGATTATCTATTCGATTTTAATGGCATCACCGATGACTTTACAGCCGCTTCGGGCACGAGCATGTCGGCACCCTATATTAGCGGAGCCAGTGTGTTGGTTCGTCAGGCGATGCAGATTGCTGGTTGGCAAACCATTACTCCGCTCCTTATCGAAAATCACCTGCTGCAGACGGCTGATGCCCGTATCGATTCCGTGACGGGCGTGAACTATAAAGCAATCAACTTGCGCCGTGCACTGGAGACCCTCGTACCGGCCGGCACTTCAGGCGGTGGTTCGACCAACAATCCGCCAGCTGGGGAGACCCCGCCATCAACAATTCCGCTCCAAACGCTGGGTGTCGTGACGCAACATCAATGGAGTTTGGCAACAGTAGCTGGTGGCAGCCGCTATTCATTGACGGCGTCCCATACAGGTTGGCTTACTTTGGAATGGCGAAATGGAACGTCAGCGGATGTTACGTTGCGGAATCCCCAAGGTGGGGTCATTCAACAGTTGACCCCGTCCGCGCAATCGCAACGATGGGATGTGCCCGTACAGGCAGGCCAAACGCTGGAAATCTGGTTTTCGGGGACGAACGGTCACGAAAATGTGCGTGTAACAAATCTTGTTGCGCAAACGGGGGCAGACTTTACCATTTATGGTACTGCGTCTGTCGACGCGTTTCATGTGCAAGGAGCCACTAACGAACTGGTGATCAATGATACGCGGTATGCGCTGGCCGGTTTAACCAACGTCACCATGCAGTTGTCCCAATGGCAATCCACCGATCTGGTTTTCATCCATGGGAGTGCACAGGACGAGAGCTTCCAGTTTTCGCCGACCAGCGCGAGTTGGAACGCCAGCGGCGGATCACAAACGCTGCGCGGTTATCAGTCAGCCCGTTTGCTTGGCGGCGGCGGTCGAGACGCAGTCCAGCTAATTGGAACGTCCGCCGATGAGTCTGCGACTTTCGAGGGCAACGCGGGTCGGTTGAGCGGCCCTAACTTTGAACTTGCCGTCGAAGGCTTTGCGACGATTCATGTGCAAGGGCAGGGGGGGAACGATCGGGTCATTTGGAACGACACGGCAGGCAAGGACCTGTTTTTTAGCCAAGCAGCGGAATCGAGAATGCAAGGGCCCGGCTACCAAAACACCGCGCAAGGGTTTGCTCAGCACACGGTGCAAGCAACACGGGGTGGGGGCGATTGGGCGTACTTGACCGGTTCAGCCGCGAACGATCGTTTCGTGGCATCGTCCGACCGAGCAGTATTCTCGTCCGGTAGCCGAAACATCGCAATTACCGGATTTCAACGCGTTTATTGCCAAGCAATCGCGGGTGGCGTGGATTCGGCACTGGTGACCGAAAGCATGGCACCCGACACGTCGTGGACGAACGTCGGCGGCGCCAGTTCAAACGAGAACTCGGGACTGCTATCGATCGTTTCTGGTTTCCCTTCGATGGCGGGAGTGGGGGAGGGATGGTTTGAGGATTTAGGCCCGAGCAGATCGACAGCCGTTGGGACCACTCCCGTGTCGACCGCGTCGTCTTTTGCGAGTTATTGCGAGCCCTTGGATTCGGCGACCCTCGAATTGGTCGCCCGTGATGCCCATCTGCGTGCCAGCGACGTTTCGCTAGCAATCCCCGCGGGCGAAGCTTCCGGTCGATTGCCGGCAGAGAATCCTACGGATGCCGCAATTGCCAACTTCGTCCTGACCGAGTTGTCCGCGCGGAAAACGACCCGCCCAAGGCAACCGTTGCGATCCAGGCCAACCTCGTGACATCACAACGGCTCTTAAGTGCTAGCACCCGAAATTTTGACTCATCCAAAAGATTGGAGTTTGCGCCGGGGGCCGATTTGTTTTAGGATAGGCGATAGCAGGATAGGGCCAGCGGCGCCAATTTGGTAGCACTCTGCTGGCGGAGCCGGACAAGTCATACAAGGATGAATGCAGTGGAAGTACGTGACGTGCTGATTCGAGGCTGGGGACCTTGGCAGTCCATCGAATGGAAGAACCTGTCTCCGGGCTTCAATTTTCTCGAAACGACGAGCGAATCCAGCGCGGGCGAATTGGAGATCCTACTGGGGGCAGGTTTTGCTCAGAGTTCGATCCTCCCACGCGAGTACGAGCAGTCGTTGCCTACCGAGGTGCGTTTGAGGGTCGTGGACGGATCGCTCAAGAGCACGATCAAGTCCAACGAGAAGGGGCAATGGAATCGACTTCTGACACGTAAGAAGGGCGACACGAAGGGGGAGCATGTTGACGTAGATGATGTTCGAGAATCGGTCGAGCTACCTTCAGACGCAGAGACCGTTGATCGTTTCTTTGCTCCCTACCGCCGTCGTCCTGCGGGGATTTGGCAATTTGAAGCCGAATGCGTTCGGGATTTGATTGTTAGTCGAATGGCTCGTGTGCCGCGGAAGGAACGCCCAAGTGCCAACGAAGGTGAGCCCGTCTGGTCTGTGTTGCGGGCATGGTTGGAGCAGGGGAACGACGCCCAGCAGGATATGGATCGACGTACCCAGGCGAACCTACGGCGCACCGAATCATGGCTGAAGGCGGGCGATATGAGTTCCCACGTGAACGCGTGGCAAAACGCTTGCAAAGAACAACAACGCGTCCAGGTCGAGATCGATAAATTGGAGTCCAAGCAGCGGCGTTTGCGTGCTTTTCATCGTCTCAAACAATGGCAGCGGCGATGGCTTCAGCTACAGGCGGAAAAGCCACGCGTTGACCTCAAACAGGTGTCGGCAGTTTCTGCAGCCGTACCTCGTGTGCAGGCATTACAAAAGCAACGCGATGATTTGTCGAAGAAACACGCAAGATGGCAAACTCGACGCAAGAAATTTCAAGAACTGGCCGGCATCGCATCCGCTCAGGCGGCAGCTCACGAAGTATCGACTGTGGAGGCGTCCGAGGCATCTCCGCAGGAACTACGCAAACTGCTAGCGCACGCGAAGTCTGCTTGGTCGGTTGAGCGGCGTTTGAAACGCCCTCAACGACTTTTCCCGACGGAGGGTTCTTTCGACAATTTTTCTGCCGACGTAACAGCAATGCCGACACCGGCACAAAGTGCACGGCGATCCGAATTGGACCGCGAGTTACAGCAAGCCCAAACGATTTTGCAAACGCTACGTGAGCAGCGGCAGGAAGCTTTGGCACGCCATGCGAGTGTATCGCAGCTAGATCGATCGATGGAGCGTGAACCGATTGTTGCGCCCGCGGCTTGGCAAAGGGAACGACAAGAACTTCAACAAGAGTTCGAGGCGATGCGTGCCGAGTCACAGGCACTGCGGCGTCAGTGTGAGCAGACGATACAGCCTGGGTTGATGAACGATTGGCAGCGTGTTGGCGTGACAGGCCTATTTTTGGGCGGTCTCGTCGCGATCGTATTTGGGATATTTCTCAATCTGGATGCGCCGGTTTGGCCAGTTGTGGGAGTCGGTTGTTCGGCCCTCGTCATTGGTGTCATGTTGCGGATTAGCGACGAACGTGTTTCGGCTCCGCGGATGGTAGGGCAGCGAGCCCGCTTGGACGAATTGCAATTTGATATGCACGAAAATCGCCGTCGATGGCAGCAGCTTGAGACGACGCCCGTCCCTATTGGCTCGCAAGTTATACGCGATAACGACAATGCGTTTGTTAATTCGACGATGGGGCAGGAAGTGGAATGGCTGGACGCAGAACTGGAAGCTGCGAACTCACGGGTGGACGTGTTGCGTCAGCAACTTGTTCAATTGGGGCCAGAGTCGCTCCTGGCCGTTCCCCCGGCCGCCGCATTGTCGCACGGAGCATTGGATCCAGTTAGCAGCAATCGATTGCCGTCCGCACCCGTTCCAGCCGCTCAGCGAAAACTGTTACAGCAGTGGAAACAGCGAGCCGCGCGCTGCTTGCGGGATACCGAAGTGCTGGCCGATGATTGCTCTGTCCGCCGAATCATGACTCGGTTGAGGCGCGAGAATAGCCAAGTTCGTCGGCAGTTGCAATCGCGGCAGCGTGCCCGCAAACAATACCGAAGTGCTCTTGTTCAGGAGCGTCGGTGGGAAAAGGAATTGCAAAAATGTTCGCACCGTAAGCAATCGCTTTTACGACGATTTCGTTGCGAAGATTTGGCGGCCTTAGTGCAGTTGCAGCAAGAAGGGGAGCGGGCGACGGTTTGGCGGCGCAAGTCGCAAGGGCTTGTCAACCGCGTTCGTCGCAGACTACCCACGGGAATCACCGTCCAGACTCTCGACTCGCATTTGCAACAAGAAGAACGCGAACTGGGAGAACTGGAACTCGTACCTTTGCAGGAGCGATTATCGGAATTGCATACGAAACAGCAACAGGGATTGTTGAGCTTGGCGAAGGATTTGCCACGCGAAGGTACAAGAAATTCCGACATTGCGTGGAACGAGCTAGAACAGCAGTGGAGTACCGCGAGTGAACCGGTGGCAAGCTGGACCGCGCGCGGAATGCAGTTGCTGACTCAATTCCCCGTCCTTTCGCCAGAATCGGAACCCGCATCGAAATCGGAAGCGTTCCGACAAACGGACACGCTTCGTCTCGCTAGTGAATGGTGCGCCCAGATCCTGAAGAAGCCAGGGCTTCAATTGGGCACCCACGATGATGACGCTCGGTTGTGCGTTAAGTTCGAAGCATCGGCGATTGATCAGTCTCTTGCGTTGTTGAGCGATGAACAGATAAAACCGATTTTGTTTGCGCTGCGCTGTGCCGTGGTCGTGGGGCTCCATCGGCAGGGGACACGGTGCCCCATGGTGGTGCGCGGCTCCGATCTCTTGGCCACAGAGAATGGCTGTTTTGCTGTCCTGCAACAAGTGGCTAAAGAAGTGCAAGTGGTAGTCGTGGGTGGTTCGTTGGAACTAGGGAATACTCTCGTTGAACTGGGAGCCACACGGGTGGTTCCGCACGTTCAGGTTGCGCCGGTGGCTGAGGTGGTGCAGGAACCGGTCGCCAACCCTGTGCTGCCTCCAGTACCGATTGTCTCCGCGCCGGTCGCGGTTGCCGCGGCGCCAGTTCCCGCGCCACGGGAAGTTTTCATCGAGCGGGAAACCTACGAAGTCGAAGGTCCGGTCAGGTTCTCCGATCCTTCGACAGGCACGGCCTATCGTGAGCCTCCGAGCTGGCAGATTCACGAAACAGACCGCCGTTCAGCATAATTTAATGTGCTTGTAACCCCAGTGCGTCAGCGAGGGATCGCTACGCGTTTCTGTCATCCCGCGCGTAATCGGGTACGGTTCTTCGGCAGATACCGTAAGGACATCGATGGACGGTTTCGGAACGAGTTTGTCCATGTTCACACGATGCGCATAAAAAAGGGAGGGAAAGAATTCCCTCCTCTTGTCGCTTCCGCGATGGTCATTGGCATTCCGACTGAGCTAACGATTAATCGTGAAACCGGCTGTAACGCCACCCGCGGTAAACGCCTCGTCGGTACCAGTTACGCCTCGGCCGACTCCATCACCAAACACCAGTAGATTCATTCCACCGCGTATTGCCACGTACTGAGTCAACTCAAAGGTCCCCTCGAGTCGTAACTCACCGCCATAGACAAACCGACTGTTCTGGTCGTAGAACGTGTCGTTGCGGAAGTCGACTACCGTGGCAGGTCTCGGTCGGACGAAGCTGTCAAGGGCTCCGTCACCGTCGAAGGTGTGGTCCACCTCTTCCGACGTCAGTTCGGCCGTGACGTTCCGTTCGCGATTTTGCCAGTTATTCATCGTGAATCCGCGTAGGTCTGTAGAGATGAGCCACCGTCCTCGACGTAAGAAACTTCTAAAGCCGAACTGGCCGCCAAACATGTCGTTATCTGTATAGACGAGTTCGCGAATATAGCCGTCCCAATCGTCGATCCCTTCAAAGCTAACGCCGGAGGCGTCTGGGGGACCGAAGGGAAGCGGTGTAGTGAAGTCCCGTACATAGTCGGCACGATCGCTATGGTCGCGAATTCGCACGTACTTCGCGCCGAACAAGGGCTCAATGACCATACCATTGTGGAGTGGCTTAAGTCGCCAAGTGCGGCTCAAGTCAAATGAATAGAAATTGAAGGCGTTGAGCGTCAAGAAGATGTCACCAATGGGATTGAGACGGAAGTCGGTATCTCGCACGATGAGCGTTGTGGTGGTCGTGGTGCCGTTTGGATTGAGCGTTGTCGTCCTTTCGTTGCGGCGTGTATTGTCTTCATGTCGTTGGACGTTGGGATTGTCCAGCTTCCAGGCATTGAAGAGCCAACCTTTGTCGTTCTCCTGCATGTAGCCAAGTTCGAAACGGTTTCCGTAGGTCCAGTCGCCGCCGTAATCGGTCGAGTTTTCGGCGGTCATGATGCCTGACACGGGACCGCCTTGCCCCGGAAAATCGAACGGGCGTATTTCGTATTGCAGATTGTCAATGGCGGAATGCTTCCGCGAAACGCTCATGTAGGCGCGGTCGTACGCAAAGAAGAATCCCGTATTCGGCTGCCGGCCGTCGTAAAAGTCTTCTTTGTACAAAGGCTTGAACCAGTCGGACTGGAAAGAAAAGTCTTCCGTATTTGTCAACGGCTGGTAGTCTTGAGCTCTTGTCGGCAACGATCCGCCAATTACGGCGAACAAGATCGCTAACCCGGTCAGATATGAGCGAATCCAGGACATGATTGGTGTTCCACTCTTGAGCCAACGGACGGAAAACGCCGAACCAGGTCACCCCTCTTGGCACCGAGTTCTTTGTGCTTGTGACGGTAGTATCGGTTCGATCCAGCGTGCGGGTTGAGGAACAAAGGTAAACTGTGCCGAAAAGTTGGAATATTCCTCCCGCTAGCGGGACAAACCGCTAGCGCAACAACGCCTAGCTAGCGTGCGGGAAATCGCGGGATATCCGTCGGGGCTTTGAGACAAGCCGTAGCGAATTCGGTGAGAGTGCGAGCAGGGGCTCGACGTGGCCCGATTCGGACGGCCGAGAGATGAAAGGAGCGTTAGGAAGCGCTAAACGATTCGGTAATCAAGCTCACAACATTGCCTTGGACTTGTACAAAGCCGCCATCGACTTGATAGCGGTTGGTGGTTCCATTGCTTTGCCGAACTCGCAGTGTCCCTTTGCCCAACCGTCCGATCAGGGGCGCGCGTCCATTTAATATGCCGAGCTCGCCGTCATACAGCGGTACCGAAACGAATTCGGCCTTTTGTTCCAAAGCCGTCTGTTCCGGTGTCACCACGATGCAGGTCAAGCTATCGGCCATGGGGTATTACTCACTCACTCTTGACGGTTCAATTCTGAATCACGAGGCATTTGCGGCAAGGGATCGGTGCATCTGCCGGCCGAAACTAGACGCTCGCCGCGATTTTCTTGGCTTGTTCTTCGGCTTGTTCAATGGCCCCCACGTACATGAACGCGGGTTCTGGCAAATGGTCCCACTTGCCGTCACACAGTTCTTCGAAGCTACGGATCGTGTCTTCGAGGGGCGTGATTTCGCCGGGCTTACCCGTAAAGACTTCGGCCACCAGGAACGGCTGCGACAAAAAGCGTTCGATGCGTCGAGCACGATGCACAATGAGCTTATCCTCTTCGCTGAGTTCATCCACACCCAAAATCGCGATAATGTCTTGTAACTCGCGATATCGCTGCAGGGTCGTCTGAACACGTCGCGCGATTCTGTAGTGCCGTTCGCCCACATATTGCGGGTCGAGAATACGGCTGGACGAGGCCAACGGATCGATGGCCGGGTAAATACCCTTTTCGGAGATCGATCGTTCGAGGTAAATGAATGCATCGAGCTGGCCGAACGCGGTAGCGGGAGCTGGATCGGTAGGATCATCAGCTGGTACGTACACAGCTTGGACCGAAGTGATGGCTCCCTTGGCAGTCGATGCGATCCGTTCTTGGAGGGCACCCATTTCGGTCGCAAGTGTCGGTTGATATCCGACGGCAGAAGGCATACGACCCAAGAGTGCCGACACTTCACTGCCTGCCTGCGAAAAACGGAAAATGTTGTCAACAAACAAGAGCGTGTCTTTTCCGGTCGTGTCACGGAAGTATTCGGCCATGGTCAAGGCTGACAGAGCAACACGCAACCGCGAGCCTGGCGGTTCGTTCATTTGGCCGAACACCATGCAAGTCTGTTCGATGACTTTGCGCCCCGTATTGCCGATTTCCGTTTCTTGCATTTCGAGCCAGAGGTCGGTCCCCTCGCGTGTTCGCTCACCGACCCCGGCAAATACCGAGTATCCACCGTGTGCCGATGCGATACGGGCGATGAGTTCGGTCAAGATCACGGTCTTGCCCAAGCCTGCACCACCGAAGAGTCCGGCCTTACCACCACGCACGAACGGCGTGAGTAGGTCGATCACCTTGATTCCAGTTTCGAAGAGTTCTGTGCTGGTGGACAATTCGGAAAACGGTGGCGACGAGCGGTGGATCGGCCAACGTTCTTTTGCGGCAACAGGTCCACGTTCATCGATCGGATCTCCCAACAAATTGAACACACGCCCCAAGGTCGCTTCACCGACCGGTACGGATAAGGGGGCTCCGGTATCGACCACTTTCTGGCCACGCACCATGCCGTCGGTACTGCCAAGGGCCACACAGCGCACCCGGCCACCTCCCAGATGTTGCTGGATTTCACCGGTAAGTTTGAGTTTGACTCCCTTATTGTCCGACTCAATCTTCACCGCATTGTAAATGGCGGGCATATTGGTTTCGGAAAACTGGACGTCGAACGTCGATCCAATTACCTGTGTCACATGTCCGACGTTCATGCCGCTGCTATTCATGGGATAATTTCCTTCGTTACTGACCGCGTAAATGAGTGCTGGGATAATTGGAGGCGCGTTCGAGCGCTATTTTTCGAGGGCCTCAACACCGCCGATGATTTCCATGATTTCACCGGTGATTTGCGACTGCCGCGAACGGTTGTATTGCATTGACAGTTGCTTAATGAGGTCACCTGCGTTTTCCGTGGCACTTTTCATGGCCACCATTCGGGCGATTTGTTCGCTGACTGCCGCGTCCAAGAAGCACTTGAACAGCTTCACCTTGAAGCTGATAGGCACAACTTCTTCTAAGATACTGTGGGCCGATGGGAGGAACTCGTAGTCGGTGCTGCTCTGGTTCTTTTGCGCGTCCTGACTCTGTTTGTTCGACGTTGACGACGTTGCGGTATCGGCGCCCTCCAGCGATCCCAACGGCAGCAGCGTTTCGACGACTGCTACTTGGCGTGACACGCTAAGGAACTTCGTGTACACGACATCGAGTCGATCGAGTTCACCAGCGATGTAAGCGTCCAGGTATCGGTTGGCAATGGCCTCCACTGCCTCGTACTTAGGCTGGTCGTCGAATTCGGTGTACATCGCGTCGACGGGAATTTTGCGAAACTTCAGCGCCGTGATTCCACGTTTTCCAGATACCTCTAATCGCCGTTGGGGTACGGACGCTGTCTCAGTAATTTTTTCCAGTGCTAGTCGTGTCACGTTACCGTTGTAACCGCCACACAGACCGCGATTGGCCGTCAGGAGCAGGATGCCGCAACTGTTGGTATGTTCGCGTGGTTCCAGCAGAGGGTGTCGTAGTTCAAGTCCGCTGCGGGCGAGATCCCCGACCAATTGCGTAATACGCTGGGTATAAGCCGACGCGGCATTCGCGCGGTCCATGGCCTTCTTGAAGCGTGCAGTCGCAATCAGCTCCATCGTCCGCGTAATTTTACGAATGTTGCGGATCGACTTCCGACGTTTATCTAGAGCTCGTGCTTTTGCCATATTTGCTGAATCCGGGCTATCTTTCCGCGCTAAAATTTACGCCAAGGGACAGTAACCTACCGCTTTGGACCTATAGGGGCTTTGGACGAAGGGCTGTGGTCTGTAACGGCGTATTAACGGGTTAAGCAGTGCTGTAGGGAGCACCTTATCATCAATTATTTATTATTTTGCAGGTGCGTACTGTTTACGGAATTCGTCTAAGGCCGACTTGAGTTGACTGAGCAACGTGTCATCGAGTTCACGGGTTGCATTGAGTTTATCCCAGAATTCTTTCTTGCGAGTATGAAAGAACTCGAGCATGCGTTTCTCGAAATCAGCTACCTGGTTGACCGGCACCTTATCCAGATACCCGGTGGTACCGGCGTAGATACTGATCACCTGATCGGTCACATTCATCGGTTGGTACTGAGGCTGTTTGAGCAGCTCGACCATGCGATAACCGCGGTCCAGACGTTGCTGGGTGGCGGGATCCAGGTCGGTTCCAAGTTGCGCGAATGCTTCCAATTCGCGGAACGAGGCCAAGTCGAGTCGCAATCCGCCGGCCACTTTCTTCATGGCTTTCACTTGAGCGGCACCACCGACGCGTGACACCGAGATACCGGCGTTCATGGCCGGACGAATTCCGGCGAAGAACAAGTCGGGTTGCAGGTAAATCTGCCCGTCGGTGATGGAAATCACGTTCGTGGGGATATAGGCCGACACTTCCCCTTCCAGTGTTTCAATAATCGGCAACGAGGTGAGAGAACCGCCTCCCAAGGCATCGGATAGCTTCGCCGTCCGCTCCAAGAGTCGGCTATGGCAGTAGAACACGTCACCGGGGTAGGCCTCGCGACCTGGCGGACGACGCATGAGCAACGACAGTTGTCGATAGGCTTGGGCTTGTTTCGACAAGTCGTCGTACACGATCAGCGCATGCTGTCCGTTGTACATGAAGTATTCTGCCATCGCCGTCCCGGCATAAGGGGCAATATATTGCAACGGGGCCGGAGTACTGGCTCCGGACATGATGACCGTGGTGTATTCCATGGCCCCTTCCTTGCGAAGGATTTCTACCACGCCGGCCACCGACGAGTCCTTTTGTCCAACCGCAACGTAGAAGCACTTGACGCCGGAATCTTTTTGATTGAGGATCGCGTCGATGGCAACCGCGGTTTTCCCTGTCTTTCTGTCACCAATAATCAGTTCGCGTTGGCCTCGACCGATGGGTGTCATAGCATCCACGGCCTTGATACCGGTCTGTAGCGGTTCCTTAACCGGCTTCCGCTGAGCCACACCGGGAGCAGTATCTTCCACGAAACGGCGGTGAGGCGTATTGATGGGGCCGAGGCCATCCATGGGATTACCCAAGGGATCGACCACGCGTCCGATTACGGCTTCTCCAACCGGAACCGATAACAGTCGGCCGAGCGATTTTACTTCATCGCCTTCATTAATTTGCAGATAGTCGCCGAGAATGATGACACCGACGCTGGCTTCCTCGAGATTAAAGGCCAGGCCGATCACGCCGCTCGGGAACTGCACCATTTCGCCGGCCATCACGCCCGACAGGCCATGGACTCGCGCGATTCCGTCCCCGACTTCAAGGACGGTACCTACTTCTCGCACGTCCACACGATCTTGGAACTGCTCAATTTCTTGTTGGATGACCGAAGCAATTTCGTCTGCGTTAAATTTCATAGTTTATTAGCTACCTTGGGGCCACAACTGGCCACCATCTGGATTAAACGACGGCAAAACGTTGGCTTGTACTTTGGATTTCTTGTCTAGCGCGACTTAGAGCGTCCTGCCGGATGCATTCGAGCCGATGTCGCACACTTCCATCAATTACTTGGTCGCCCAATCGAACTACCAAGCCACCCAGCAGTTCTGGATCGACAGATTCTTCAAGGACTACATCTTTTTGTAAAACTTTGGCCAGGACCTCCGCGATGCGTTGTCGCATAGGTTGGTCCAATGCTTCCGCAGTCTGCACTTGTACTCGTGCACGACCACGCAGTTCATGCACCCGTTCCCGCACAGAAATCGCGATTTCGCGGAGACAATCAAGTCGATTGTGTTCTGCAATCGTCTTGAGAAAGTTAAGTACCATCCGAGAAACACGCTGGCCCAAAATTCGCTCGAACAACTGTTGCTTGTCACCGGATGAGGTGCTCGGCGACAGCAGGATGCGTTGAAAGTCAGGCTGCTTCTGCACGACGTCGAAGACGAGCGAATAGAACTCATCTGCTGCGCCGTCGAGCCCACCCGATTTGTCGGCGGCTGCGACAAAAGCCCGCGCGTAGACGTTGGCAAGCTGAGTTTTCGCCGCGTCAGCACGAGCTGCCTGAACTTCGCTTCCCGACATGGATATTCTCTCGTTCCTTGTAAAGCCGTCCACTTTGGATTCGACGTGCGTAGGTTGTTTCCGTATCTAGTTCTTGCCAGGGAAATTTGCCAACGCATCTTTAACCAGATCGGCATGATCATTTCGGTTCAACTGACGTCGGACAATTTTTCCCGCCAAGCCCACCGCTGTGTCGACGCTTCTTTCGGCCAGTTCAGACAACGCCGAATTCTTCGCTGCCTCAATGGCCTGCAAGGCACGGTTCTTGTGTCCCTGTGCAGCTTGATCCGCTTCGGCCACGACCTGTTGTCGGTGCGTTTCGGCGTCCTTGCGTGCCAGTTCCATCATCTGCCGGATTTCTTCTTGAGCCTGCGTCAGTTTTTGTTGATGATCTGTCAGTAACCTTTGCGCCTGCTCATTGCTTTCCTTGGCCTGCTGCAATTGGCTCTCCACGAAATGTTCTCGCTTGTGCAACGATTCCATGATTGGTGCCCAGGCAAATTTGCGCAAGACAACCAGCAGTAGAGCAAAAACGACAAACGTCCAAATGGCGAGGTCCGACTTGGGCAAGGCAGCCGGATCGGCTTGATCTTTTCCAGCATTCGCATGCGTGAGGTCAAATGGGTCGTGCTCCCCGTGTCCGCCAGTGGCATGGCCGTCGGCCACTTCCGCTGCAGTAATCTCAGATCCGTGTTGCACTTCGGCATTCGCCGCTGCCCACAATTTGCTTTGAGGCGTCAACGAACCGACCGTACCGACACTGACCACAAGGCACAACCAAAACATGCCCTGCGAGAGGTCCCTCTGACAACGTCGAGCCAAATCCACGGTAAGATCCCCCCATCTAACGAAAATCAACCACCACCAGCCCATTCAGTCGGGTGCCAATTTGATTTTGGCCGCTTCAACGACCTCTTCAATTGACGGCCCCGACTGTTTCACAAGGTACGTTTTACAACGCACGATTTGTTACCGTGAAGTGATTAACCCCATGGATTTTGTTGCATGCACACGACGAGTGCGAAGAAGGTAAAACCTTCGATCAACGCCGCAGCAATAATCATGGCGGTCTGGATATTACCGGCAACTTCGGGCTGACGTGCCATGCTCTCAAGAGCACTGGAGCCTAGTTTGCCGATACCAAACGCGGCACCGATCGTCGTAAGTCCAGCGCCCAAGGCGCCAGAGAACTCGATCAGCGATCCGCCGCCTTCAGCTGCCATGGCGGGCGATGCTACGGCGAAAAGACACAAGAACGACAAAGCTACAACGATTTTCCAACCATTCACGAATAAGGTCTCCCGTCATACAAAGGGTACGACCGCGCGTTCACCACAGCATGCCGACAAGGTCACTTTGCACATCGCATTTTGCGATTTGTGCTTTTAGTGATGATGCACGGCGGCTCCGATGAAGAGTGCGGACAGAAACGTAAAAATATACGCCTGCAAAAAGGCGACAAACAGCTCTAAACAACTAAACAGCGTTGAGCCGACCACGACGACCGGCGCTGTGATCCACCAGGCAGAACTCGCTGCCCCTGAGATGCTAAACGCCAACATCATAATGCTCAACAGGACCAAGTGGCCCGCAACCATGTTTGCTAAAAGACGTACCGCCAACACTCCGTGTCGCACAAACATGCCGACGACCTCCAGCAGCCAGATCACCGGTACCAGGATGATCTTCATGACGGCCGGCAGGTCCATGTGGGGGACCTGATTGGCCCAATAGCCTACGACGCCAAATTTCTTGGATCCCGATACGATGCCCGTTAGGAGTGTTACCGCGGCCAATGCGATGGTCGTGCCAAATGCACCTGTGGGGGTACCAACCCAAGGGATCATGCCCATAAGGTTGCAGCCGAGAATAAACAAAAAGATTGTCCACAGTACGGGTACAAACTTGTCAGCATCGTGGCCGCCGATAGCGGGTCTCGCGACATCGTCACGCATAAACACCAAGATGGCCTCCAGGAAATTCCAAAAGCCGCCTTTCGGTGTCTTGCCGTCGCGGATCCGCTGCGCCAATCCGATGAAGAACCAGCCGAGCAACAGGGCGACAACAACTTCGACGATCATAAATTTCGATAGACAGAATCCCGAAGCCGGTTCGTACAGATTCTTAAGTTCACCGCCGAAGGGTTGAGGAACGAGGATGTGGCCAGACAATACTTTGTTGTAGCCGTCGACCTTTTCATCGCTCCAAGGCTCTGCTTTTGTACGATATTCGCTTAATTGGCCCCGCACGGTTTGCTGGATGTTTTCTAGTTTTGCGTGCGCGTCCGACTCTGCGGCAAACTTCTGAAACCAGTCTTGGTCGCGTACGAATTCAGCAAACGGCTTACCCGCGTTGTGACCTTCATGCAACCAATGACCGTATTCAGTCCGTAAACCATTCCACTCGGGGATCGCTCCGTTCAATTCACCGCGGAGTGCTTCATGAACCTGCTGGGCTTCCCATTCGAGATACTGTAGATCGAGTCGGACCCAGAAATCGGGGAAAGGTTTTTCACCCGTCAAGCCATCGTAATGCGAGGGCCAAAGGAATTTTGGCACCTCGAAATAGTAGCTATCCTTGATGTGCAGGATCGGGTCGGCCATGCGACTTAATTCCTAACGATATCCGTGATGGGGGTTCGCGGCGATGCGCGTACCCCGGTGCTGGTATTTTTTGAGCAGTACAGTTGCCAACAGGGTTTCGGCTGTCAGCGCAAGGAGATAAAACGCAAGGAACTTCCACAAAAGTCCTTGTTGCGCCAATTGCGGCTGGGAAGTCACGAGCGCCAGGCAAACCGCCATGGGGAACATGGTGCGCGCTATAATTGAACCTAACAAGGGTCCCAGGCTCCGTTGAACACCGCTCAACGCCGTCAAAAGCAACGCTGCGACGCCCGCGCTGGCACAAGAAACCGCCGGAACCACCACGCTCCACATACCAACCCAATCATTCGCCGTAAATTCAAACCACGACCACAGTACGGCGGGGCAACCAACGGCCAGAAGTAGCAGACCAATGGCTCGCAAAAGGGGCGATAACGGCCAATTCGGCTTACCATTCACCGACGGTGGGGACGAAGTCGCTTCGGATTTGTCCGGCCCGAGGGGCTCACCGATCATCCTAAAAATTGCCTTCTATTGGTCTGCCTAATTGGAGCTACTGCCAGTTGGGCCTATTTGTCTGCCTCGTCCGTCGGACGGGAATTCGACCTGTTTTTGATTTTTCCTGTTGGCTTCGCACCGGCGGTCAGTATGAGCAAGTAGGTAATTCCCACAACCATCCCGCTGACCGCCAATACTGGAGTCATCCACTGCGTGCCAAACTTCTTGTCCAACCACACCCCCAAGACAACGGGTGCCACCATGGCAATTGTCATGGACATGATCCGAGATACCCACTCCATGGCCACACTCATTGGCGTGAAGTCGGGCTCTTGGTCGTCTTGAGAAGGACGGTTCATCGTCTACCTAGGTCGTGTCGCCACGATACCGAAGCCGTAACCGCAGCGTACGCAGTCGATACGCTCCCCTCACGAAGTGGCTCAATCTATCGCATGTCGAATCGTTGGTCAACCGACCGATAGGGGACTTTGTGTTTTTTTTCACAATGTCGACAGCACCAGGTCGCGCAAAGGGTACAGTCCCGGCAAAGCCTTGAAATCCCCTCGAATGGGTGGTGCGATGCTTGTGTTTTTTGACGGGTAGAGGTAAGATAGGGACCTAGAGGCTGGACGAAATCTGGTGAAGGATCGAACTTAGGAACGATGGAAGGGGTTTCGTGAAACAGTAATTTCAATAAATTTGACGTGAACACCAGTTTTTAGGGGGTCGACGTGATTACGACAGCTTCTCTTCAGGAATACCGGGTCAAAGAGCTTGCGGAGATGGCTAGGCGTCGGGGCGTCCCAGGTTGGCGGGGGATGCGAAAGGACGAATTGGTGCATGCTCTGGTGAAACTCTCCAAGAAGCTTGCTGCTGCGAGGAACTCCTCGGTTTCCTCGGCCGAGCAGCGGGCTCGTTCAAAATCGGCCACAACACCGGCAAAAAGCGTGGGGAAGGGGTTGCCGAAAAGGCCTGAGAAAGTAGTGCCGGTTCGCACAAACGGCGGTCGTTTGGCAAATACTCCGATTTCTACGGCGCGCGCTACGAATCCGCCACGACCTGCTCCCTTGCCGAATCACACGGTCGTGGCGTCGGCGGCTCGCTCGGCCAAGGTGTCCCGAGCGGGTATCACTTCCCCAGATGCGCGCCCCTTGCCGACGCCGCCGTCGGTAGTCCGCGAGCTGCAGAAAATGTACAAAGAGCGCGGACATCG
>JAQCHP010000111.1 GCA_027619595.1 Planctomycetota bacterium
TAACGGTTCTCCCAGTTCTTGCACGGCAACCGACTGTAGTCGGTTGAAAACTTCAAGTTCAGAAATTCCAGGTGAGATACAATCGCGTGCGGCGGCGTACATCTTTTCGGTAGCGGCGATGGCCCGGCAGATTTTCGCCAGTTCGTCGGGTTCCTTTCTCCGACGCAATCGATACAAAACGGACTCCACATCGTGCCACGAAACTGTAGGACCTTCTTGAAGGAAGCGAGGGAAGGCAGAGAATTCTGTGCCGATCGCCAACCCGCCCGATATCCACGACGACTGTAAAAGGACCTCGGTGGCACGCTGCTTTTGGTCGTTGCACAGGGTGGAATGTTGTTTTGCCGGGTAGGTCAGGACTTCGTCGACGGCCGCCGCTTCGGGTGCACGTTGCGGAGCGACCAGAAGGCATTGACCGTGAACGGTTAACATTGCGACAGGCGCAAAGAGGGCGGAATAGTAGACTCCCGTGACCCATTGAATGTTCTCACGCTGCGTAAGTAGAACTCGATCCAGCGAGTGTTCCTGCATCCAAACGGTTAGTCGCTGCTGTCGACGCCGGCAAGCGGCAATGTCAATTCCCCACGGGTCTGGCATGAGTGTCTTCTGTCGTATTTTGATGGCGATTTTAAGGTCGTGGGTTCTGCCGTCGTATCCTACTGAATTGCGTGGGTTACGAGAAGCGGAATGAAACAAATATCTCGCCTCGTTTGGTGCACTGGCGGCGGAAATCAAGCGGTTGACAGTTCCGTCGGCTGGGTCATCGGGAGTCGTACGCCAAATGTGCTACCTACCCGTACTTCGCTGTGCACGTAGGCCTGACCGCCAAAGAACTGTGCAACGTGTTTGACAATGGCCAACCCAAGGCCTGTGCCACCCACATCGCGGGATCTCGCTTTATCAACACGATAGAAACGTTCGAACACGCGTTTTTGGTCTTCAGGTGATATCCCAATTCCGGTATCCTCGACCTCGATGGACACCATCGCCTCGGTGCAAAACCATCGCAATGTTACTTTGCCGTGCTCACTTGTATATTTGATTGCGTTGTCAATTAGGTTATCGAGTATCTGACGGAATCCTTCCTCGTCCGCCCGCACGTGCAATAAAGGGTCGCCGTCGGTAACGGATAGCTCGATCTGTTTGGAATGCGCCAGCGCCTGATGGTCGGCGACTCGATGATGGACTAACGATCGTACGTTTACGCATTGGATCTCAAACGACTTTTCTCCCGATTCAATCCGCGCCAGTCGAAGTAGATCCACGATCAACGCGTCAAGACGGTCGGCATGTTCTTCGATGCGCAGAAGAAACTTCATACAGTTGGCTTGGTCGTGGATTGCTCCCGTTCGCAACGTTTCTGCATAGGCCTTGATGGAACTCAAAGGTGTTTTCAGTTCATGCGACACGTTGGCGACAAAATCCTGCCGTAGGCGTTCGAGTCTCCGTACGTCGGTCACGTCGTGAAGCACAATAACGACTCCAGGGCTTGGCGTACCAGGCATGCACGTGACATGTAGGCTCAAGACATGGGGTACCGCTGCATCTAGCTGGATTTCCGTCTGCTGCGACGCGCCGCTGGCAAGAGCACGTGAAATCAGTTGATGGATGCCGTGGACTCGAACCGATTCCAATAAGGGACGTCCAACCCGTGGGGCTGCCGGTAGTTCGAGTAATTGACTTACTGCGCTGTTTACGAAGAGGATGGTTTTGTCCCTATCGACGGCAATCACACCATCCATCATCGCTGAGAGGACGGTCTCTTGTCGCAGCCCGCTCACGTAAAGTTCCTGGGCACCGCGAGTTAATTTTCCCTGAAGTTCGTTAAGCGAATGAGCCATGTCTTCCAATTCATTCGCGGTATTCAATTGAAGCACTTCGACCATTTCGCCCCGAGCCGTTTGGGCTGCGGTTGCGGTGAGGACTTTGAGCGGTGCCAATCGTCTCTCCAGCAAGCTGAAAACGACTGCCGCTACAAAGAGGCCCAGCCCTACGGTAAGGATCCCTAGGTTGCGGCGAGAACCGTACATCAAATTGAGCCAGGGGTTGGCCGGCATGCCGACCTGAACCCAGACCGGTGGCTCCGCTTTCGCCGACAACGGACGCGTGAGTACCCAAAATGTGAGTCGAGCGGAATCATCGTCGATCTTAACGGTAGTCCGCCCGTTGACAGGCTTCTTCTGGATTCCCGTTGTGGTACTCAGTCGATCGCGGAGGAGCGCGGGTACGGTGGCCTGGAGAATTGTCCCATCGCCACCTACTACCGAGATCCAAGCATCGCTAGGTAACCAGCGTCCTGCATTGGCGAGCAACACACTGGCGCGGTCCGGGTCCGACGGACCATGGATCTCGCGCCATTCGGTCGTCAATCTTTCTATCGTGGACCGCAGATTCTCGTCGATGGCCAATTCGAGCGTACGGGCATGTTGCTGTCCCAAGATGTAAAGGCAAACCAATTGACCAAGAGCAATCGCCGTGACGATCCGGTACCCTATCTGCCAGGAAAGCCGAGTTGAACAGATCATGCCGACGGTGCTTGAAGAGGAAACAAAGAATCACGACGTCCAGAATAACGGACGTACCCCGGTGATTCTACTTCCCCTAGCTCGTAGGACTTAGAATGGCCAGCGCATGCCGCGAGAATTGTCGTCGACCCGGACGGCTTCCGGCGTCTGTTTCGAGAACTCGCGCGGCCGGCCTCCTACGACTTCTGGACCCACATCATTATAAGAATAAGGATCGTACTGCGTCGCACGCATCTGTTGCTGTTGAACCGTCCCTGGGTTGGCGAGTTGTGGTCGTTTCAGGGCGCAGCCCGCCAGTGTGACGTAGAAGATGGTGCTCCAACAGAGGCATGGCCACACCCAAGGTCGCGGAAGGGTGGGCGGCAAAACCTGAGTATTTTTGTCTAACGGCATCATGACGATGGTTTCCAACAACGCCCCGGCTGGGGAAAGTGAGTTGGCGGATTGTAGAGATCTTTCCGCTGAAACACAAATAAACAGGACGAAACTTGTCCGCGGGCTGACAGCATCGAGAGTACTATCGGACGGACGCTAGCGAATCAATTACTGAAATTTCCGCTCGACACGATCTTCGCACGGTTCGACCCGCTGTCGACTAGCCCGCCGATTGTCGGATTAAATCGAGCAGGATTTGTCGCATGACGCCCGGATCGACGTTGGGGTTGCTTTTTTTTGCCTGCCCTACCAACGCGCCAATGGCCTGTTCTTTACCCGCTTGCACGTCTGCCACGACTTTCGGATTGGCAGCTAACAATTCGCGTCCCAGGTCCGTGAGCGCACCGGAATCGACCGCTTGAATTCCCAGACGTGACAGGGTTGTATCCAGGTCAAGTATCTGCTCCAGCATAACACCAAAAACCTCTTTGGCGCGACTCCGAGGTAGTTTCCCAGCTTGGACACTTTGGATGAGTCGTCCTAACTCGAGCGACGGGATGGGGAAGCTTTCAATAGTCAGGTTCCCCTCTTTCATCGACCGAAGTACCTCTTGCGTGACCCAATTGCAGGCTTGCTTGCCATCGCCGCATTGATCGGCAACCGCCAGAAAATAGTCAGCCAAAGTTCGCCCTTGGTTGACGATCACATCGGCATCGTACGGCGTAACTCCGTAATCGGTGATCAGTCGCAGTCGCAGCGCGGCAGGAAGTTCTTTCAACGTACTCCGTATCGCTTCCAGCTGATCGGTCGTCGTCGTGACAGGCACCAAGTCGGGGTCGGGAAAATAGCGATAGTCGCTGGACTCTTCTTTACTTCGCTGTGGCTTGGTGACTTCATGTATGTCGTCCCATCCACGAGTTTGTTTCGGCATCTCGCCTTTTTGTTTGCCGGTCGCTTGCCATTCCCTATATTGGCGATCGACTTCGAAGTCTAACGCGCGTTCCACAGCGCGAAAGCTATTCATGTTCTTGATTTCCACGATCGGTGTTTCAATGATCTCTTCGGGGGTACCGCTGCCGACGGGAATGTGCAGGTTGACATTAGCATCGACCCGGAGGCTACCTTCCTGCATATTACAGTCCGAAACACCGAGGTAGGTCAGCAGCAACTTGAGTTCCGTCAAGTAAGCTTTGGCTTCCGCTGAGGATCGTAGATCGGGCTGGGAAACGATTTCGAGCAACGGCGTTCCCGTGCGGTTGAGATCAATGCGAGTATCAGCCCGGCCCGCGATCTCGTCGTGCATGCTCTTTCCAGCATCTTCCTCCAAATGCGCGCGAATGATGCGAATGCGACGATTCGAGCAGCGTCCCTGGGCATCGGAAAGATCCAGCCAACCATTACACGACATCGGCAGATCAAATTGACTGATTTGGTAGCCTTTGGGCAAGTCAGGATAGTAATAGTTCTTGCGATCCCACTTGGTGTAGGCGGGGATTTCGCAGTTCAAAGCGAGGGCCGTGACCACGGATAGATAATAGGCTGTCTCGTTGAGAACCGGCAAAGCGCCAGGCAGGCCGATGCAAACGGGGCACGTCTGGGTGTTGGGCGGAGCACCAAATTTTACAGGGCAGCGACAAAAGAGTTTCGTGTGTGTCGCAAGCTGAACGTGAACTTCAAGGCCGACAATAACCGTGTACGGCCGTACCGCGCCGACGGGAGGTGGTGTGGATGTGGGAGGTGGTGTCATGACGTTGGCGGCCTCCGAGCATGCCAATCGGTTGCCTGTTGAAAGGCGTGTGCCAATCGCAGTAGCGTTGGTTCGGCAAATGAAGGACCTTGCAGATGCAGGCCAATCGGGAGGCCCTGGACTGTAATGCCACACGGAATTGAAAGTCCCGGTAAGCCCGCGAGGTTTGCGGAGACGGTAAACAGGTCCCCCAAATACATGGATAACGGATCTTGAGATTTTTCACCGAAACGAAACGCAGGTGTTGGGGTCACTGGTCCCAGCAACGCATCGACTTGCTGGTACGCTCGATCGAAATCCTGGCGAATTAGACGCCGTACACGCTGCGCTTTAAGGTAATAGGCATCGTAGTACCCAGCACTGAGGGCGTAGGTTCCCAGCATGATGCGCCGCTTGACTTCGGCCCCAAAGCCTGTCTCGCGAGTCCTGCGGTACATACGCACGAGAGGTCCTTCCGACTCGAGATCCGCACTTTCTGACGCAGTTAATTCTGCTGCGGTTAATTGCGTGGCTCGGAACCCGTAGTGCACTCCATCATAGCGCGCGAGGTTGCTCGAGGCTTCACAGGGTGCAATTACATAGTACGTCGCCACTCCATACTGACTGTGCGGCAGATCGATATCTTGGCATAGGGCTCCGAGCGACTTCAGAACGTAAGTCGCTTCCGTCACCGCGCGATGGATTTCCGGATCGACGTCCGAATCAAGCTGTTGACGGAGGATTCCAATTCGCAAGCCTGAGATTGGCTGCGCAATTGCCTTCAAGTAATCGGGGACTTCAACATCGGCGGATGTCGAGTCGTGCCGATCGTGCCCTGCAGTTGCCTGTAGCAGCAAGGCGGCATCGGCTGCCGAACGGCACATCGGTCCAATTTGATCCAGGCTGCTCGCGAAGGCAATCAGGCCATAGCGGCTAACACGTCCATACGTAGGCTTGAGACCCGTTATTCCGCAGAACGCCGCTGGCTGACGGATCGATCCCCCGGTATCCGTGCCCAAGGCTAAGGGGACCAAATCGCTGGCGATACAGGCCGCAGAGCCCCCGCTGGATCCTCCCGGAACGTGATCTCGATTCCAGGGATTTCGCGTTCGCTGCAACGCCGAGGACTCGGTGCTGCTACCCATCGCAAATTCGTCGAGGTTGGTCTTGCCAATCAGAATCGCATCGGCGGCCCGCAGTCGAGCGACAACGGTGGCGTCGTAGGGAGGTCGAAAATTGGCCAGCATGCGAGATGCGCATGTTGTCGGTTGATCGATCGTGCAAATTAAGTCCTTGAGCGCCACTGGCAAACCCGCCAGGGCTCCGACTGGCTGTCCCAAATGACGACGTCGGTCCACGTCACGTGCGGCGGCCAACGCTCCGTCATGGTTCACATGTAGAAACGAACCAATTGGTGGATCCAATTGCTCAATCCGGGAAAGCGATTCCGTCACCACCTGCTCTGCCCGGACCTGGTTCGATTGAAGCAACGCCAGTAGTTCCAACGCGGAGTGATCGAGTAGCGACATTTCTTGCAGTTACTCCCCCAAGACAGCCGGCACAAGATAATATTCGCCGTCGTGGCGGGGAGCATTCGAGAGCGCAGCATCGCGAGACAGAGACGCGGCGACAACATCTTTGGCCATGACATTTCGCAATTCAATCGCATGCGCCATCGGCTCAACACCGGACGTATCGATTTCTTGAAGCTGCTGAACATAGCCGACGATACCGCTGAGGTGCGCCGCCATGGCTTGCATCTCCTCCGCCGACAAATCGAGCCGGGCTAGAAGTGCCACTTTAGAAACGTCAGCCGGCTCTATTTTCATGGGAGTCTCCTGCACAACTAGCCGTTCGGCTCACCCCGGTCGGCCATTCGGTGTTCGCCCGGCCGCACTGACAATGGATTAAGCCGTTAGAAACAAGCCCAGCCTATTGCCGCGGTAATGGGGAACTAGAGTTGCTCAATCAGCTGACCTCGCCGTAGGACCCGCTACTTCGATGCCGACACGGTTAGCTGAAAGGGTTTTTGGCGGACCGCTTTGCGAATCCTGCCGGATCGAATGCACTGAGTGCAGACCCATTTTGAAGTGTTTTTTCCATCTTCGCCGACGACGCGAACATGTTGCAAATTGGGTCGGAACTTACGGCGGGTGATTCCCGTAATCTTCGTACCAACGCCTCCTAAATATTTTGCCTTACCACGTGTTTCCACGGTATTTCCCATCTGCGGTCGTTTTCCACAGACTTCGCAAGTCGCTGCCATGGCGATACATCCTTAATGGTATTTGTCCGACGCGAACGGCCGGCAGGTCAGCGGACGGTCCTCTAACCTCCCCGCATTATCGGCAATTCAAAAGCAGCAGTATATTGGTTGGAGCGGATCCAACAACCACACGCAGGTAACTATTGGCGATAATCGTGTTGCAAAACTGCCAAAACTTCGTCATGGACGAGCCCATTGGTCGCGATGGCGCTTCCGGACGTCACCGATTCCCGCCCCTGCCAATCGGTGTATCGCCCACCTGCTTCACGCAGGATGGGGAGCATGGGTGCAGCGTCCCATAGCTTGAGTTCTGGGTCGAGCATGACCGTCGCTCGCCCGGTGGCGACTAGGTAATATCCATAACAGTCTCCCCAGGTCCGCGTGATCCAGGTCCGTCGGTGGAGTTCCTCAAACGCCGCTCGGGCCCCCGTCAGGTCGAATCCGCTCAGTTCGGACAGCAGTAAGACCCCATCTGCTAGGGACGTTGTACTAGCAACGCGGACTTGGCGGGGGGCGGCCGTTCCACTGGCCAGCCAGGCTCCGGATCCATTTGCTGCGTACAGGCACTCCCCTAACATGGGCAGGTAGACAATTCCTAGGACCGGTTGGTCGTCACGGAGTAGTGCCAGGAGCGTTCCAAACAGGGGCACGCCCGAAATAAAGGACTTGGTTCCATCGATCGGGTCGACGACCCAGCGGTAGGAATTTGTGCCGTCTGTGGCACCAAATTCTTCTCCCAAACAGCCGTCCGACGGGAACCGCTCCTCGATTCGGCGACGGACTAACTGTTCGGCTTCACGGTCGGCCCGGGTCACCGGTGAATTGTCAGCCTTCCGGTCGACTTCGAGGTCCGAGCGGACGAACCGCATCGTCAAATCGCCTGCTTCGCGGGCGATCTCGACCCCCTGGCGGAGCCGGGACTCTAATTCGGCTCTACCTGTCGCCATGCTCGTCTATGCCCCCGGTGGTGATTCGCACCCGTCGAAATTTCGGTTCATGCAGAGAAATTTGTGGTTTTCGGATATACCGATTTTAATTGTTAAATCCGTCACAAGTGAATTTAAAGGAACATACGTCCTTAAATTATCTGGTAATTGAAGGCTGATCAGTCGTCGTTTTTCTGACAATCAGATATAGTTTAGGTATGGATAGTATCACAGAGGGGTAGTGTCCTCTACCTAGAACCTAGCAACTAGACCTAGAACCTAGAACCTAGAACCTAGAACCTAGACCTAGAACCTAGAACCTAGAAAGCAAGAAGCCACAATCATGAAGCTCTCGCGCACCGTTGTTTACGCACTTCGAGCAACACTTAAGATTGCCGAAACCGGTGGGACGGCCCCAGTTCCATGCAGTCGGCTCGCCCAGGAAGGGAAGATGCCGGAGCGGTTCTTGCTCCAAATCCTCAGGACCTTGGTAACGGCTGATGTTCTCGTGTCAACGCGTGGTGTTGAAGGTGGGTACCGCTTGGCCAATCCGCCCGAAAAGGTGAGCTTGCTGAACCTCATCGAGGCCATTGAGGGGCCGATCACGAAGTCAACGGAACTAAGCGAAGAACTGTCTGCTAAGGCACGCGATGGCGTAAAGCGGGCCTTAAAGGCGACTGACGAGGCTCTCACAGAGACCTTAGGTAGCTTGACACTGGCTGACCTCATGGAACCGCAGTAGGTATCCAGGCTTCGTCGAGCGTTTCAGTCGAGCGTTTCAGTTGTGGGGGAGGTAGTTTCTGGGCTTTGCCAAGAGCCCCAAACGAGAACTGCCGTGGCGCAGACCAAAAAGCTGTCTGCCAAGTTGAAGTTGGGCCACGTCCATCCTCCATAGCACAACAAGATCCAATCTCGCACGGCATATCGTGGCAGATGGTTTGGGAGGTCGATTGGCGCCCAGAGCCCCAGACGATCGTAGAGATTTCCCAAGATCCCGGCGGTGATGCAGGCCAGAGCGACGACATGGGTTAGGTTGCTAGTGGAATCGCCACGGACGACCCAATAAACGATGCATGACAACGCGACGACCGATAAGGTGGCGAATAAGACGGTCCAACCGCTGAGTGCCCCAAACACGGCCCCCGTATTGAGTGCCGTTTGAATCCCCACGTAGCCAGGCCACAACCACCACACCGGTTGGTCATCCGGCAGCCCGCGCCAGGCAAATACCGCCTGCTTCGACCATAAGTCTGCCAAGCAACCGGCGCAGGCGAGCGTCAGGAACAGCAGGACTCGCGGCAATCGTGATCTCGGTTGCCCAAACAAATTAGGTTGGCGATCGGCTTTTTTATTGTCGGGCCGTTCAAGTTCGGTCTTACGATCGGCTCTGGATTTCGGCGGCACAATTAACACAGTGGGTGGTAAAGGGGAGTGCATTGAGTCTGGCCTTTGGGATAACTGCAGAGCATTCTTCGCAGCGACCGTAGACCCCCTCCTCGATTCGTTCCAAGGCCTGTTCGATGGAACCCAGTTTGTCACCGTCATGCTCCATCAGGCTGAGCGTAAAATCCTGATCGAAGTTTTCACTGCCGATATCCGCCATGTGAATGGGCATGCTCGACAATTCACCACTATCGTTCCCGTTGCGACGCAGCGTGTTTTCCGCCATTGCGTTCACGTCGCCGCGTAACCGGGCGCGAAGACTTAGCAGCAGGTCCTTGTATACCTTCATTTCCGCTTTTTTCATAGAGCGGTCCTTTTTCTGTTAGAAGAACGATATTCACGGCGAGGCCCTACCTTCGGTCAAGGTGAAGGACGCTCCTCAGGGAACGGGAACCACAGGTCAGCCGGCGGCGACCGTGTCCGCCGGTTTGGGATAGACTTGTTATTTTACTAAGAAGCTAGCTCCAGTGTCAAAGGGCGGCATGATCCTAGTTGATGTTACGCCGGTCAGGGCCTAGACTTACGCCGGCCGATGGGCAGGACCCCATGGCAACGAATTCATCCCCCCCGAAAAAAGTGAACGGGCCGTGAACAGGTCGGATGTGGCGTTTCAGCAGTGTATCGATCCGCGTTGCGCAGCCACGTATGCGGTTGGGGAGGTACTTGTTGACTGTCCCCGGTGCGGGAATTTGCTGGACGTCGCCTACGATTGGTCGCGGGCTGCGGTACCCCAATCCCTGCGATCCTTTGAAAAAAAGTGGACCCAACGCCGAGATCCGCACGCGCTAAGTGGCGTTTGGCGTTTTCATGAGCTATTGCCGTTCGCCCCGCCCGATGCGATCGTGACGGTCGGCGAGGGGCAAACCCTGCTCCAGCCGTCCGATACCGTGGCGCGATACATTGGCAGCCAACCAGGTTGCGTCTACCTGCAGTACGAGGGGATGAATCCCTCCGGAAGCTTCAAAGACAACGGCATGTCCGCTGCCTTTACCCATGCACGTTGCGTCGGTGCGCGCCGGGCAGCCTGCGCATCGACCGGCAACACCAGCGCTTCGCTGGCACTCTACTGCGCCGTGACGCGACTCATGCGGGCCGTCATTTTTATCGGGTCGGGCAAGATCTCTTACGGGAAACTCTCGCAGGCCTTGGAATACGGTGCATTGACCGTGCAAATTACCGGCGACTTTGATGATGCCATGGCGCGTGTGAAGGAGGTGACGTCCGAGCTGGGCATTTACCTCGTCAATAGCGTCAATCCTTTTCGGCTCGAAGGGCAAAAGACGATCATGTACCGCGTCTTAGAAGCCCTCAATTGGGAAGTCCCTGATTGGATCGTGGTACCCGGAGGCAATCTGGGGAACTCCAGCAGCTTCGGGAAGGCGTTTTATGAACTGAAACAACTCGGCTTGATCGACCGGATTCCGCGTTTGGCGGTCATCAACGCGGACGGTGCGGATACGCTGTACGAACTCTATGAAAATCGGGGCGTACGTTGGGAACAGGGGTTGGCGGATCTCGCGCCCGTTTGTCAGTACTACGACGAATTGGATGCGAAAAAACGTAAGGCGTCGACGATCGCCAGCGCCATTGAAATCAACCGGCCCGTGAACCTCAACAAGTGCTTGCGTGCACTGGAATGGTGCGAAGGCGTTGTCCGACGCGTGTCCGATCAGGAAATCCTCGATGCCAAGGCACAAGTAGGTGCGGGTGGAATCGGCTGTGAACCAGCGAGCGCCGCAAGTGTTGCTGGAGCGCGCTTACTACGTCAAGAGGGAGAAATTGCCGCAGGCGATCGCGTGGTTTGCATCTTGACCGGCCACCAACTCAAGGATCCAACGGCGACGGTCGCCTACCACACCACCGATCAGGCCGAATTTAACCAAGTACTGGGGGTCCGCGGAGTGCGTCGTGCATCATTTGCTAACCGAGCTGTTGCTGTGCCGAATGACCTAAGCGAAATCATCAAAGCCATTCAGCTTTACAGTTGAACTTGGTGTTGTTATCAGTGGCCATATTGTAGCGAGATCACGAGAGCGCCGAAGCAAAGGAGATACGCGTCCATGAATTCAAAGTTACGCATCGCTGTGCATGGGGCGGGTGGACGGATGGGCTGTCGCGTGGTGGATTTGGTGCTACGCGACAGTAGTTTGTCACTGGCGGGTGCTTGGGAACAGGCGGCTCACCCGGCTTTCGGCGCGGACTCTGGCACAACTGCCGGTAGCGCAGCCAGTGGCGTGGCCATTTCGCTGCCATGGCAGGGCAGTACCCCCTCCCAGGTCGTGATTGACTTTTCCGTGCCTGAAGCAGCCATCGCCATCGTCGAATCATGCCGCGAGCACAAGGTGCCCGTCGTGGTGGCCACGACGGGATTCGATGACCAGCAGAAAGAGCGGATCCGCGCCGCTGGGCAAGTGATTCCCATTGTTTGGGCACCCAGTATGAGCCTCGCCGTGAACATTACTATGAAACTTGCCGAGATTGCGGCGCGTGCCTGGGGACAACAGCCTCAACAGGTTGATGTGGAAATCTTGGAACGCCATCACCGTTTCAAAGAGGACGCCCCTAGCGGAACTGCCCTCCGATTTGGTGAAATCATTGCCGATGTGATGGGGCAGACAATCCACCGACACGGTCGAGAAGGACGCGTTGGCCAACGCCCAGGTCACGAAATCGGTTACCACGCAATTCGTGTGGCGGATAACCCTGGCGAACACACCATCATCTTTGCCGTACCCGGGGAAACGGTTGAGTTGACCGTACGATCCAGCAGTCGTGATGCGTATGCCGAAGGAGCAATTGCCGCGGCAAAATACGTGGCGCAACAAACTCCGGGCATCTATTCAATGTGGGATGTCTTGGGGATGGCCTCCTAACATGGCGCGGTGCGAAGAAGGGTATCTCTGTCAGGTATGCGGCGCCGATGTCGAAGAGATTTGGGATAGTGACCTCTATTTGAGGTACGTCCTGGGCTTAGTGCATCCGGAACAGTTGCACGTGCTGAGGGAACGCCATATTCGTTGTAATCCATTGCTCGCCCAGTTCATTGTTGATCCCGAATTTCCCGCCGTCGAGGTGGAAGATGAGCACTTTTCGAAGGCCCATTTGGATCCGCAGTACGTCCACGATCAAGAGTTGCTACTGACCCGTGCATGGCGACGATTGCGGGAAGTTGTGCCCGCCGGACTACCGATTATCGAGTACCCGTTGGATGAAGTTCGACAGCGGTGGAAGTAAGAGCCAACGCCAAGGCCCCATGCAACACGACGTCCTGTCCTAATGTCGCGGGACGGAGTTCATAGGAATTCAATAGCGGCGGAAACACATACTCTGCCACCGTTTGACGCAGCGGTTGCCAAAATAAGCGTTCGCCGGCCAGTGGTACACCACCGCCAATCACGACAATGTCAGCGGCGAGTAGCGTGATCACCTGGGCAATTGCCCAGCCCAACGCACGCGTCGCGGCGGAAAAAGCTTGAAGCGCGAACGCGTTACCCTGTAGTGCCAGTTCCACTAACTGTTGAGTATTAGGAGTCCCTGTGGGCCCGGTACAGGCATCAATGGCGTCGCTCCACGCGCGTGACTCATTGGAGCTTGTTCGGCCGGCGGCCGCCAAACGCTGAGCACAACGCGCGATACTCCAACCGCTGGCCATGGACTCGACCGTTTGTTCCGGGTCCGTTGCTTGGAGTCCAAATCGCAAATGACCAATTTCGGCAATGGCAGGGCGATCGGTGCCGTTGAGTTCCTGATTGAGAACAAGGCCTCCGCCGACACCCGTTCCTACCGTGACGTAGAAAACACGGTTCGCCCCCTGCCCTGCCCCGTACCGTGCTTCGGCCAGCGCTGCCGCATCACAATCGTTATTGAGTATCAGCGACAATCCAAACTTCTCCTGGGACCATCGTCGGAACGAAAATCGGTCCCAACCTTCGATCTGGTGGCTTGTCACAGCACATCCTGAACGAGAGTCTACCGGGCCGCCGAATCCGATACTGATTCCTTGTGGTCGAAATCGTTCGATCAGCGGCACGATCGTGTGCTCCATCTGTCGCAAGATTCCGGTGGCCCCTTGGGATGCGTCGACATCCAATCTCTCGTGGTGCCGCCAAACACCGCCAGGAGTTTCACCCACCGCGATCTGCAACTTCGTTCCACCGATTTCGATCGCGAGCCAGGTAGCGTTCATGAACGATTCGCTTTCCACATTAAGTGGAGCAATAACGCCCCTCGCCATTGATACGCGCGAATACGTCGTTCAGAACCCAATGAAACAGACCCAAATGGATACTCTCCACCATTCCCATGTCGTGCAGTTGCACGTGTAGTCCGTGCTGTTGGATCGTTTTGAGTTTTCCGCCGTCGTAACCCGTCAAACCAAACGTCACCAAGCCATGCCGATTGGCCCAGTCGACCGCCCGCAGCACATTCGGGCTGTTGCCGGAACCGCTGATCGCAATGACGAGGTCCCCTCGCTGCCCGTAGTTCATAAGCTGTTGCACAAAGATGTCTTCGTAGGCAACGTCATTTCCGACTGCCATGATCCATCCGACGTTGTCCGTGAGGCTCAGGACCTTCAGACGCTTGCGAGTTTCATCGTGTAGGTCGGCAGACCGTAACGTACTCTTGCCGAGGTCTTCCGCCATGTGGCTCGCAGTCGTACCTGACCCGCCGTTGCCGAAAATATATGCGAATCGACCCGTCTCCCAGGCGGAATAGAGTAGGTCCGACCAATTGCGAAGATCGGCCTGGGATGTTCGTTCTAATTCCGCACATAGCCGTTGGACATAGCTGATACCGTCAAGTTCTGCACCAAGCACAATAAATTTTCCTAAAAATTAAGAAACCAACCGCATGGATAGGGTGCGAGTCACACACGATCAAAGACCTCGCACCCCAAAAGACTGCTACACATCGCCACCGTTACCAAGACGGATCACTCGCACGCCCCGGGGTCACACTAAGACGCGTCTGTCCCCAGTTCTACGAGATTGCTTGGCCCGAGGTTACCCTGCGACGCCATTTCGCGGATCTCTTCGGTTATCTTCATGGAACAGTACTTCGGACCGCACATGCTGCAGAAGTGGGCGCTCTTGAAAGTGTCTTGCGGGAGTGTTTGATCATGGTATGCCCGCGCAGTTTCGGGATCCAGCGAAAGCCGGAACTGTTCATTCCAATCGAACGCGAAACGCGCGCGACTCAGCGCATCATCGCGGTTGCGCGCACCGGGGCGTTGGCGGGCGACATCAGCAGCGTGTGCAGAAATCTTATAGGCGATCACTCCCTGTTTCACGTCTTCGCGTTCGGGAAGTCCTAAATGTTCCTTCGGCGTTACATAGCAAAGCATGGCTGCTCCGTGCCAGCCGGCCAACGCGGCACCGATCGCGCTCGTGATATGGTCGTAACCAGGCGCGATATCGGTGACCAGCGGTCCCAACACGTAAAACGGTGCTCCGTGGCAGACCTCGATTTGCCGTTTGATGTTCATTTCGATTTCGTGCATGGGGATGTGACCTGGCCCTTCAACCATGACCTGTGTCCCGTTTTTCCAACTGCGTTGGACGAGTTCTCCCAAGACGTCGAGCTCAGCAAACTGAGCTTCGTCGCTGGCGTCTGCCAACGATCCGGGACGCAGTCCATCCCCTAGGCTCCAAGTAACATCGTACTCGCGCATGATGGCACAGAGATCGTCAAAATGCGTATACAGGGGATTCTGCTGGCGATGCGCCATCATCCATTTGGCAATCAATGAACCACCTCGACTCACGATTCCCGTGACCCGATTCATTGTCATGTGCAGGTGTTCCAATAGCACTCCGCAGTGAATTGTCATGTAGTCGACACCTTGCTTGGATTGATGTTC
>JAQCHP010000112.1 GCA_027619595.1 Planctomycetota bacterium
TATGTAAACGGCGGGGCTTTGCCCCTAAGAAAGATATTCCGTCAATCCCATCGACCGACGGCAATGAACGCACTCGCGTACTACCCGCGATTGGACAAACCGACGTCAATGTCCGCTTCCGGAAACTGCGGGAGGTGGACATTTCTGCAACCGCGCCATCAAAGGGTGGTCACTCGGAAGCCGTCAAGGAAATTTCTGAGGATCGTCACTTCACAACCCGGGTGGGCGTGACCTTAGTGACGATGGGAATACCAAATGTTGGTTCGTTCTTGCTCACGAAGGCAGCCTGTGGTCAATTCCACGGCTCCGGACGAAGCAATGGCAGTCGAGCAGTAGACCGAGAAGAGAAAGTAGGCGTTGGTCGTTCACGGGCGACGTGAATTCCAAGTCTGCTCTACTAGCGATTCTCCAAGCTGAACGCTATGCCTGCAGCAATGAAGAAAGTAGAGAGTAGAAAGTAGACCGAGTAGAGAAGAGAAAGTAGGCGTTAGTCGTTCACGTGCGGAGTGAATTCCCAATCTGCTCTATTTTCTACTTTCTCTTCTCTACTCTCTCCGATTTTGCCCAAGGCAAAATCGGGGTGATAGGATTCGAACCTACGACCCTCTGGTCCCAAACCAGATGCGCTAGCCAGACTGCGCTACACCCCGTGAAAGTGACAAGATCCTAGTTGGTCTCGAGCCAACCCACAAGTCGGCATGCGTCATGCCAGCTTGCTATCAGGCGGCCGCCCGGCCGCCTGATAGCAACAGGAGCTGTTGCAGCCGTTCAAATTCCTCATTCCCGGTGAAGTGCAGCACGAGTTGGCCCCGCCCACGGGCGTTCGCCCTGATCTCCACTTTCGTCCCCAAGGAAACCCGCAGACGTTCCTCCAACAGCGTCAAATGGCTGTTGCGCTTTTGGCTCCTTTGCGATCGACGCCGATGGGCCGCTTGGGCCACTGGATCGGCGTCCTCGTCCTGAATCATTTCCTGAACTAATTTTTCCACCGCGCGAACGCTGAGGCCTTCCACCTGGATCCGCCGCGAAAACTGAATCTGTTCGTCCGCGTCCCCTAACGGAAGGAGCGCCCGGGCGTGCCCCGCGGTGATCTCACCCCGCGTAAGGTCCGTCTGTACTTGCTCGGGAAGCTCCAGTAACCGCATCAAATTGGCAATTGTCGAACGGTCAATTTTTAAGCGTCGAGCCAACTCCTCTTGTGGACACTCATGTTGTTCCAGGTACCGACGAAATGACAGAGCCTTTTCCAGTGGACTCAGGTCCTTACGTTGAAGGTTCTCGACAATCGCCAACTCAGCCACGAGCCGATCATCTGCTTCACGAACTCGGGCCGGGATTTTTGTCCAACCGGCCCGCATCGCCGCGCGAAGGCGTCGTTCGCCCGATATGAGCTGCCAACCTCCGTCCATGGGGCGAACCAAGACCGGCTGCAGCATGTCATGTTCTTTGAGACTTTCGGCCAAAGACGCAATTTCTTCTTCGCTGAAGTCCCGCCGCGGTTGGAAGGGGTTTTCTTGTATCTGTCCGACGTCGAGCATCAGTAGTTGCTCGTCCTGACTTGCTCCTGCCGATTCCTCAGCTGATTGCTCGCTGGGTTGAAATAGGCGCGGTCCAACCATGCCAGACGGCGCTGCAGCGTCTGCTCCAGTCGCGACTGGGTCCCCAAGTAATGCCGCAAGTCCGCGGCCCAATCGTCGCTCTTTAGTCACGATCTAAAACCTCCATGCAAAGTTCTATATAGGCGCGGGCTCCACGCGACCGAGGTGCATGCTCCAGTACACTCTTGCCGTGGCTGGGCGCTTCGGAAACGGCAACGTCACGCGGAATTACCGCCTGAAATACAATATCTCCAAAAAAGTCGCGAACTTCAGCGTCCACTTCATGTGTGAGCTCTAGTGCGTCGTCATACATAGTCAACAAAATGCCTCCAAACTCCAGACGGTTACCCGGTTCACGCATTACTTTCCGAATTACGTCAATCATTTGAGTCAGCCCCTCCATCGCGAAATACTCACATTGAATGGGCATGAGGACCTCTGTGGACGCCGTCAATGCTGTCTGCGTTAGGGTCCCCAGCGACGGCGGACAGTCAATCAATACAAAATCGTATGCCGACATTCCAGTGGCAAAATGCTGCTGCAATGTCGATGTTTGGCTCATCTCCGTATGCGCAAGCTGTTCAACGTCTTGAAAACTCCGACTCCCAGGCAACAACTCCAATCCTGAAATAGCGGTACTCCGTACCGTTTGGGATAACGGCGACTGCATCAACAAAGGATGTCGATCGGTCGGGCGGAGCCCCAATCCGGTCGTTGCATTGCACTGAGGATCGAGGTCGATTAACAAAGTCCGCGCACCCGACCGCGCAAGCCCTGCCGACACGCTAATGGCCGTGGTGGTCTTCCCTACACCACCCTTCTGATTCGCCACGCACAGGATTCGTGACAAGCTGAGATACCTCCGCGACACTGCCCCCGGCAACACTCCGCCCAGTCTGGCGGCGGATTGTAATAGGCCTCACCCGTTGGCGTACATGCCAATTCCCCAACAGAACAATTCCTTCGCGCATCGCTCAAAATGCGTCACAGAGGAAAAAAATATAAGGCCGCAATCCGTTAAAATAGAAAACCCTGGGGAACAGGGGTTTCACATGAAACGACGGCAATTGCTGCCCTTGGGAAAGCCAAGGGACTTGGGGAAACGTGGGGGAACATGGGCCGCCGGCTCCTAGGCCAGTCGGTTAATCACAAGCCCACTCAGCAATTTCGGGTAGAAATAGGTGCTCTTGGCGGGCATCCGTTCGCCGTGCTCGCTAATTGATCGCACGTGATCCAATGTAGCCGGCATCACAAGTGCCGCCAAAGGATATTCGGAGCCACCTGCATCTGACTCGATCTCCGACACCAGCTCACTCACGAGGTGGACGTAGGTTGGCTTCGGCAGTTCGCGGAGCCCCAAAATGTTTTCGACCAAGAGTCGATGCAGAACTGCCACGCCGAGTTCTCGCCAATCCTCGCTGTGGTCTTGGCTAATGGCATCCATCCTTTGCCTGCCATCCGCATTGATACGAGCGATCAACCATTTTTGGTCACGAGCCGTATAGAGCGCCAACGTCCCCTGCTCCTGCTGATCTTCGATTTGTTGCCAAATCGTCTCAGCTAGGCCTACACCTTGGCCAGCCCTGGTTAGATCAAAACAACTCGATATTTTGGTTTCAAGCTCTTCGCTAGTCCAATTTGGCGCGCCGCGGAAAAGCCGATGTGTCGGCAACACGATCATGCCTGGGTCGCTCATGCTCACACACATCATGAGCACATTGTGAGCAGGGTCGTCTGGCCGCAATTCGCCCTGATTGGCCAAGTGCTCTCTGTAGTTGAGCGCCGTTTCGTAGCGATGGTGACCGTCCGCGATATAGATGGGCTTCGCATGCATGATCGACGCAACGGTCTGAATCGTTGCCAGATCGGTCACCGGCCACATGCGGTGGGTCACGCCAAGATGATCCGTCGCCTCCACGGGCGGAACGCCGTGAATTGCTGAGGCAAACGCATTTTGAACCTGATTTTCACCGTCCGGGAAAAGACCAAAGATCTGACTTAGGTTTGCTCGGCAGGCAACCGTCAACCGAAAACGATCTTCTTTGGCCGCCGAAATTGTCTCTTCGTGGGGATAGATATTCCCTTCGCCAAATTTTTGCAGGCCCACACGCCCCATGAACCCGCGACGTAAATACGACGTCCCCTCGTAGTCAAACTGTTGGTGGTAGACATACAAGGCCGCCTGGGGGTCGTCGGTCAGAACGCCTTCCTGCTGCCAATTCCTGAGAAATCGAGCCGCCCGCGTGTACCGGTTATTTTCCGGCGTGTCGCCAGGTTCGTCACGATTCAGAATCAAACGAATAACGTTCGCTGGATGACGTTTGTAGAGTAGGTCCTGCAACTCGGGGCCAATGACGTCATAGGGCGGAGCCACAACATCGCTGAGATTTCCCACGTGGCCCAGGTCGTACCTAAGGCCACGGAACGCGCTGATTTTCGGCATTTGTTTGTTTTCCTGGGTAGGGAATATAGATCTTCCAATTCCCAAATTATTACCTTCGGAACCGGCGACCGGTATCCACCGTCCGATAAGTCGCAGCTGCCGGGGTTCACCCGCAGCAGCTGCTCGACCAGGAAAAATACCAGATATCAAACGTCCCCACCATACCCTTTGTACGTGCAGAATCGTTCCTTAATACCTGTAATACTCCGGCTTGTAGGGGCCTTCCACCGGGACGCCAATATACTCTGCTTGCTCTGGCGAAAGTTTCGTTAGTTTGACGCCCAATTGAGACAAATGCAATCTGGCCACTTCTTCGTCGAGGTGTTTTGGTAGGACGTGTACGCCAATTTCGTACTTGTCCGATTCACCCCACAATGCTAATTGAGCCAACACCTGATTGGTGAAGGAATTGGACATGACAAACGAAGGATGTCCGGTCGCACAACCAAGATTTACCAACCGCCCTTCAGCGAGAACGATAATGGAGCGACCATCCTCGAAAGTATAGCGGTCGACCTGCGGTTTAATCTCGACCTTGCGAGCATCTTTGCGACCATTTAACCAGGCGACGTCGATCTCCAAATCAAAATGACCAATATTGCAGATGATCGCATCGTTCCGCATCACCTTCATGTGCTCGCCACGAATCACGTCGCGGTTGCCCGTAGCCGTCACAAAAATGTTTCCGATGGGAGCCGCTTCTTCCATCGTTGTTACTTGGTAACCTTCCATGGCAGCCTGTAATGCATTGATCGGATCGACCTCGGTTACAATCACCCGCGCGCCGTAACGTTGCATCGATTGTGCGCAGCCCTTACCGACGTCACCGTACCCAGCGACAACCACAACCTTTCCGGCAACCATCACGTCGGTCGCTCGTTTGATGCCGTCCGCCAGCGACTCCCGGCAGCCGTAAAGATTGTCGAACTTGCTCTTGGTTACCGAGTCATTGACATTAATCGCGGGTACCTTGAGCTGTCCCTTGCTGTGCATTTGGTAGAGACGATGTACTCCGGTCGTTGTTTCCTCCGACAGGCCACGAATTCCAGACAATAGCTCGGGGTAGCGATCGTGTACCATGGCAGTCAAGTCACCGCCGTCATCGAGGATCATGTTGAGCGGCTGACCGTCGGAAAAAAACAATGTCTGCTCAATACACCAATCAAAGTCCTTTTCGGACATGCCTTTCCAGGCATATACGGCAATTCCTCGATCCGCGATGGCTGAGGCGGCATGATCCTGCGTTGAGAAAATATTGCAGCTGCTCCACGTGACTTCAGCGCCGAGTTCTACCAGCGTTTCGATCAAGACTGCGGTTTGAATGGTCATATGCAAACATCCGGCAATTCGAGCCCCGCGCAATGGTTTGCTCGCACCGTGTTTTTTACGCAGCGCCATCAAGCCAGGCATCTCGTTTTCAGCGAGTTCGATTTCGCGCCGACCCCACCCCGCCAGCGACATATCCTTTACTTTATATGGCAATTTCGTTTCAACCTGCGACATGACAGCTCCCAAAATATTCGATATTCAAGTTGGATCCAGAACCTCTCCGGAACGCCCTCCATCGGAACAACCGATCGGACACTAGCTTTAACCGCAGTCGTCGGAGCCTTTTCACCGATCCCGACAGAAACCGCTCGACGCGAACTAGAGCACTACATCATACGATGACAGCCTGCGCATTCGCAAGGCTTGGAACTCAGGTGCCCGGAGCCGGCATCAGACCAGATTTTACTGCTCGAGGGACTGAAAGGCGTCCAGTGCCGATTGTACAAAATGGCGAATTTTTCCGTGGTCTTTCTGGCCGGGGGAAGATTCCACACCACTAGCCACATCAACTCCAGCCGGCCTAGTCGTACGAATTGCTTGAGCCACATTTTCTGGCGTCAGTCCCCCGGCTAATAAAACCGGAATCCCTTCCAAGCGGCCGTCGATCAGCTGAATATCAGACCAAGGAAGTGCCCGACCTGTCCCGCCATGACTGCCCGGAGAGAAAGCATCTAGCAGTATCGCTGCTGGTCGCCATTGGTACGCCGACATTCCCTGCAACCAGGTTCGCAGCTCCGATAGGTCACTACCCTGTACTCGCCACGCCTTCAGGACGCGCATACCGTCGAGCAACGCCAAATCGGCAATTCGCTCCTCGCCATGCATTTGCAAGTGCGAAAGACCGGCCTGCCGTTCGATGCGACGAATCGACGCGATCGGCTCATTCACAAAAACTCCGACACAGGCCAAGTCCCCTGCCGCCTGCACAAATTCCCCGACTTGGGCTGGATCTACATAACGGCAACTGGCGGGAACAAAGTTGAAACCAATCGCATCGGCACCGGACGAGACCACGACTTCGACGTCCTGCAAATTCCCAACACCGCAGATCTTAATACGAAACATCAAAAACTCACCTATTTTTTTCCGAATGTCGACGACTACCCAAACCTCTCTAACTCTTCTTATAGCCCCCTGGGGTCATTATCCGAAGAAGAGACGTGGAGAATTGTTCCAACGCAGTCGGTCGGGCACCGCTGTGAATTCCACAGATCGTGTCCCAGTCGGCCCCCGTGGCGACGGGTGGTGCACCGGCCCAGACCGTGACAGAAGGCCATCGGATGAGACAACAAGTGTGGACAAGCCTAGATAGCGCGACGTCAGTGGCTCAGTCCCGGCCGTCGGCCGAGCCCCATCCATTTTATGTGTTTACCACGATTTGGCTGGCTCTGTTCCTGTTAGGGATTGCCTGTTGGCCAACGGTACCTCCACGATTTCAATCGGAATCAGCAATCTCGCTGCAAATCACGAACGCATCTCTGACGATGGGCGATATGTCCGATCGACTGGCAAAAGTCGCTAGGAAGCTTGTCGTCGGCCCTTCGAGTCCCCGCATCGCGGGGCCAATTGCCCTGCCAGAACCCAACCTAACCTGGCGAATTGACGAGCGTCCCGCGGAGAGTCGGATGGTTTGGCACCTCATGCTCGCAGGTCGCGCACCCGTTGCCACCACCAAGAAGTTGTCGATCCTCTCTCACGCGGCCATGCAATTGCTGGATGAAGAATTGCTATGCGACTCGATTTCCGTTTTTCCTTCCCATCCTGATCACTCCACCGTCCAAGTACCCGCTTGGGTTGCCTGGCTCTCCAACCCGGTTCAAACACACGTGATGCCGGGGCGGTCCGTAACCACATCGCAGGTGATCCTACTCGCGGCATTGGCCTGCCTCGCTGCCGGCTGGTTTACCGCATGGTCGTCCGCACACGCTGCTGTTGCGCCGGTTACGGAGCCAACCGAAATGGCCAAGCGACTCGACCTGCCCGTATTGGGGATTCTCGACGTCGGCTACTCCCAACGTCAACCAAGAGCCATTGAATCCACTGGCTATCCGTGGCATCGATTATGGCTTCGCGCAGGAGAGGTTTGCGTCGCTCTAGCTTGCTCGGTTGCGCTTTTTCAGAGTGTCCGCAGTCGAGAAATGCGCGAGCTATTTATCTCTGACCCGCTGACCCTTTTTCGATCGGTGGTTCGCCCCATTTCCACAGCATCAACAGGTAGACCCGATTCATTTACCGATGTTGTGTTCAAGGTTGCAGCACCACCCTCCACAATTTATTCGACCAACACGACGCAATCGACGGCCGATTCGAGCCAATGCATTGCGTCCTTGAATCGACGCGTTCCAGAAGGAAACTGAATCCACTATGTATGAAACGCATTTCGGACTTTCGGCGAGACCCTTTCCCGAAGCACCACGCCCCGACTATTACTTCCCTGCGCAAGTACATGAACAATCTCGCGAGTCGATCGTGCGTTGCCTTACGCGCGGATCAGGCACCGCGCTGTTGCTAGGAGGTCCCGGCACCGGCAAGAGTATGTTGTGTGAACGGGTTGCGTATGAGTTGCAAAGTCGCTTCCCGATTGTAAATCTCAACTGGGGGCATCCCCAATCGTGTCGCGGTCTGCTCCAAGGTATTCTTTACAAACTCGATCTACCGTACCGCAACCTTGACGAGGGCGAACTAAGGCTGCAACTAATCGACCACGTCACTCGCAGTGCAAATTGCCCGCACGGCATGGTACTCATCGTAGATGAAGCACACGCGTTATCGTCCGAATTGCTCAACGAGCTACGAACACTCACAAACGTCGTCGCCAATGGGGAGTCTTGTGTGCGACTTATTCTGGCGGGTCAAATGTCGCTGGAGGAAACGTTATCGTTGCCTTCGATGCAGTCACTTCAACAACGGATTGCCGTTCGTTGTGCGGTTTCTGGTTTCCGACGCGAGGAAACTAGCGCTTTTGTTCGGCAGGCTCTGGCCCGGTGCGGTGGTATTCCCAACGGACTCTTTGCCGGTGATACCCTCAGCATCGTCCACGAGTTAACTGAGGGAGTCCCCCGACTCGTCAGTCAATTGTGTGACCACACGCTGATCATGGCGTCGATTGATGCGGAATCGCAAGTCACGCCAAGGTTAGTCCATGAGGCATGGGCAGACTTACAGCAACTGCCAATCGTACTGGAAGCCTACCGCCGACCGCACCTTGTATCGAACGATGATGACGTGCTGGAATTCGGCAGCTTGGACAGCGAAGAAGAATGCGAAACTTCTATCCCAATTCGACCTGCGATTCGCATCAAAGACGAAAGCATCGCTTCCCTGGAATCACCAACATTTGACCCTCCCGAGGCAGATCATCAAGACCAGGAATGCGAGTTCATCGAAGAACTCTCCAATGAGTCGACTGCAGATTTTGCATCGATAGGTTGCGCGTCGCAGCCACCCGAAGTAGAAACCCCTGTCACGGCATCGGGTACGCCCGTGAATGTGCCGGCCGATTTATTCGGAAACGAATTTGTGGAAGTGGAACCGGTGGACGACCGCTACACCTTCCAATCCTTGCGAACGACTTCGTGCCCACAATCCTCGGCGAATGAACCTACGATATTGCTCCACGACGACGTCTCCGACACTGAATCGAAATCAAACGATTGTCCCGCAGAAGAAAGTGCGCCGGACACGCCCAATCGCCTCTGTATCGGTGGGGCCTCGCCGATTTTGGAAACGTGCAATCGGTTGGCTTGGTCGGTCGTGTCGACACATGAATCACCACCGACGCATGAGGCGTACGGAGAAATCACAGCGGAAGCAACTGCGATCCGCTTTGGAGCACTGGAACACGAATCCGTAGTCGACTCGGCTTCGAAACCGTTTTTTCAACACCCATTGGAAGACAGTTCTATCCTAGAAAACAAAGGGTCGTATCGCCGGTTGTTTTCTAAACTCGAAGCCAAAGGTTCCCGCGATCTATCCTAGTCAGACCCGTTCAGACCGATAAATGAGCTGCCATGCGACACTTAGCAAGCGCCTTGCGACGAATTGATGTTTCGTCACTTCCTGTGAATCTTCCTGAAAGTGGTGGCAAGGCAGAACACCGTGCGCCCTGGTTGGAAGTGGATGCTGAGGATTTCATGGGTGCCGATGCCAAGAACTCCGCAACACGAGTCCTGCGTATCGACGCTTCAGAAAGCATCTTGCGCCCGCATTTAGTTGCTACCCCACATCTTCGACTAACTCCTCCTGAAACTACCCTGAGGCCAGCAACGGCAACCGAGGCGTTTGACGTGGCAAACCAATTCCGGCACGAATACCAGCAAATCGTGTCGCAACTCCGAGAATTTGGCTCGTCACGCCGCTCGACCGTTGTGGCGCTGTTGGGAGTATCCGAATCGTGTTCAACAGCTGAATTGACGCGTGATCTCGCTGCGTGCCTGGCCCGTCAAGGCGAACAACCGATCCTGATCGTGGACGGAAATTTTTGGGATCGGCGATTGTCGCTGCTCTTTGACGCGACAGATACTTCAGGGTTTAGCGACGTGCTGGCAGGTTGGCCCTGGCGGAATGTGTTGATTTCCCCACCCTCGTTGGATGTCTCCTTGATTCCTGCTGGAAGCGGCTTCGTACAGCGTATGGATGGAATGTCGTGGGGGACACTGATGGACGAATGGCGGGACGAGTTCGGTTGGGTTTTGATCGACGGGGGACCGTCCGTAGCCTGGCTCGCAGACGGGCTGTGCAAGTCCTGTGACCAGGTCATCCTCCATTCACTGTTAGAACAAGAGAGCTGTCCGGAACTCGAAATTGCCGTCAAACGCGTCCGGCGTTTAGGGGGACGGCTTGTCGGAAGTATCTTTACCGGGCGAAATTGGCGTCGCGCCAGTTAGAAACTCGCCCAAGTTCACAAACTCAAACAATTCTCACCCTTCTCGTCGGCATTCGCGCCCCAACGTGGCCATCGTGCCGCAATTGGGTATCCAAACCGCGTACGGTATAGTACAGTCCAAGTGAATTACGTCAATTTCGACTGTCTGGGGGATCGACTATGTCTGTTTGTTTAGTGACGGGCGGCGCTGGCTTTATCGGTTCGCACCTCGTACATGCATTATGCCAACGCGGTGATCGCGTGCGGGTGCTGGATAACCTGAGCACCGGGTTTCGGCATAACATTACGAGTAAGGAGGGGGACGTTGAACTGATTGAAGGCGATATTGCCGATCACGACGCAGTCGCCAAGGCAATGCAAGGTGTGCAACTTGTTTTTCACCAAGCGGCGCTGGCGTCAGTACCGCGCAGCGTTAAGAATCCCTTGGATACAAATCGCGCCTGCGTAACGGGTACTCTCAACGTGTTGGACCAAGCACGTCACGCCGGCGTACGACGTGTTGTGTATGCTGCATCCAGCAGCGCGTATGGTGACCAACCGTTTAGTTCAAAGCGTGAAGTCGATTTGCCGGCACCGCTCTCTCCCTATGCGGTAGCGAAGTTAGCCGGTGAGTACTATTGTCACGCTTTCTATCGCACCTATGGGCTCGAAACTGTCTGTATTCGCTACTTTAATGTGTTCGGTCCGCGTCAAGATCCCAATAGTCCCTATTCCGCAGTCATACCTCTGTTCATTTCTTCTCTGCTGCAAGGAAAACCCCCGATCGTGCACGGGGACGGACATCAAACGCGCGACTTTACTTACGTCGGAAATGTTGTCCATGGCAACCTGTTGGCAGCCGAGGCGGACGCGACCGCCGTGGCAGGCAAGTCCTTCAACGTCGCCAATGGAAAGTCGACCAGCCTCCGCGAACTACTGGACCTGCTTAACTCACTTCTTGGCACAAATCTGTCGGCACAGTACGGGCCACCGCGGGCCGGCGACGTGCGCGACAGCCTGGCTGATATTTCGGCGGCCCGCAAATGTCTCGGATACGACCCTCCTCACACTTTTGAAGAGGGCCTGGAACGTACGGTTGAATACTACAAGTCGCTGTACGCCGCAAGCAAATGAACGGCGTACCCTTGGTGGCAATTGCCACCTACAACGAAATCCAGAACCTGCCCACCCTAGTTGATCAGGTTCTTCAGGCGTTGCCATGTGCCGATGTACTCGTGATCGATGATCGGTCCCCCGACGGAACCGGGGACTGGTGTGTCGCCCGGTCCCAGAGCGAGCCACGGTTAAAATGCCTGGTACGCCCGGGAAAATTAGGGTTGGGGACTGCGCATCTCCGTGCAATCGAGTTCGCGTTGGAACACCAGTATCCGGCGTTGTTAACAATGGATGCCGACTTCAGTCATCCCCCGCATGACCTGGCGGAACTTTGGACAGGAATTCAAACTTCCGATGTGGTGATCGGTTCACGCTATGTCCTAGGTGGATCGATTCAGGGGTGGCCATTCCATCGGCATGTAATGAGCCTCTTGATCAATCAGTACGCTCGCACTTGGCTCCGCCTGCCATGTCGAGATTGTAGCGGGGCGTTTCGGGCATACCGTTGCTCCGTCTTGGCCCAACTGGCGCTGGACCAGGTCGAAAGCCGTGGCTACGCGTTTTTTGAAGAAATATTGTGGCACCTGCGACGACACGGCGCGACATTTCAGGAGATCCCAATTTGCTTTCGGGAGCGGGAACGAGGCGCTTCAAAGATCAATCTGCGCGAAGCGCGCACCGCCGTCTGGTCCATCCTGAAATGGGGCATCCGCGATCGCTGTCGTCGGTAGAACCCTTCTCGAGGGGCTATCTACTCTTGATCGCCCCGAATCTGCGCCAGGATGGTGTAGTCCTCTAGGGTCGATGTATCTCCGACGGTAGCGCGCCCCGCCGCAATATCACGCAATAGCCTCCGCATGATTTTTCCACTGCGAGTCTTGGGAAGTGAATTTGTGAACCGGATGTCGTCCGGTTGCGCTAACGCTCCAATTTCCTTACGGACATGTTGGCGCAGTTCGGACTTGAGCGATTCGGTGGGTTCACCACTGCGGAGCACGACAAACACCGCGACCGCCTCCCCCTTAAGTTCGTCGGGACGCCCGACCGCTGCGGCCTCGGCCACGGCCGGGTGACTCACCAAGGCGCTTTCGATCTCGATCGTGCTCAGTCGGTGCCCCGAAACATTTAACACATCGTCGATACGTCCCATGATCCAATAGTAGCCGTCGGGATCGCGCCGAGCATTATCGCCCGCCAAATAGCAATGTGGCACTTTGCTCCAATATTGTTCCCGATATCGCGCATCATCCCCCCAAATACCCCGCAACATTCCGGGCCAGGGATGGGTCATGACGAGCCATCCACCGTGGTTTTCCGGGACTGGACTACCCTGTTCGTCCACAATCGCAGGAACAATTCCTGGCAGCGGTAACGTGCAGCTCCCTGGTTTGGTGGCAATCGCGCCGGGCAACGGCGACATCATGATCCCGCCGGTTTCGGTCTGCCACCAGGTATCGACAATGGGGCAACGGCCGCCACCGATTTTTTCGTGATACCACATCCAGGCTTCGGGGTTGATCCCTTCCCCCACCGTACCCAACAATCGCAAGCTCGATAGATCATGTTTCTCGACGTGTTCATCACCCCATTTAATGAATGCTCGAATTGCCGTGGGGGCCGTGTAGAGAATATTGACACGGTACTTCTCAATCAGGGCCCAAAATCGATCCTCGGCCGGATGATTGGGTGCCCCTTCGTACAATAGTATCTGTGCCCCAGCCGATAGCGGACCGTAGACCACGTAGCTGTGACCGGTAATCCAGCCGCAGTCGGCTGTACACCAATAGATGTCTTCCTCACGATGGTCAAAAACCCATTCAAACGTTTTCTTCACGTAAATGTTGTAGCCAGCCGTTGTATGGCGGATACCTTTGGGCTTGCCAGTCGACCCGCTTGTATAAAGGATAAAGAGCGTGTTTTCGCTGTCGACCGGTAGGGCTGGACAATCGTGCGATGCATCTTCCATCAATTCGTGCCACCAATAGTCACGTCCGGCACGCATCGAAACCGGATTATTGGTCCGCTTCAAGACAACACATTTCTGAACGCAAGGCGACTTGTCCAACGCCTCGTCCACGGTCCCTTTGAGCGGCAACACTTTACCGCGACGCCATCCTCCGTCGGCGGTAATCTGCAGCTTGGCATCCGCATCGCGATTGCGTTCCGCGACCGCTTCGGCCGAAAATCCAGCAAAAATCACCGAATGCACCGCGCCAATCCGCGCGCACGCCAGCATGGCCACGACCAATTCCGGAACCAAGGGCATATAGATCGAGACAACGTCTCCGCACTCAATCCCTAACGACGTTAATACGTTGGCAAACTTGCACACTTGTTCGTGCAATTGGCGGTAGGTCCAACGTACCTCATCGCCCGGTTCGCCTTCCCAAATAATCGCAGTTCGATCGCCGCGTCCCTGCAGAAGATGCGCGTCCAGACAATTGTAGGACGCATTTGTTTTGCCCCCCACAAACCATTCGGCATTCGGCTCGCGCCACACTAAAGCAGTCGTAAACGGCTCAAACCAATGGAGTTCGCTTCTCGCTATATCCGCCCAGAATTCGGCCGGATTCCGCCGTGCACGCTCCCACAGTTCCTGATATTCTGCCAAATTTTTGATTTTAGCGTGTTTGGAAAACTCGCCGGGAGGGGGAAACAGCCGTGTTTCCTGCATCACAGAATCGATTTGACTGCCACCCTCACCCATCTTTTTTCTCCCCTCGCGCCTGAAAAGAAATCTTGGACCTGCGATTCTACGAGGCGCGTTTGGCGGTGTCAATCAAGCGCTATGGCAAACCGCACCAGCCAACAAGCCATCACCGACCGTTTACCCGCAATGAACCGGTTACGCACGTCCTCCCCTCTTAGGGTCTGCGTTGCGTTTTCGCCTCATGGGGGCCTAGCACGATGGGCAACCGACGCGGCCATTTGACAACCTCCAACTCACGAACGCCGCAAGTCATTACCACAGAACCAGTTACGTCCATTCGAAAATACGCTCCCTGGGTTGGCACAAGCTTTGCCCTTGCCTCGTTTCGCCCTTTCACCCCGCGAGTCGGCTCATGCTGCACCAAGCAAACGTAGAAACGAGAATCGTACCACTCGAGGAACAACCCGCATTTGATTCATTATTGCACGACGGCGTCACGATTTTTCGCCACAACTTCCGTTGCGCACGTGCACTCCAAATACCATCTTTGGGACAGATCTTGAATTGCCATCCACGCAACGACATTCAATTGGAAAAGATCCATACCAACGGTCAAGTCACATGCACGGGTATCGATAGCCCGCCTCCGTCGAATGTAAGATCGATTCACCCCTGGATCGCACGGGTCCAGCAAGGGACGCTACGCGTGCAAGTGGACCGGCTCCTCGATTACCACCCCGACCTGCATGGGGCGGTCCACGGACTCTTTGACGAATTCGAGTTGCGACTGCGGAGCTTTGTCACCACAGAACGCAGTGCCCAGTTGCTGCTGCTCCCCCCGGGTGACCAATTGTCATTCGGAGCCGCACGATTTACTACGCTCTTTTGGCAAATATGGGGCACGAGTTGTATCGAGTACTCAAAGTCTTCCCGCATTATTTCGCCTGGTTTGGCTACGTCAGCTGGCACCAGCTCTCCTATTCAAATGCGGACGCTCGACACGTGGAGCGTTACGCTAGTAACTCGCCACGTCCATCGGCAAAAACGACCATGGTACAACCCATTCCACAAATCTT
>JAQCHP010000113.1 GCA_027619595.1 Planctomycetota bacterium
GGAGTCAGGTATCAGGCTTCAGGACTCAGGAATTTTAAACCTGAAGCCTGATTCCTGATTCCTGATTCCTAATTCCTAATTCCTGAAGCCTGAAGTCTGATACCTGACTCCTGAGACCTGATGAAGATCGCATGGTCCAGCGGGAAGACATCGCCATGGCATGGCGAACAGTGTTTCTCCAGCGGAAGCGGCTCGTTCGAATCTCGGTGACTCCACTATTGGTAACTCGGAAGGTAGCCGGATACGGTTTGCCGGGCCTGTTTGCTAAACAGTGCAACGTAAAAGTTGTGAGGGTTCAACTCCCTTGCCTTCCGTTCCGTTGGCTCAAGCGTTTGTCGGGGACAATATGGCTCGATGGTGAAGCGGATATCACCTCTCGCTTCTAACGAGAAGTTCCAGGTTCGATTCCTGGTCGAGCTACCGAAAAACACATTGGAAGGGCAAACCATTTTGGCGACGGGATCCGGTTGGAAGCCGGACGAGCTGGCATGACAGGCCTTGAGGGTTCGACACCCTCTCCTTCCGCTACAATAGAAACATTTGGCGACAACGATCGACTGCCGAGTTGGAGTACATGCTTCAGGAGCCGGATGTCGTGGGTTCGAATCCCACCGGCGCGACTATGATGCAAATCATTGCGCCGTAGCTCAGTGGTAGAGCGCCGTAAATCCTCTGACACATCACCTCGTCGATCGCCTTTTCTTACATCACTTGACTGCCGGTTCGGAGTACATGGTTTAGCAGGTTCGATTCCCGCCCGGCCCGCTCGTATCGATCAAGACGCGGGCCGGATCTCTGGCCACAACTTCGTCAAGTGATTTTCACAAAACACAAAGCGCAGCGAACGTAGCTGCCACTGCTACTGTCGTCTCATCAACGAAGTAACCACCTTTAAGAAACCCCGAAGGCCAACGGAATGGACTAAGCATGAGCACTCTCGCAGCAACTCTTGACAACTACAGAACGCCTATCGGCCTGAGCCCATCGCTTCAGCGTCCAACGTTGGTGCTGAACCGTAACTGGCAGCCGATCAACGTGGCGACGGTCGCGCGAGCTTTGATCATGCTTTGGAACGACTCGGCCAAGATCGTCGATCCGGTTGACTACCAGCTGTATGACTGGAGCGACTGGAGCCGACTTGTGCCTGATCGCGACGAGCCGTTCATTCAGTCGGTACGCCAACGAATTCGTATCCCGGAGGTTGTCGCATTGACCAAGTTCGATGCGGTGCCAACGCAAACAGTTACCTTCAGCCGACGCAACGTATTCAAGCGTGACCAGATGACCTGCCAATACTGTGGAAAGCAGTTTGGCAGCGAAGAGCTCACGATTGACCACGTTGTTCCGTGTGCTCACGGTGGACAGTCGACTTGGACGAACTGCGTATTGGCTTGCATCGATTGTAATTCGAAGAAGGCCGACCGGACTCCAGCTCAGGTGCACATGAAACTCCGTAAGGAGCCAGTGCGCCCAGCATGGAAGCCAATCTACGCCGATCGAATGAATCGCGTAAAGAGCTGGTCTAAGTTCATAAGCGAAGCCTACTGGATGGTAGAGCTCGAAGATTAACAACCGCAGAAGCTCGGTTCGCTGGGCTTCTGCACTACAGGAATGTTCGCCTGGGAGCGGACTCGGCCTCCAACACCGATGGACAGTGTTCGAATCACTGCGTTCCTGCTGACCTGCCGATGTGGCTCGACTGAGAAAGGCACCTGTCTTGTAAACAGGTCCATGCTGGTGCGAATCCAGTGACCGGCTCTGGCAACTGAACTGCCTGTTTGGATTACATCAACCAACAACGAAAGTATCTGAACAAACCAATTCGCTCAGTTGCATTTTTCGGACTCGTTGCAATGGGAAACTGTTGTGGCAAGTCTTTTGACTGACTGCCAAATCGGACTACATGTGTCGTGAGTTCGAATCTCATCAGCGTCTGCCAGGATGCTGTAGCTCAGTTGGTAGAGCAATGTCGGATTTTCACTTCGTCAGTCAATTTCAGTGAACCTCTCGCATCCAAGCGGGTCTTTAAGTGAAAGCAAGAAACAAGTGAATGAACAAGGGGAAGCAGAGTAAGCGGTGTGCTTAATCTGTTTTGCGATTCTTGTTCGACTGCCAGTTGGGATTACATCGTCTGTTAAACGATGGCGAAAGCCATATTCTCAACAGCCCTTCGTCGAACAGTTTTAATTGAGGAGGTTACACGGATAGCCAACAAGTCTCTATTCGCAAGTCTTACGAGCCGATTGACGCGAACAAACGCTGTCAACGAAGCAGGTGGCCGAGCCTACAAGCTCGAGCCGAAGCACGCACTGGCTCAAGTTGCCGCAACGGGTACGTTTGGTAATGCGTTCTACAGCACGGCTGAGACGCAGTTCGACGAAGTCCTGAAGTTGATCGACGATGTCGACGACAATCAGTACCTGTCGAAGCTGGCTCTGTACGCTCGTGAAAAGGCGTTCATGAAGGACATGCCGGCTGCGTTGCTAGTCGCCCTGTCGGTTCGTGATACCGAGCTAATGCATCAAGTCTTCGATCGCGTGGTCGACAACGGTCGCGTTCTGCGAACTGTGTTCCAGATGATCCGTTCTGGTCAGTTCAAGAACAAGGCTGGTAAGGGCCGCGTTGGCTTGTCGAGCTCTGTGCAGCGAGCCTTCCAGCGCTGGTTGAACACGGCTTCGGTTGGAAAACTGTTGAGCGGATCGATCGGTAACGATCCGAGCTTGCGGGACATCCTGCGAATGGCTCGACCGACGCCGAAGGATAACGCTCGTCGAGCGATGTTCGGTTGGTTGACTGATAAGGACGTCGAGAAGTGGGCACCGGCAACGGAAGCCGACTTGCCGGTTGAAGTTCAGTCGCTGATCGCGTACCGCAATTCGGAAAGCGAAGAAGCACAGGTCTTGATCGCTGGCGGACTCGACAACGTCCGATGGGACTTGTTGTCCGATGCTGCCAAGGGACCGAAGGTTTGGGCAACACTGGCTCGCAAGATGGGTCCGCAGGCACTGCGTATGAACTTGAACACTTTGCTGCGACACGATGTGTTGGCAACAAGTGCAATGGTTGATTACGTTGCTGACCGGATTGCTGACGAGTCGGAGATTCGCCGATCAAAGCAGTTCCCGTACCAGTACTTTGCTGCGTACTTGAACGCGGATGACAATGTACCGCAGAAGATCAAGACTGCTCTGCATAAGGCAGCGGAGATCGCCTGTGGGAATGTACCGAAGTTGCCGGGACCGGTAGTGATTGGTCTGGATACGTCCGGAGCGATGAGCTGTGCGGTCACGGGACATCGCGGACGAGGTGCGACATCGAAGATGCGATGCATCGACGTAGCAGCACTGTTCGCCGCAGCGATCCTGCGACGCAACCCGGAAAGCGTAGTGATTCCGTTCGATACTTCGGCTTACGATGCCAAGATCGATCCGAACGATTCGATCCTCAGCATTGCTGAACGATTGGCAGAGTACGGTGGTGGTGGAACAGATTGCTCGCTGCCGCTGGTGTCGGCCAACCAGAAGTATCCGAAGCACAGGTTCGCCGGAATCGTTCTTGTTAGCGATAACGAGAGCTGGATCGGAACAGGACGGCACGGTTCGACTGCGGTGATGACAGCTTGGGAAATCTTCGTTGCCAATCAGCGTAACCTGGCAGGTAAGGAAGCGACTCCGAAGCTGGTTAACATCGACCTGCAACCGTACCAGACGGTTCAGGCTTGCGAGCGATCTGACATTATGAACATCGGTGGCTTCAGTGACTCCGTGTTCAACGTGATTAGTGCGTTTCTCGCCGACAACAACCAGCGATTCGTCTCTGAAGTTGAAGCGATCGAACTGTAAACGCGGATTGGACTCCGGTCCAATTGCTGTATACTTGAAACTCGACACCCGCGGGTCAGAATTCTGCTCGCGGGTGTTGTCATTTATTACATATTGAGCGTCGACTTCGGAATTCCCTCCACTTGCGTCTTTGGATTCTCCAATCTGGTGCAAGAGCGATCGACTGTACTTCGCGAAAACTAAAGGGATCATGCCCTCGAGTGATCAGAGGAAGACGCAATCGTGATGCCTGAATCTGTGTGCCGGGGTCAGATCCGGTTTCCGTTATCAAGCGACAGAGAGTCGTTTGAGCCGCGCCCAAACCGGAAGGCTTGTTGAAGCGCTCGCTTGGAGTCAGATACGTTGTTCGGCCTATGATTACGGAAGCACGGACGAAGACCGATGTTTGTTGCCTAACTCAGTCAGCCTTTTCTGCAGGGCCTCAATGCACTGACGGGTGTCCTCGTGTCGCTTGATAACGGAGACCGGATCTGACCCCGGCGCAGCTCTTCGCCCGCGATCTGCTCGTCGTGGGCAACGCTGGAGCCGATATCGCCTTGGCAAGCTCCGCGCTCCATGCGCGTCGGCTTGATTACGAGGCAGTATCTGCCATTCGTCATATTTAAAAAAACGCACCCCTCAAAGTAGAGGGGTGCGTCAGCAGAAATGAGACGAGTTTTGAAACCTAAACGACGCACCGCAATTAAGCGCGGCGCGCCCGTTGCGTTCTAACTAGAGCCAAGAGACCAATAATTCCCAACGAAACGGTGGCAGGTTCGGGGACTGCATTTCCCTCGATGGTCACCATGTCAAACCGCTGCGTTCCGGTGCCGTAAGTGGATGTTGCGGTTGCGGGCAAGTAGCCTGAGCTGCTCGGCGCGAACGTGTTGACCACTCGAAAGGCAAAGTTGGCGTTGTTATTGACACCGTTTACGGTCGACAAGTCGATCATGCGGCCATTGTACCAACGGTCTCCACCCTGATCAGCTTCGAATGCCGACCCAAAATCGACGAAATTCGTACCGTCGGTCGAGTACTGAAATTGAACGTAGCGTGAAGTCGTGTTGCTGTGCCGCTGGTCCCAAGTCACTTTGATATCCTGAAACCCAGCGGTCCCGGAAGCAAATTGGGCCCCCGCAGTTTTGTCACCAGCACCCTGAGCTGGCCAAGTCGACAAATTCCAAGCGGAGTCGTCGCCAACGGCCGGATCAGACGAACCACCACTCGCGTCGCCACTGGCAAACGTGGCCGTGGTTCCTCCGACTAAGGAAGCTGTGCCCGCACCCGTCGCCGCTATCAGTGTCCCCGTACCAGTAGCAGCGTCCGGAACGACGGAATTGAAATTCCACTGCGTAATCAACGCAGCCGAACTCCACGCCGAGCACATCGCTAAAACCGTGCATCCACAAACCAATTGTCGCGCATTCGCCAATAATTTGGAGGCCAATACGCTGTTCATCGATCGTTGTAATTTCATGAGACTCACTTCCTTCTTTTCTTAAGTGTCCAAACAACGGTAACTGAAACCAACTTGACATGTTTAACGCGGAACGAAACAACCCAACTTGACGGCGAGTAGCATACGGAACGGTTGCGATTCGTACGCCGCCAACACCATCAAGCTGTGCGATTATGCTAGCTATGGCAGATGACGAAATTACGAAGACAGTTCAGAAAAAACAAGAAAGTCCGAATCTTTCAGCGGCCGCGTAGGCCGCTGCCGCAATTCATCAGTCCTTAACCAAATCCTCATCATGCCAACACATTTCCGCCGTACATTGAAACTTCTTTCAACAAGTAAGTACGGGCGCTAGCGCAGGCCGTCGGCGCTACGTGCGACCTCAGGACCAACGGCAATGCCTCGTCACGATCATGGCGGCCAGATGTTTCGCGGCAAGTTCTTCCAGTCGAAGTTCGTTGCCGTCGCGATGTGCGTCCGTATCGCTGGCTTGTTGCTGCCCTTGGTTCCGTTCGCCGTCTCGGCTAGCGACGTCGCGACTGGCACGCAGGGAGCTTCTGCATCTCGGATATCTGGGACCATCGATCCCCACGCGATTCCGCGACTTGAAGAATCGCTATTGTTACCAACCAACACAATCCGAATTGCCACGTTTAACGTGTCGTTGGTCGGTAGGAAAGCCGGAGACCTTCGCTCTCGCCTGGCAACTGGCAGCGATCGGCAGGCTCAAGCTGTCTCGGAGATAATTCAGCGGGCAAATCCTGACATTTTATTAATCAACGAATTGGACTTTGACGGAAATGCGGAGATATTGTCGCTCTTGAAGTCACGTTATCTGGAAGTACCTCAAAATTCGTGCGGACTTTCGGCAACGTCTGTGCGAGCGATCCATTTTCCTTATTCGTTCATCGCACCGGTCAACACGGGAGAACCGTCCAACCACGACTTGGACCACGATGGGCAAGTGGGCCAAACTGTCGATACAGAACCTTATGCGCGCGATGCTTGGGGATATGGCAAATACCCGGGACAATACGGCATGGCTGTCCTTTCTAAATTCCCTATCCGAACTGACCAGACTCGAACGTTTCGGAAATTTCGTTGGCGGGACATGCCGGGCGCTCTCACACCGGTCACCTTGGAAAACGGTGTGACCACTCGTTGGTACAACGAGGAGATCATGCAGTCCATGCCACTGTCGTCCAAGAGTCACTGGGACGTCGTGATTGACGTCCGTGGCAAAATGTTACACCTCTTGGCAAGTCATCCCACTCCACCTGTATTCGACGGCCCTGAAGACCGTAACGGTTGCCGAAATCACGACGAGATTCGTTTTTGGTCCGACTACCTGACGCTCGGAACGTCTTCGTATATTCGCGACGACGAAGGTCAGATGGGTGGATTGGAAGCCGAAGCTCTTTTTGTCGTCTGCGGTGACCAGAACTCAGATCCGCACGACGGTAACGATGCGCGGCATTCGATTCGGCAACTTCTATTCAACCCCTCCATTACAAGTTCGTTTACACCGCGTTCGCTTGGCGGACGCGAACAAGCCTTGCTCCAATCGGGTTCCAATCAATCTCATTCCGGGGACCCGTCGGCAGACACTGGAGACTGGCTCGACAAGAACGACGGACCAGGCAATTTGCGGTTGGACTACGCACTTTGCAGCCAAAGACTCCGTGTCGTCAAGTCGGCGGTCTTCTGGCCCGACAAGGACGACCCTCATTTTCCTTTGGTGGGAACCGGACATCCCGTTGTCAGCAGCGATCACCGTTTGGTTTGGATCGACGTGATCGATCCGAACATAGCGAACCACAGTCAGAAACCGAACTAGACCATGCGACACCTATCTTTTGCCATTTACCGATCGCCTCGCTCGTTGCACTGGATGCTAGCCGTGGCGATCGTCGCGTTGGCATGTCGCGTTGAGGCTGCTCTCGTGACGTTCCGTTTGGTAGTCGACGAGAACAGCGCCGGATCGTTCAATTTATACGCGTCCAGCAGTCCAGGGGACAATTTCGGTTTGGCATTTTACAGCGTGCGATTGTCGGGGGGGATTATTTCGCTCGACCACATTTCGCCGCAAGCGACTGATCTGGCGAGCGGCACTTCCGTGGGATTCCGTACGCTTCGATCGGCAGACCATGATGCACTGCTGCTGGTCGAAGCTGCGCAGGATACGATTAGTCCGTCACCGTTCCTTGTTCGCAGTCTTGGGCAATCGCACGGCAGCCTTTCTACTTTGCCAGGAATAACCCAGCTCGTCAACCCAGAACAATCTAACTATGCAAATCCTCTGCTGCTGGCATCGGGTCACTACGTGGGACCAAGCAGCGCGATCGGTTTTGCCGGCACAGCACTGGCAAACGTATTTCGGGCGTCCACCGGATCGGGAACCTTACCTGCCACTGCAACAACACAGACGACGAGATTGTGTACATGTTTGGCTGCGGGCGGCAACCGATACGCGTCATCTGCGTTGATGGAGTCGCCTTTCGAAACAGTCCCTGAACCCTATTCGTGGTTATCTGGCATGGCAGTCCTGTGGATCATCTTTCACGTTCGTCGCCATTCTCACCAAGCAAGAAGAGTCCTTCAAATTGTTCGCCGTGACCTAACAGACAATGACTCAGCCGTCGGTAAATCTGGGAGCATACTTTCAACATGTTGAGTTCGAAACGTATCGCGGCAACTCTCTTCGCACTGAGTCTCGCGACACCATTGTACGGACAGCTGCGAGTCGTTACGTACAACACCGGCCCCGACGACCCGCGCCCTGGTTTACAAGCTGTCTTGCAGGGGATCGCCGATGAAGCGAGACAAGGTTTTGCGCGCCCAATTGACGTCTTGGCGCTGCAGGAACAGGAAAGCAGCGCTACCACGACGCAGATGTTGGTCGAACTATTGAACAGCATCTATGGGCCAGGAACGTACGCCCGCGGGACGCTCGACGTGCAGACCTCTGGGGGCGGCAGGCCAGGCCTAATATTTTATACGACGTCTCTACAACTATTGGGTCAGACAGCGATTGGAGCCATTTCCACATTGGCAAATGCCCGGCAAACGGCCCGCTATCACCTCCGTCCGATCGGCTACGATAGCAACTCCGATTTTTATCTCTATGTCGACCACTACAAATCGGGGCAAACCGGTACCGATCGACAGCGTCGCGACGCTCAAGCGGCTACCATCCGCGCCAACGCCGATTCGTTACCCACGGGAAGTCATGTCGTCATGATGGGTGACTTGAATATCTACTCCCACACGGAGCCGATGTGGTCACGTTTGACGGGACCAATTCCGACATCGAATAGTGTCGGACGGGTATACGATCCGCTGCAACGCATTGGAGATTGGCACGAAAACAACGCCTTCAGAGATGTTCATACCCAAAGTCCCACCACGACTGCGCGATACCCGGGCCAAGTAACCGGAGGAGTCGACGACCGCTTCGATTGGCAATTAGTCAACGGAGAAATGCTTGACGGTGAAGGACTGAGCATTATCCCTGGTTCGTATCACGCATTCGGGAACAACGGCGCGCATGCATTGAATGGCCCGTTGGACGTGGCGAGCAATTCTGCTTTACCAGCATCAATCTTGTCCGCTATCGCAAGTTCGTCAGATCATCTCCCGGTTGTTGCGGACTACCAATTGCCATCCAAGATGCTTGTAAATAGCTCCCCCTATCCAACGCAGGTGCTGTCGGGCGCAACAGCGACAATCGCGGTAACGGTACGCAACTCGGCGCCAGTTATCCACCCATTGGGTGCGGATGAACTCGATTATCTGGTTACGACAAACGGCGCACTTGCGGGTAATTTCTCCGGCACCACGTTGGCATTCGCATCGGGCAACACTCACGCTCTCACACTGGACACGACGGGCGTCGGAGCAAAATCGGGCGACTATTCAGTGCGAGCCACCAGTGAAGGGGCTGCGGCGTCTGCCTGGGATCAGTCCCTTACCTTTACGGTGCTAGATCATGCGCAGCCCTCGTGGAACGCGGCTGACAGCGTTAGTTCAATCGACGTCGACTTTGGATTCATCGAGTACGGAAGCCATGCGACTCCAATACGGCAGTTGATTCATAACCGAATCAACACCGTCGGTCTCACGGCCAAGCTAGACTTGGACACAGTGTTGCTCGACAATCCGACCGCGTTTGCGACAACCGCTGTGCCTTTCAAGGACTTGCCCGCAGGTGGAGAGTTACCATTTGAATTGTCGATCAACCCGACTGTCTACGGAGAAGTAACCGGAAGCGTCACATTCTCGTTTTCCGACCAAGACCTGCCGGGCGAGATCGCCGCCACCGAATTGTCAATCGCAATGCGTGGCCTAATCGCGTTATCGGGTGACGCGACTCTTGACGGCTCGGTCGATGAACTCGACTTTTCAATTCTGCAATCGAATTACGGCCGCACCGACTCGCAATGGCAGGACGGAGATTTTAATGGCGACCAGATCGTCAACGGCTTCGACTTTGCAATATTGCAAAATTCCTTTGGCAGTACTGTCGACAACATGCTGTCGATGTCCGTCCCGGAACCTCATGGAAACGCTGCCTTTCTAGGGGGGCTGATTTGGTTGGGGGGCCAACTCTCGAGGAAACTGAGCTCTCACAACCTGCCGGCCTAGGTTGTTGCCGATGTTTTGATCATGGCGCGCACCAGAACAGGATGCCCTTCGATCGTTCGATCGGGCCGCTGGGGCTCGAGAGCATCTGCCAGCGACAAGTACCTCATCCACTCGGTAGCACGCCGTTCTTCGTAATTTGTTGGCGTTGCATCAAAGATGCGGACATCCACGTATCCTAGACGCTCAAGCCATCGGACCAGTTCCGCGGCGTCGGGAATGAACCACACGTTGCGCATTAACTGATAGGAATTTGGATTTCCGGCAGTCTACCCAGGATGCCCCCCACGCGCCACGGCTGTTCTCGGGGTTATTGAGCAAAATTGGAAACAGTTTGGAGGATGGCGGAGCAGAAAATGCACGTCTATGAAGGTATAAGTCGCGATGAACCCACAACCGGGGCGCAACATCCTTGTGCCGACCCGCGTTGGGGGACGACTAGAAATTCGCCAGGAAAGTGTCGATGTCGACGTAGGACAACGCGTGAGACTCGTCGGCTTCGTTCGGTGCATCGAGCGCGTTGCCCGAGTAGGCGGCCTCCTGCCCGAGAACCAAATCTTTCACCTTTGGTGGCGGATGGGGTAACCGAGACTGACACAAACCGCATTGCGTTTGTGGTTCACAATGCAATCCGATTTTGAAGGAACTCGACGAATTCGTGGAAGCAATTCGCATGCGAACGGAGCCAAGAGTTGATGGACGTCGAGCTACGGCCTCGATTGAGGTAGCAGAATAAATTGGAAATGTGATTTCAAAGATGGACTGGAAAGTCAAGTATTCCGGCGACCGTCGAGCCACTTAGCCTTGCCGCGGCGTGCCTGTCGGCATTGGGACGGCTGATCTAGGCGGTGGCAGCAGTCGCTATTCGCCGCCAGGCAACGCTTCGCCTCCGTTGCGGCTTCCCATGGCGCGCCACACGGCGAGATCGACATTGTCTCCGACGGACTGGACGTGTCCATCGCCAAATGCGACATTCACGATGCCTTTATGATCGCTTCGTGCGGCAATGATGGCGTGTTCCCCTGGCGTGTCGGGGATGGAACTAAAGCCCCCACAGTCCATCGCCTTCCAGTTGGGTGGCGCCACATGGTTGTACTGCGTTGAGTCATAGCCTGCGAATGGCCAGCCATTGGACCAGTCGGAGTCGGAAGGCCATCGCCCGGCGAGAGTGAAGTTATGTTCGCTCATGGTGGGGGCTTGCTTGCTGCACGCTTGATAAAACTCGTCAATGTTCATCGGCCAAGCAAATATCCTCCCGCCAGGTCGACTGGAGATGTCGCTCAATGTCGGAACTTCGCTCGTCGAGTTGCGAGTGCTCCCCTTATTGCGTTCGGAAAAGAAGCATGTCTTGGAGAGACCGTCTTCGAAATCGCCTGTCTTCAGGCCGTCGCCCGCACTAAATGCGCCGTTGCCAAGTACTGGATACCCTTGCGCGTCGACAACGTCGTTCCTGTTCTGGTTGCTATGATTCATAGCCCCTCCATAAGGGGTGGTGCCACCAAAATTGCAACGATAGTTGTTCTCGGAAATCACGCGGCCAGTATTTGGGTCGGTCGGGCAAATGAACAAGCCTTCGGCCTGAGCGTAGGCTTGGTAGTTGATATTGAAGGGCTTGCCGCTGATGGTCATCTGTTTTCCGGCGGGGACATCAAAACGAATAAGGTTGAAAATTGCTTGGTTTTCCAGAAAGGGCAAGAGCCAGACGTGTACTGAGTAGAAGCCTGTCGAACCGCTCGAATTGTGATTGATGGAAGCGTAGTTCGTGTACGCGGACTGTATCGTGTCACCCCGTTTCCAGTCGGGGAGTCGCCTGCCCGGAGGAAATCTTAGGTTACTGCTCTCATACCCGGCTGCAGCGAGCGACATTTGGCGGACGTTGTTGACACACTGGGTGCGTCGAGCGGCCTCTCGGGCAGACTGGACTGCGGGGAGCAAAATCGCCACCAATATTCCGATGATGGCTATCACAACCAACAGCTCGACCAAGGTAAATGCGGCTTGTGCGTGGTATGTTCTTGCAGTGGCGTGCCGGTGCATTTCTCTTTCCTTATCTGCTCGTTCCCGTGAGCAATCTTCTGACTACCTGAGTGTGACGCTACGGCGGTTAGACTCTTGCTTTCTCCGTAGCGAGTACTTTCGCGTGCGGAAATGAAGTCCATGTGATGGTTTCGTTAATTTGGAGTAAAGACTATTGCAATCGAAGGAACGAGTGCGATGATGCGGACAAGCCAGCTGATGCGGGTATAGCTCAAGCGGCCTAATTTTGTCGCGTCGTGGTACGCGACCGGGACACACACATTTACAAAAAGGAATCAGCGAAGATGGTACGTAATTATTTTGTAGCAATGGTTTGGGCGTTTTACGGAGTCATTGTGCCCCCGCTCGCGCAAGCCCAAATCTTGCCGGGGGATGTGGTATTCGGATTGAGCAGAAGTGGAGCGCCCGACACTTTAGAACTCGTTCGTGGCCCCGCTGCTGGTCCCGGCGCAGCAGTTCCTGACTTTTGGACCGGTACACAATTTATTCAGGGCGTCCGCTTCGATAATTTGGGGGGCGTAGCGCACAACGGCCAAGGTAATTTGCTTGGCGTAAACTTTGGTACCACTGCGGCTGGTGGATCTCTTTATAACTTCTCTACCACAGATTCCAGCGTGACGACGGGGCAGTTGATCGGAGACACCACTAGTTTGGGCGTCGCGACTGTCACAAAATCGCGACTCAGTTCGTTGTCGGTTAGCCCGAACAATACCAAAATTGCGGTGAACGGGTATGACAGCGGCACGGTTCTCGTCTATGAATACCAAGCTGGCGACACCAAGGGTGCCGGTGCCCAATTGAGCGGCGGTCGAGAGACTGTAGCTGGGATTCTCACGCTTGCCGACAACCAAGGGACCGCTTGGATGGATGACAACACGGTGTTAACGTTCAATACGGACGGTTCTTTGCTCACGGTCGATGCGACCACCATGGCGCACACTTTGGTTAAATCGATTGCTACTCCGTTTCAAGGGTCGCCGGGCACTGCCTTGGCCTACAATCCAGACGTGTCCCCTTATGTTTACGCCCTTTATGGGCAATTTGCGGATCCAGTCACGACCAACACGCTCTACATTGTTGATCCGCGCAGTAATTTTGATTTGGTTAAAACGATCGACTTGAGTATCTCCTCCAGTACGGTCCGCGATGCCGCTTTGGATGAACACGGCAATCTTTTCTTCACGGCATTCGGAAATGCGACTACTGGCACCCCGATCAACGTTTTGCTAAACGCTGCCGATGTGAACAATCTGGCCGATAATTCTTCCGTTAATTGGTATACATCTCCCACGGGTGCGAGCTTCAGCGGACTCGACGTGGCGTTCGTTGCGACAAATGAAAATCCTTGTGATCTGAACGGGGACGGTTTAGTCGACGGAGCCGACGTAGGGCTGGTGTTCAATGCTTGGGGTGAGGCGGCTCCGGGGACGTTCGCCGACAAGAACGGCGACGGTTTTGTCGACGGCGCGGATCTCGGAGCCATCTATAACAGCTGGACGGGTGATTCGGTGCCAACGGCAAGCGTGCCCGAACCGGCGGGCTTCGGTGGGGTCATGGGCATTTTGATGCTGTCGGTATTCGGATGTAGAAAGTCCAACTGCATCCGAAACAAGTAACATCGCGGCAATCGTCTCGGGATGCAGTTCCCTGCATGACGCCATCCTAAGAACTGGCGATACTGTTGATCTTGAACCCCGAGCTAGTCGTAATGCAAGGGGCGACGGAACAGTCTTTGTCTCGACGTTGATGTTTTATGCGTTTGGCCACGGCGGCGGGGAGTTCGCAAATCGAAAGGGCTCCCCGAACGCAACTCTCTACGTAAGGATTCTCGCTCTCGTAAAAACGGTAAGTGGTGAATTCAAAGGCACTTACGCAGTTCGAGTCGCGTAGCTTCCGCACTATCTGATCCGGTCAATTTTGCCTTCTTCGTTTCGTACTCATCTAAAGGTCTCCTTGTACGCAGGGCGCTCGAAACCTTCATCGCAGATGGACCCGTCTGAGCAAGACAGGCCAAGTCCAGACTCGGGTCAAATTTGAAACGAGTGGCAGCGTTGATTTTTAAAGTACTACGCAGACATCAATGCCGCATGTTTATGCAGTAGGCCAAGGAAAAGCAAGAAAACTAGACCGAATAGGACGATGTAAGAATCGACTGTTTGGCGTGTAATTGACCAATAAGTTGACAGAAAAAGTACCGGTACTGACACGAGACCCAGGAAAAAACAAAAAAATTGTATCTCCGGAAGCCATGGGGAAAGTCCTCCTCCAACCGTAATGGTCACGGGAGACAATAAAATTGCCCAAAGGACTCCGGTGGGAGAAACCGCTATTCTTGTCGCTATGATTTCGGTGCTCAATGCCGACGCTATTCCAGAAGCAACGACCAAGAGCAAATCTATAATTGACCGAGTCGTCACTGTCACTTCGAAACACCTCGCTTTCTATGTATTGCGCCGGGGTCAGATCCGAATGGCACTGGTACTTTGACGTAAGTATCTATTTGAAGGCAATTTGCGCCGAATATGCCATTGAGTTGGATGACGAGTTGGGTTGCTGTGGATGAATTGCTATAGACACAAATGGCCTCGCTTGCAAAGACTTGATCATCTAACTCGAGTCCGGGCAAGGAGGCCACTATGTTTGCGTCATATCGGTTGGCAGTGCAGGAGGCACGCGATCACAAGGATCTGTACTTTGCAGGTCTGCTCTCTGAACATGATATCGTATCGGCAATGGGAGAGGAAACAGTACTTGCACGTCGCTGGATCTACACTCCTCTGGTTACCTTGACGGTGTTCTTGACGCAGTGCTTGAGCCAAGACCACTCATGTCGTGAGGCGGTTTCTAGACTGCTTGCTTGGAGAACCAAGAAGGGTCTGCCATCGTGTTCGACAGACACTGGCGCATATTGTACGTAAGCGTACACCAGGACGGTTCGCCAGAAATCCTGGGGC
>JAQCHP010000114.1 GCA_027619595.1 Planctomycetota bacterium
CGGCTTGTTTTGTAACACGGCATCAACAATTTCTTGTGTGGTTTGCAGCAAACGTGCCGTGCATGGTACGATGTCAATTCGAAGTCTCGTAAAAGCATCTTTCACCTTTCCTGCGTGCCGTTCAGGTTGTGGCCCCAGCGACGGTGGGCTCAGCATTACTCCACGGTTGTTTCGTTCCCAACTTTTTAGGATGAGAAATTCTTCCGTCGATGCGGCCAAGCACATGTCCGCATTTGGGTCGTGCCAAATGTCCTCCCGGACATTCACTTGTTCCGTCTTGCAGGCGGCACTTAGGACATAGTCGATCGATGAGGAGGTTGAGCCGGCCTTCGCGATTCGGCACCGGCCCTCCAAGGGGAACCGCGAATTGTTCAACGTAAACGGTGGTGGCTGGCTGATCGTTTTTGGTTTCGTAATATTGATATCCAGCGTAAACGTCAAAAATGACCGCTGAAAGTCTGTAACTGTCACGGGATCGCTCATCGTCAATTCCTATCCACAAAAACGCCAGACGTCCATCCTTCGCCCACGGGGAACACCGTGCGAATCGGCCGTCTTTCGGGTGAAATTGTGGTGAAAATCGATTGACAACACAACCCGACTAGGTGGCGATCCAGTGCCCGCAGCAGTAGGTCTCGATCACTGCGTTCTCGGTAGCCTCCTTAACCGAATTACCGTGCCATATTTTTGTACATCCGTGGTTCCTGCTAATGTCAGCTTTCGCAAGTCCATGGTAGGTGAGCACTTAGCCGTTGAAGAATCGAGCAAGGAAACTGCCGCACGCCTTATTGGATTTGCCTAAAATTTGGCTATTCATGCTCTGGAATGCTACTAGAAACGGCCCGAAGGGCCGATACGTTTTGCAGCTGTCGCATAAGGCGAATGACGTTCCAACCCTGGGACACACAACCACAAACTCTTCCAAGGTTTGCGTTAAGGTTTTTTGTGTTCGGTGTTCGGGACGGTATTTATTCCAGCGTGACATTTTCCGTTTGATTACGCGGGCGTTGATTCGGTTGCGGCGCTGTGGGATTCGCTCGCAGCTGATTTGCCATAACACGGCTGCGTACCACTGCGAAAACTTTTCTTCGTTGCTCGGGTCGCGTTCCGGCAGTCGACTCCTGAGAATCTGGAAGCAGCCTTTGGACGACAATCGGACAACCTCCCCAATCCCAGAGGAGAGTCTTCCATTCGCCCTCCAGGCTTTGAATACCGCCAACGGATAGGATTTTTCTGATAACTGCTACTGATAGGAGTTTTGATTTCCGGCAGTCGACCCAGGGTTTGCTCCGGCGCCGGACCGAGCTACCCTGGGTTAGTTTGGGGAGCGGCCCGCCAACCCGATCGACATTTTTCGCGGTGCCGGTATCTTGTTGGCTGACAAGCCACCTAAATCGTAAATCGCAGGAGAATCATTTGTCATGAAAAACTCCACACATGCCTATTTTCATTTCAACTCTCTGACGGCCGCGCAAAAGTCCGACTACTCGCAGGCAGGATACCTGACGCTCGGTCGTGTCCTCAACGATGCCGGCCTGGAAGAAATGCGTCGTCAATGTATGGACGCCTGGAGTGCCGACAAGGGGGCATTCGATGGCAGTAAGTCATGGCTGCAGAACTCGTTGCTCACCGATATCCATCATCGCGCCGCAATTGTTCGTGACTACTATTACCGTGGTCCGCTGGTAGACGTTGCCGAACAATTGATCGGCCCCAATATCAAAGGGGCCACGTCCCAGCTCACATTTAAGCTGCGGGGCAATACGATGGCCTTTGGTTGGCATCAGGACAATAGCTATGGAGAACTCGATCCTTACAATAGCCTTACCACCTTGACTGCGTTGGACGATACCGACGAGTCCAACGGCTGTTTGTGGATTGTCCCACGCAGCCATCAACAAGGGCAAGTTGAACCGGGACTGACCCTGGCCCACAAGAAGGCGGAGATTTCCGTAGCGCTCTCCGTCGATGAATCTCAGGCCATTCCGGTTCCGATGCGCGCCGGAGAAGCCATCGTGTTCCACTGCTGGATGCTACATAAATCGGAAGGCAATTCGTCCTTGGATCGCGATCGGCGAATTCTGTTCATGCGGTACGCCGACGCCGATGCCGTGGAAGTATACAACAATCGACAACCTCGACTGGGCAAGCTACTTCGAGGCCACACAAAGTTTCCCGAAGTCGCAGCCTTTGAGCAAAGTCTTCAGTAGGCCTCTCGCCAACCATGGAGTGACCATGCCAGTTTCGGTGAATGACTATCAACCACAAGATACACAAATTTGGGAAGAAGAGCTCCAGGATTTCGTCCCACTTCGAGTCTTTGATGCTCATATCCACCTACTGAATAAGCAACATTTGTCGTCGTCAACGCCGAGCGGATTCGACGACTGGGCGCAGGCAGATCTCTCAGCACTGCAGCAATGGGCACATAGACTTTACCCAGCACGTGAGACCCATTTTCTCGCGCTCGGTACTCCGGCACCGGGAATTGACGTCTCCGCCCATAACGATTGGTGCTTGGCACAGATTAAAAAAGATCCACAATCACGCTTCAATGAATTGGTTACCCCAAGTTGCTCCCTGCACGATATTGAACGACGCGTCCGAGTCCGCGGAGCGATTGGACTCAAGCCTTACCGTCTATTCTCCGTGACGGGAGATGTCGCTCAGTGTCGCATTCATGAGTTTTTCCCGCATTCACAGATGGAACTCGCCAATGAATTGGGATTGTGGGTCACCATGCATTTGTCGCGGTTCCACGGATGCGCCGACGCGTATAACTTACAGGACCTTCATGAGTATACGACGAACCGTTATCCCAACATTAAATGGATTCTTGCGCATTGCGCCCGAAGTTTTACCTACTGGCCAATTCGCCAGGCGATCGATCGCTTGCGTGATATGCCGAACATTTGGTACGACCTGTCTGCCGTCACCGATGTGCGGCCAATGATTACTTTGTTTACACGAGAGAATACGCAACGCATCTTCTATGGGTCGGACGGACTCGACTCCACCTACTTTCGTGGTCAGTACGTAGCTTTAGGGCGTGCCTGGCAAGGCCTGAACACCGCTGAGATGGCGTTGAAGTTTCCCCACTGCGACGGTCGTCCCATCTTGGCTATTTACGAGCAACTGCTGTCGATGAAACACGCCGCGGAAATCGCGCAATGGTCAAGCGACGACATTAACGACGTCTTCTGGCGAAACGCCTGCCGAGAATTTGGCGTCTCCTTCGCCTGATTTTCCGCCAATTGCCAATCGTCAGCTCTTGAGTTCCACCCAACGTTGCGACTCTACCGACTCGAGGATGGCCAAATTGACGCGTAAAGTCTGCCTCCCTTCCACCAGTGGGCATGGTGCCGGCGCTTTTCCATCCGCGAAATCGAGAAACCGATTGGCCTGGTTGAAGAACAGATCATCGCGTGCATAGTCGTACGTCTGTTCCACGTTCCACGCACTGCCCGGCTCGGTGCAACTCATCCAGCGACGATTGTGGAGTTCCGTGCGGACGATTCCGCGTTCACACACGACCGAGAACGCTGTTTCATCAACCGCTTGGTGTTGGTTGAGCACAAACGATCCGAGCACCGAACCATGTCGAGCAATCACGTGCACGGTGTCCTCCACTTCTACCCCCTCCAAAACGCAATGGTCAGCATCGCCCACGACTTTCGTGATAGGTCCCACCAACCACTCGCCAGCATTGACCATGTGTGTCAACGAATCGTGAATTGCCCCGCCGCCAGTAGCGCGGCTGGTGTAGTAGACCTCGCGGTAGGCAGGCCGGTAGAAGGGAAAATGCTGCCCGGAAGTGACAAATAGTTCCACAGGGCGTCCAAACCGTCCCGAATCGATCGCCGCTTTCATGGCCATCAAGGCCGGATTGCAACGATGGACGTACCCTACTGCAACAGGAACCCTAGCCGATTCGACCTGGGCCAAAAGTGCGTCGACCCCCTCCATGGAAACGCTGAGAGGCTTCTCGACCAGCACTGCGATCTTTTGTTCCACCAGACGAGCCGTCATGGCCACGTGTAATTGTGACGGTGCGCAAATCGCAGCCATATCAATGGGGTGCTGTAAAGCCTCGTCCAAAGACGCAAATGCATGGGCCAGGCCATACGTAGTGGCAACCCGCTGCCGGACATCAGGGTTGGGCTCACATAACAGCAGGTTTGCTCGACCCGTTTTCTGAAAACATCGTGTGTGGCGTTCGCCGATCGATCCACCTCCAATCACCAGAATCGTTTTTGCTTGCATGTGTTTCTCGCTGAGCTGTGTGCCGTGCTCTGTACTGACGAGCTGCGTATGGTAGACCCTAGATTATCCAGATAGTAAGATTTTGCCGATGACGGAAATTTGAAATTCGATTCTGCCTTGAATCCGCGACTGCCTCCACTCCCCCCGTCTCTCCGAGACGACATCGCCGCAGAGCCTGAACATGACGCGTCAACAGCCCGACTTGTGCCTCGACTTATGCCGAGTTCGCCAAAACCGCGTGCGAGACCTGCTGAATCGGCTCCACGTCGAACGGGCAGTTTTCGTTACCCCTGAAAACATACAATACCTCACTGGGTATCGACCACACCGCTTGCATCACGCAGCGGTTTGCCTCGCCTTGGACGGACAATGTACCCTTGCCGCACCGAACGATCAACCGGGCCACGTGGCCGCCGATCGCGTCGTGACCTTCGTTGCACAACACTTGGCCACATTGCGTCAGGAGCAACCCCAGATTGCCATGTCAACCCTGTCGGATGCATTGGGAGCCTGCCCAGGTCGCACGGCAGTTGAATTTTCGGCCTGCGGAGTGCATTCCGCAGGTTTGACAGGCGGGGATCGTCGGGCCCTTGTCGATATCGACGCGGAGATGTGGTCCCTTCGACGACGCAAAGACGCTGACGAACTGGCCATGATCGTCAAAGCAATCGACTGTACCGAGGCGATGTACGCCCGCGCGCGATCGATCATCCAGCCTGGAATTTCGGAACTTGAGGTCTTTCAACAGCTGCACGCTGCGGCGGTTGAGGTCGCCGGGGAACCACTTACCGCACTAGGCAACGACTTTCAGTGTAGCACCCCCGGAGGCCCACCGCGCGATCGACCTGCTCAAGATGGTGAACTTTATATTCTCGACCTCGGCCCTGCCTATCGCGGCTATTATGCCGACAACTGCCGTACACTGGCGGTCAATGGGCGACCAACCGACGAACAACATCGGGCCTGGACGACGATCGTGTCGGTGCTCGAGATGGTGGAACAGACGGTCCGCCCCAACGTTTCTTGTCGCCAACTGTTTGCGACGGCCAAGTCGATGCTCGACCAATTTTCTACAGCCTCGTTTTTTCACCATTTGGGACATGGCATCGGCCTCTATCCGCATGAGGCGCCTCACCTAAATCCTGAATGGGACGATACGTTTCAGGAAGGAGAATGCTTTACCGCCGAGCCGGGTCTCTACTCGGAGACGCTTCGCGGCGGTATTCGACTCGAGCAAAATTACCTGGTGACCGCAGACGGTGTGAAGCGACTGACCAATTTCCCGCTTGAGCTGTAGCCGATCGCGCATCGTTTCGTTATCGATCGATCAGTCGAGCCCCTCGAAGGCCAGGACATTATCTTGCATTCCGGTGAGAATCGAGAGAAAGTCACCGCCGTAGTTAAGCAATCGGCCCCCTTGTGCGTACCTCTGCTTGAGAACTTCGGGAGTCCCGGAAGGACATCCCCATTGTTTACCATGCTTCTTGCAGGCCTTCGCGACTCGTTCAAAGGCTGCATCGAGCGTCATGACTCCGGGTTTATGGTGAATTCGCAGCCCGAGGTCGCCCGGTCCGACAAAAATAGCGTCAACGCCTGGCACGGCCGCAATCGCCTCGATATTTTCGACGGCCTCATGCGTTTCGATTTGCACGACAAGAAAGGTCTCCGCGTTGGCGTGTTCAGCAAATTCGTAGGGAGGCACCAGCGCAAAATCGGCATCTAACCCGGCTGCGTCCAAGCCTCGATCGCCCAGCGGTGGGAACTTGAGTGCGTCGACAAGGAACTTGGCCCTCTCGGCGGTGTTTACGTGGGGTATCATCAGGCCAGCGGCACCGTCCTCCAGAAAACGATAGAGCCCCGTTTTTTCCAGAGTCGGAGGCCGAACCATGATGTCGATGTCGTGTAAATGCGAATAGGCCAAGATCGCTTGGATATCGCGACTGCCGAAGTCCCGGTGCTCCATGTCGAGCCAAATACAATCAAACCCAAAATGGGCGGCGTGTTTAATAAATGCCGGGATATAGTGCCCGAGACAACACATCCGCACAGTTTGATTTTTACGGAACCGGGCCAACGCTTTGCTTTTTCTCATTTCCGCTGAATTCCTTGGCAATTCTCATAGTAAGGTGGGCGAGCCGATGCAGAGGGAAGCTTACCGGATCAACCGATCGGCTTCCAGGGACGATGGCCACCTCCAAAGCAAGTCGCACGGCAACTAGGAATGACCGTCCGGGAAATTGCCGCCTTGCAGCACGGTTCGCCTTGCCCGATCGGTAGATTCGGAACGGAATTATTCGGTTGTCGGCCGAGAAAATCGCTTCAGAGCGACAAAATCTCGGTGCCTGGATAATGACTTGCCAGAATGAAGTAGTTAATATGAGGTCCTTCGCGCTTCAAAGACGAATTCCTGTTCCTCAGAGAAATGACCTGGCATGATCGCTCAATTGGTTCCCCTGCTGGCTGCCACCGGACTTCAGCCGATCGATTACGGCATTGTTTTTATGTACATGCTGGCCATGATGGGGATGGGGCTGTACCTGGCGGGTAAGCAGGAAACGATTCAGGACTTTTTCGTGGGGGGGCGATCGCTTCCGTGGATGGCCACGGGGTTGAGCATGGTGGCAACACTCATGTCGACGCTCACCTACCTGGGGGCTCCCGGTGAGATTATCAAGCACGGTATCGCACAATTTCTCGGCGTCCTGGCGATGCCGTTTGTGTTCGTCATTGTCTGGACGTTGTGGGTTCCGTTCTTCATGCGTCTCAACCTAACGAGCGCGTACGAGTACCTGGAAATGCGATTCGGATCGGGTGCCCGATTGCTGGCCGTATTGCTGTACGTCTACATGCGGTTTCTCTGGATGGGAGCGGTCATCTATTCCGCTTCGATGGCCATCGCCGTTATTACGCAGGATACGGCACCGGGTGCCATTGCCAAGTTGACGGGGGGGATGATTCAATTCAACGAATTATCGTGGTTCTACTTTGTGCTCATTTCGACAGGTGTCGTGAGTACAGCCTATACCGTTTTGGGAGGAATTTCTGCCGTTATCTGGACAGACGTAATACAAATGATTGTACTGCTATTAGGTGCGGTGGTGACCCTTGTCATCGTAGCGTATCAAACCGGTACAGGTCCCGTCGACTGGTGGCGTGAAGTCACAAGTGTAAGTCACGAGCTCCCTCCCTTTGCCAGCTGGGATCTTTCGGTGCGCAACACCGTCCTGTGGTCGTTGCTGTCGATTTTCTTCTGGCAGGTCTGCACGCATGCTTCCGATCAAGTGGCCCTGCAACGCTATTTTTCCAACAAAGACATGAAGACAGCGCGTCGTACAGCTGTCGTTGGCTTTACGATAGACCTCTCGATGCAGATTCTGTTGGGAATGGTCGGTGCGGCGTTGTTGGTCTATTACCTGCAACATCCAAGCGAACTCCCTCCCGGTATTTCGGGCGCTCGCGACGCGACGTTCTCTGACAAGATCTTTCCGAGATTCATCGCTTACGGGTTGCCGGTGGGAGTGAGTGGCATCGTGATTGCCGCGATTTTTGCTGTCGCTCAATCGAGTATTGATTCCGGCATTAACTCCACCACTACCGTGATCATGGTCGATCTCGTACAGCGCTATCGCAAGTCACCTCTGACCGAAAGTGGCGCATTACGTACGGCACAAGCAATCACTTTGGTGATTGGCGCAATCGTCACAGTCACCGGTATTTTCTTAAGCCTTGCCCCCAAGGAATACAACCTGATTGACCTGCAGCTCAAGAGCTTCAACTGCGTGCTTGGGCCGTTAGGGGCAATGTTCATGGCGGGGATGCTGTTGCGTCACGTGGGACAGGTTCCCATCGTGATTGCCGGCATTGTCGGTGCGATATCGGGGCTCATGTTCGGGTTCATGGACATCCTGCTGACCCCCATTGTACAACTTGGGTTTCCACAAACCGCGGTGGTGGCCCCCTCGCCGTTCCTGGTGATACCGCTGTCTTGGCTCGTAACATTCTTGCTCGCGACCCTTCTCGGGGGGCTCTTTCCGGGACCCACGGCTGAACAAGTCCGCAAGTACACTTTGGCGGGCGTCTTTTACGGTGACAGGTCGAGTTAAGGGATACAATTTTCCAGCGTGTCATCATTGGCGGCAGCATGGCTGTATTTCCACATGCCTACGGGCCACCGGTGTCCGAACCTCAAAACACTACCCGAAAGGAAATTTACCCACGAATTCTTCTGAAGAGGCTTAAAATTCGCCCCGACTCAGTGTTTCCGATGAGAATTTCGCTTTTCTCACTTTACCAATCTGGCTCAGGCCCTATCTCTTCGTACGCAATATAAATCAGCTACGGCGTTGCCCGGCACGCCTGCTTCCCGGCCTGATAGATGACTTGTCCCGTGACGCTGACCTTCACCAGCCGCGACAAATTGAATCGGCAACGTGTCATGTACTGGATCAGGCACCGACCATCGCTGCGCGACGGTGCCCGGGCACAGGAGGAAAGATTCAACAGCAGCTGGCGATCGAAGCGTCTGTGCACTCGCAAACGTTTGGGGATCGACCACACGACTTGCCGATGAGCGAGCAGGCATCTACGGCAACATGCAGCGAAGTCAGCAACGTCCGCTTCTGGTGGCAGGACGGGCAAGTGCAGCGCTGCTTGCAGGAAAAGGCGACGCACATCTACTGTCAAACTAGGCAATGACCTGTTTGATCGGATGAGCTTCAATGACACCGGTCAATTTGTTGTTGAGGCCACCGTGAAAGTATGTCAACTGATTGTGGTCCAATCCCATCAGATGCAAGATGGTCGCGTGCAGGTCTCGCAAATGAAATGGATCGACGACTGCGGCTTCGCCAAGCTCATCGGTTTCCCCAACCGAGATGCCCGCTTTGACGCCTCCACCCGCTAACCAATAAGTAAAACCCTTGGGGTTGTGATCGCGCCCACCGGGTTTGCCGCCGGTGTTAAATGTTTCAGAAACGGGCATTCTGCCGAATTCGCCTCCCCATATCACCAGGGTTGAATCCAATAAACCTCTTCGTTCGAGATCGGTCAGCAAAGCGGCTATCGGCTGGGCTACTTCGGGGCAATGCAGTCTTAAATTTTCTTCGATCCCGTGATGGCCGTCCCAGCTATTTTGCCCACCCGCATTGCCACCACCGGAATAAACCTGAATGAACCGCACTCCACGCTCCACCATCCGTCGGGCAACTAAGCATTGTCTTCCAAACGTACTTGGACCCAGCGCCAATGAATGCCAGTCGGGTTTGGGTTGATTCAAACCATACATCTCAATTGTCTCGGCACTCTCCTGTGACAGGTCAAGCGCCTCGGGGGCTTCTGCTTGTAGGTTGTACGCCAGTTCGTAACTGGCAATGCGCGCCTCCAATTGGCTGTAACCCGGATGCGTCAGCAAGTGTTGACCGTTGAGCTGATTGATCAGATCGATCTCCTCTCGTTGCTGCTGGCGTGTGGTCCCATCCATGGATCGCAGATTGAGGATGGCCGGATCGGAGGTCCGAAAGACCGTACCCTGATAAGCGGCTGGCATATAACCGCTGGACCAATTCAGTGAACCACTGGTGGGGCCGCCACGTGGATCTAGCATGACCACATAACCAGGCAAATTCTGATTGATGGTTCCCAGGCCATAGGTGACCCACGAACCTATCGAAGGACTTCCCTGAAGAATTCGACCACTGTTACTCTGCAGCAACGCGCTGCCATGCGCGAACGAGTCGCTTTGCAGCGATTTCACGACGGCCAGCTTATCCATATGCTTGGCCAAATTTGGTAATGCGTCGGAGCACCACAGGCCTGACTCCCCGTGCCGCGCGAAAGTACGTTGGCTCGCCTGCAATACAGCCTTTGTTTTGGTCCCCCGCCGAAATTCGTTGTCGATCGTCTTGCCGTCGTTGCGTTGCAGTTCCGGCTTGTAATCGAACAGGTCAACTTGTGACGGCCCGCCGAACATGAACAGAAAGATGCACGATTTTACTTTGGAGGGGAGCGTTGGGATCTTCGGTGCCAGTGGCGAAGCGTTGGCGGCTGGCGTGTCGCGTGACTCGTCGGCAAACAACTGCTCAGACATTAGAGATGACAAAGCAAGCGAACCGAAGCCGGCACCGAGATCCAACACAAAGTGGCGGCGCGATCGAGCGGGTGGCATATGATCAAACGGATTCATTTCGTCTCGCTTCAGCTGGGCGGTAAATGAAGCTACTCAACATGGATAGACTCATTACTATTGAGGATCGAACGAACGACACTGGTCCACGCCGAATGCTCGGTTCTCGCTGCTGCAGATTGTTTCTGCAGAAATTCGGTCACGGCGGTTTGCTCTGGCTGCGTTGATGCTCGCTGGTAGATCAATTGCCAAAGTCGTTCGATTGGCGACTCGGTCTCTGTTGTCTGCTCGATCAATCGCTGAGCGATCTTCTCGGATCGCTGCTGCACAAAGCGATCGTTCAACAGCATCAGCGCCTGAGGTGCCACTGTCGTGACGGGACGCTGACCGACGGGCGTGTGACTGTTGGCAAAATCAAACGACTCCAGCAATGGATCTTTCAACGAACGTTTGACGACCAGAAAAACACTGCGACAATTCTGCTGGTCATCGGGACTGGTGGACCAAGTCGATACCGACACCGGGTTAGCCGTCTCGAGAATTTCTGCTGACAGCGTCGTGTAGACGCTGGGGCCCGACGCCTTGTCGGTCAGTTCGCCAGAGTACGCCAACATCGAGTCACGAATCGCTTCGGCATCGAGTCGGCGCAGATTCTGCCGCCAAAAAAGGCTATTGTCAGGGTCATGGTCGAGTGCCGCGGAATTCCCTTCAGGGCGAGCCTGCGATGACATGCGGTAGGCTTGCGAGTTCATTATCACTCGATGCAAGTTTTTGATCGACCAACCACCGCGTTGGAACTGTGTCGCCAGGTGATCAAGCAATTCTTCATTCTTAGGAGCGATCCCCGTATAGCCAAAGTCGTCTGGCGTGGGCACGATGCCGGCACCAAAGTGGTTCTGCCAAACACGGTTCGCCAGCACTCGGGCCGTCAACGGATGATGGGGAGCGGTCAACCAACGAGCGAAATCAATTCGATTGCGCACCGGCGTGTGAGTGACAGAAGCGGTTACCTGCTGTTGAGCTTGGTCAGCTTGCGGCGCGATCTGTGAACGTCCTTTGCTCAAAGTATCGAATAGCTGCGGAATTGCGGCGAAGACCTGTTGTTGGGGCGATTGATAATCGCCGCGAGCCAGCACATATGTCGCTTTGCGAGGGTGGGCCGGTGGATTAACGGCCAGCGTTTGATCATAAGGTGGCTGTTCATCCTTGAGCTGCTTGAGCTGTTCCTGCAAGGTATTTTTTTCTGAATCACCGGCAGTAGCGATTTTCTTCTCGATGGCCTCAATCTTCTGCTGCTGTTCGGCGCGCCAAGAATTAATGACTTGCTCCGAGCATAAGAAACTAGAGATACGACCTGTCCCCCTTCCACCCCCTCCTTTCTTCGACAAACCGTACGGGTCGATATCGCGAAACAGATCCAGCATCGAATAGTAGTCGACTTGACTGAACGGATCGAACTTATGATCGTGGCAGCGATTGCAACCGGTGGTCATGCCCATCATGGCCGCACCGGTTGTTACCATAATGTCATCGAGATCATCCAGCTCGGCCGCCTCGGTATCGTCCGGTTCGTCGTCCCAAATATGCAGTCGATAAAAGCCAGTGGCAATTACTGCATCTTTCCAACGATCAGGGGTTTGTTCGAGGGTAAGCTGCTCATCAGCGATCAACAAATCGCCCGCCAACTGTTCGATCAAGTATCGATCGTAAGGTTTGTCGTGGTTAAAACTTTCGATTACGTAGTCTCGATACCGCCATGCGTTGGCTTTGTTCCCGTCGCGCTCGTAGCCGTTAGTTTCGGCGTAACGAACCCAGTCCAACCAATACCGACCCCACCGCTCGCCGTAGTGCGGCGATGCCAGTAACTTGTCAATCAATGCACTCCAGGCTGCATCGCTGGGATCGCGTTGAAAAGCCATCACCGCTTCGGGGTCGGGGGGCAAGCCCCACAGGTCAAAATAAGCGCGGCGCACCAGTTCTCGCGGCGTGGCTTGTGATGATCGAATCACGCCCATTGGTTGTAACTTCTTGTCGATCAACCGGTCAATAACTTGGGACGGTTCCTGATCTACATATTTCAATGACGGATCACGAATCGGTTGATAAGCCCAGTGATTGATGTCGTGCTGAGTGATCTTGAACTTACGAGCCCGCAATCTTGGGCCAGTCTCTGTTCCCTGGCTCGATCTGGGATCCACAGCACCTTCGCGAATCCAGCGTTCCAGAAGTTGTATCTCATTCTCGCTAAGCCTATCGACGTCACTGTCGGCGGGTGGCATTTGCAAAGAAGCATCTTGGTAGCGGACAGCAGTTATCAGCAAACTGTGCTCTGGGTCACCCGGGGTAATGACTTCTCGATCTGCCCAGCCCTCTTTCGACTCCAGTGACAGTCCCCCGTCAGGTTCGTTGCCGGAATGACACGTAATACATCGGTCGATCAACAGTGGCCTAATCTTGGCTTCGAAAAACTGCTCTGGCGGCTCGGCTGCCAAAGCGGTGGCAGCCACAAACAGTAGTGGAATTCGCCAAAGAATCTTGAAGCTGAATGACGGTCGCCAGAATGCCATCCGTGCTGAGGAATTCCATCGAATTCCGCTTTGATTGGTCATGCTGTACTACTCTCCTTCTACGATGCTGCAAATTGCGATCTGCTTGTCACTATCTGTTTTTGGAAGACCGACCGAAATTGCCAGGGAGTCATTATACTTGCTTACCGGCTTGTCTACTCGTCTACCGCCCCGTCGAAGCCGACATTGCCGACGTAATCATCTCATGATATTTTCATCATCAATCGACCTAAGGACATCTTTGCAAAAAAGGCAACATTGAAGGCATCCCACCATGAGAACTCTGCCACTTTTAATCCTATTGTGTCTTCTACGGACATTCCATCTACACGCAGCCGCACCCATCCATGTTTTGGTTTGGGATGAGCGTCAGTCCAGTCAGAAAGAGGCTTACGAAAACTACCTCGGTAACGAAATCATTGCGCGACTCAAGGCAGTCACGGATGATCTCGAGTTTCGCTCGGTAGCACTTGACGAGGCCGAGCAAGGGCTGTCGGCCGGTAATCTCGAATGGGCTGACGTCATCATCTGGTGGGGCCATGTCAGACAAGGCGAAATCAAAGAAGAAACTTCACAGCGCATTTTGGATTACATCAAGCGAGGTGATTTAGATCTTATTGCATTGCACTCGGCACATTGGGCTCGGCCATTTATGGCAGCCATGAACTGGCGAAGCATCGAGGATGGTCGCAAACAGTACGAAAAATTTTCTCCCAACGGAAAAATAACGATAGAGACCGTTGCTCCACCAAGTCCTCAAACAGTACCTGCCCATGGTAGCGTACGGACGCCGGCCTATTTCTCTTATAAAACGAATTCAAATTCGATAACCGGCGTGATTCACTTGCCGTGGTGCTGCTTTCCAGATTATCGACCCGATGGAAAACCAAGCACCATCACGGTCAAGTCTCTACAGCATCCGATCGCCAAAGGTTTGCCGGCGCAGTTTCAAGTTGACAAAACAGAAATGTACAACGAGCCATTCCACGTTCCTGAACCGGACGAATTGATTTTCGAAGAGTCTTGGGAGTTAGGTGAACGATTTCGAAGCGGCATGGTTTGGCAAATTGAAAAAGGCAAGGTCTTTTATTTCCGTCCAGGGCATGAACAATATCCGGTCTACAAGCAAGCGGAGATGATTCAGGTTTTGACCAATGCCTGTCGTTGGCTCGGCAAAACGGAGTAAGCCTCTGTGGGCACAAGACCACGGAACGGGCTGACGGTATCATTTAGTCGATTTCAAGGACGAGAATAATCCACCAGAGTTCCGAGCCCCCGCGGATGACCTCCCAGAAGAGCCCTATCGCCGGCTTTGGCGGCGATTATGACTGATACTGACTGAAACTGATAGGAAATTTGATTTCCGGGCCGAGCTCCAAGCGTACCAGGCCATTTCTGGAAGTGGCGCGCCGATTGGAGGGCTGCTGGAGTGCAACTGGCACGTCGCTGCAGGCAAAATGCGCCTCGAGCCGACCGAAGGTGCGCAGCTTCCTAGTGCCGACCCAGGTCGGGGAAAAATTAGTAGTTGTCCAGGAAGTTCTCGATGTCGACGCGTTTGTGCGCTGGGGTCAGGTCCGGTTTCCGTTATTAAGCGACAGAAAGTCGTTTGAGCCGCACCCAAACCAGAAGACTTGTTGCAGCACTCGCCTGGGGTCAGATCGGTTTTCGGTCTACGATTGCCGAAGAGCGAACGAAGACCGACGTTTGTTGCCTAACTTAGCAAGCCTTGTCTGCAGCGTCTCAATTGTTCTGACGGGTGTCCTCGTGTCCCTTGATAACGGAAACCGGATCTGACCCCGGCGTAGCTCCTCCCACCTTCCCTCAGGATATTGCCGTTCCCGCGATTACGGGAGAAACAGGCGAACCAAATACATCGGCCTGGGAAACA
>JAQCHP010000115.1 GCA_027619595.1 Planctomycetota bacterium
GTTCTTCCGTCACCGCCGAGCTTGTCTCGGTGGGACGATGTTCACAACCAGAGTGCCGCACGTACGTTCTTCCGTCACCGCCGAGCTTGTCTCGGTGGGACGATGTTCACAACCAGAGTGCCGCACGTATGTTCTTCCGTCACCGCCGAGCTTGTCTCGGTGGGACGATGTTCACAACCAGAGTGCCGCACGTACGTTCTTCCGTCACCATCCGAGCTTGTCTCGGTGGGACGATGTTCACAACCAGGAACGTGATTTCGATTTAGACAAGTGAAGGAGAGAAAGCACACAATTATTTTCAACGAGGCCGTTCATCAGTTCGGACTAGGTCGCCCAATTTCTACGCGGTCGGCGCGTTTGATTATGAACATCGTCCCACCGAGACAAGCTCGGGTGGTGACGGAAGAATGGATTCGCTGCGTTTTCTGGTTATGAACATCGTCCCACCGAGACAAGCTCGGGTGGTGACGGAAGAATGGATTCGCTGCGCGTTCTGGTAGTGAATATCGCCCCACCGAGACAATTCATTCAGGAACAACGATCGAACAGCAACCCGACAAGCTCTTTTCTAACTCACCAATAATGCTGCCCGGCGACGTTTTTCTAACGACGTCTGGACTTGGCGCAGCAACAGGTCGTCGATTTGATTATCGGAGACAGGTTGTCCTCCAATGCGGATCCTATCCTCTCGAGCTTTAATCTGGCATTCGTCTGAAATCCGTTGGAAAAGCTCTACGTCGTGCCAGCTTGGGTACGGTACGCGATCGTAGCTATTGTCCAGGTTGACGTTTCCGCTGGGCACGTTGGGTTTCCTTTCGGAGAAGTTCCATTTTGCCGTTGATGCCACCGAACGCGAAGCACTTTAGGTACCAGGCTCAAACGATACTGTATGAAGGTCCCCTTCGAATGTTACCTGATCACCACTCTTCAGCATTTTCCGACGCCGGGTTTCTACGACGCCATTGACTTGCACATCACCATTCTGGATCAGTAATTTCGCTTGTCCGCCCGTCCCGACGAGCCCCATGACTTTCATGAACTGGTCGAGCCTAATCGTCGGTGTCGCATCAGCGTTCAAGGTCGGCCTCCATCCCAGGTCAATGAACCTAACGGAGCGAGTAGCGAAATTACAGTTTCAATCGGTCGGCACGGTGACGATCGCAGCCAGAAAAATGCAGCCCGATCTATGTGGGGCTCTTCCTCAATGTCCTGTTCTTTAAGGAGTTGTCGGTGCGGGAGTACTTTGCTCCGCGCCGCTCTTCTCGATGGCAGGGCCAGGTTGCTTCCCACGAGGAGCAGATGCAAATAATGTCGCAGCACCAACGACTACCATAATGAGCCCCGCATGGAAGAATGGACTCACTTCCGACCAGCGATTTTGATACCAAACAGTGAAAAGTGTGTTAACCACCGGTGCACCGCCGAACACGAGTGGCATCACATACCAGGGACTTCCACCAAAATTGAAGGCCATAATGATACCAAGTGCACCAACTGCACCCAGGACTCCTCCCATGATGCTCCAAGTAAAACCTTTGGCCGTCCAGGCAGCGTCCCGTTCCAGGCCCATGGCCAAAATCAGGATTAAGGGTACGACAATGGCGATCGCAAAATAGGCAATACCGACACACATGAACGGCCGCAGACGCGAATTTTGCATTTCAGCTTGACCCCAATGCAGAATCGGGCCATACAGCCCCCAACAGCAGACCGTTGTGGCAATCGAGAGGGCTATGAAAAAGAGTTTCATCGCAAACTACCTTGATGTTGGGAGTGTTCGTCCGCGGCATACGTAACTGCCCGTTCGCGCACGATTGTAGCACAACCCGACGGGCCAATCCTAGACAGTCTGACGATCGATTAGAGCTTGTGCAGCCAGAAAAATATTCGGCGATCCCGCTCCTCCGCGAGTTACGGAGCACGCAGGGAGTCAAGTAACCGTGCCGATAGGATGCCACGCGTGGCGAACCAACTTGCGCCAGCGCCAAACGCCAGCACCACGCTCAACAAGATCGCTAACGTGCCGACCGGGAACGAAGTACCCGTAAACCGGGCATGTGGTAAGACGGCGCCGACCGCTGCCACGGACCCTGCCCCTAGTCCCAAAACCAAAAGGGAAAGGCTTTCGAACAAAACCATGCTGCGAATGCGTCGGCGGGTATATCCCACAGCCGCCAAGAGTGCCAGTTCTCCTTGACGTCGCAGGACGCTGCGCAGTTGAACCGCAGCCAGTCCTAGCGTTCCCAGGCCCAGGCCAAGCCCACCCAGGGTTTGGAATGAACTAAGGTAAGTGTTCTGCACCGCCAGCAATTCCGCCAACGTCTCTTTCGTACTGCGGATACTCATTCCTTCATCACTGAGGTTGCGTTCCAGTTGTTGGGCGATTGCATCACGACGCTCGAGCGGGCAATCAATTAAGAAATACTGATGGCCAGCAGTTTCAGGGAAGTGCCGCAGTAGATCCTGTTCGCTCACGACGAGGCTTCCTTGCAAAAAACTATTGGTCAAGAGGCCAGCCACGCGGAATCGGACCGTTCGGTTGTCGCCGTAATCGATGGCAAACTCCTGTCCCACTCCGCCATATAATTGCAACGCGTACATGGCTGTGTTTTGATCGAGCACCACGGGAATTGCGTCATTGACTTCAGTCGACAGCGGACCGTGGGGCGGCGATGTCATGGCTCGTAACCGCTCCCAGGGATTCGCCTCCGAAGTCCCCGACCAAGTGAATGGAGTCAGCAACTGCTCAGAGTTTTTCGCGCCTGCGTCGATTGAATACCGTTGAATGAACGCGTCGGGGACGCCAACGATCCGCGGACGTGACGTGCGATAGAGATTGCGGCAACTCGCATCTTCTCCCTGGTGCAGACGCAGGCTGAATATTTTTGTACCTTCCAGGGCCTGCGCTAGACTTGGATTGATATCATTGGCTTGCACTGGGTCGTTTAAATCGGAAAAAATCGGTTGGTCCGTGATCCCCCAAAGCGCAAAGCCACCCGTTCCATGGTCCGTAGGCGCTATACGGAATAGGCTTACCGCGACAACTAAGAAGGAGGCCCAGGCGGTCAAAGCCACTGTTAATGTAGTTCGGGTTGGATCGCTGCCGGTGGCAGAAAAGGCCAGTTGCGGAAGGCCAAACGCACGATGTCGGTAGCGACGATCGTGGCTTAACCAGGCATACAGCCCCCACAAAAGACTTCCCAATAGGAGCGCGCCCGACCCGAGAAAGCAACCTGCTTGCGATTCGTTGGTCTGTCCCATGCCGTACCATCCTACACCGAAGGCAGCCAACAGTAGAAAAACCGGTATCCATGTTGTACGTATCCGCTGCGTTGTGCGCTGTGCTGAATTAATTGACCCCCGCAAAAGTCGAATGGGCGGTAACGCGGCCAGAGATCGGATCGAGATGGTCATCGTTAGCCAGGCAATCACTCCTCCCGCCATGCCACCCAGCAGCACGGGGAGTGGATGCACTCGCAGTACCACAAAGGATGTCACGATCGCCGCCAGCCACCAGGTACGTAGAGCAAGCACTATCCCGGCCGCATACGCGATACCCAACAGGACGCCCAGTAAGGAGCCAACTACCAGCGTCACGAGTGATTCTCGCAGCAGCGCCTGGCGTACAACCGTGGTGGACGCGCCGCATGCCTTCCATAGGCCGATTTGTCCCGCACGCTGTTCGATCGACAAACGCAAGAGTAAAACCAGCAGTATCAACGCCGCTACGATAATGAATATGCTGAACAACAGAAACAGCACATCAAACGGTGTCGTACCACGTGCCGCAAGCTCAGATTCGGCACGTAAGTCACGAAATGCAAATCCCAATTCCGTTTTGACTTGGTCCAGACGTGCCAATAAATCACGCGTCAATTTCTGGCGATCTAAGTCGGGGCGGCCAGCAATCCGATATGCGGTCGTGTTGCCGAATCGACTATTCCACATCTGCCGACCAGCTGCCAAGGAAACAAATGCTTTGGGCGTTGTGCGGTGGTTCTTCCAATAGTCGTCGTCCACTGGTTTGATGCGTCGGTGATCAAACGGAAAGGGCGGATCCCAGTCATCGATTGAGTCTTGGTCAGTGATTCCCTGAACAATGGGTGTGAGCCAAGGATCATTGGCCGGCGTCGGCGGTTCTGCGAAGACCGCTGCGCCGGGCACAGATGTTGTGCGGGACGCTGGATAAGGTTGAATGGGTTCGGTGACTTCGACGATTCCCACCACATGAAAGGTCATGGACCTTTCCTCGGGTTGTCCGTGTGTTGTCTCCGGCGCGAAATAGTCGATCCTCACCTGAGTAGCAAGATCGGCGCCGAGTTCACGGGCTGTCCAACGATTGAGCAAAATCTCATCGTCCTGGAGTTGTGGCCACGACGTTCCATCCGCCAGTCGCAACGGGCCAGTGTGAGGATTGGCGTCGATGGCGGTAATCGTTGAATACGGAACCGCGGTCCGTGAACGAACGACAGGATGAGAGAGTGACGCATCGTGTTTCAGATCGGGTGGTGGATCGACTCGCGCAATCGAAGTGGCCAGGTAGGTCAGCGATGGTTGTGCTTCTTGATCGGACCAGGCACGTTGGATGGCTAGTTCGACCGAAGGATCGAGAATCATTCGGTCCGACGTGACTTGCCAAAAGTCGATCGCAAGAGGAGTTTTCGTCGGCACGTCTTCGGAAATCATGTCTTCGGAAATCATTATCCCGGCCGCATCTCGGCGAATATGATCCAGCCTAAGTCCATAGTCTTCCAGCGTGAGCCGTAATCCTGCGTTCAAATCTTCAATCTGCGTTTGATGTTGACTGTCTGCGGAACTACGTATCAAGAATGCGTTGACCCGGTTGCCTTCAGCGATGCTCGATTGCAATAACTGCCGCGGGACATAAGCGATTCGAGACACGTGATGTGTGGGGGACAGGGTGAACCTTCCTAGCCCCTCCGCCGGGATGACTGCCGCGACTGTGAGCTGACCCAGGCTGCGTAGGCGATCTCGCTTCCGTGCAAGTGGACTGTCGGCTGGTATTGTCGATGGAGTAGCCAAGCGTACCACGACGGTATCGCCTGTCTTTACGTTCAGTGTTTGCGCCAGAGGCTCGTTCAAAATGACTTGCCCTGCTTCAAGAGCAGGTGGCCGCTCCACGGTCTCGGGCCAGAAGCTCTCATCAATTCCGTAGAGCACCACGCCATTTGCGCGATGGATGTCGTTGGTGCTGCTCGTGCCCGGTGCTTCGACAGTTCCCGTCGGGAAAATCACAATTTCAGCGGAATCCGCAGCCGAAAGTCCGGATGCGGTGATCGTTTCGCGAATCAGGTCCTGGCGGACAAACCGGTCCAAGACGAGCGAGAATTGATAGTCCGCCAATCGATCGGTGGCGAGTTGCCGAAGGCTACTGCGGACGGAATCTCCTACGAGCAAGGCACCGGTGAGTACGGCGATCCCGATCGATACGCCAAGTGTTGTGGCCAGGTTGCTGCGCCCGAAAAAGGACCAGCTCTGCCAGGCAAGTTGCCAGTGGGATAGTGAGCGACGCTGGGGCATCTTATTAGTCACGTGACAAGTCGACCTTGGACCAATTGCATTTGACGATCCATTTTAGCGGCCAACGCTTCGCTATGGGTAACGGTGATTAGGATCGCTGATTCTTCGGCCATAAGCTGTAGTAACATTTCACTCACCAAGCTACCGTTTTCCGCGTCCAAATTGCCCGTCGGTTCATCTGCTAATACCAGAGTGGGCTTCAACAAGAGCGCGCGCGCTAGGGCCACTCGCTGCCGTTGTCCCCCGGAAAGTTCGCCCGGACGATGGTCCAAGCGATCGGTTAGGCCAACGCGATCCAACAGGCGATGTGCTTCCGCCACCAGCGATTCCGGGACGTGCGAATGAGTTGCCAGGGCGGGAACCAAAGTGTTTTGCCAGACGCTGAGCTGCGGAAGCAGATAATGGTCCTGAAAAATAAATCCAATGTGGCGATTGCGAAAAAGGGATAATGCTTCGGACTTAAGCTGGAATGGGTCGATCCCCTGCAGTGTCATGCCTCCCGCAGTGGGTTCATCCAATGTGCCCAATATTTGTAAGAGCGTGCTTTTGCCACAACCACTTGGGCCTAAGATTGCCACGCTTTCACGGGGGCCCATTTCCAGCGAAACGTCGGTCAGCACTGCAAATGGGCCGGTCGGTGTGGAAAATGTTTTTCCGAGATGACGTACCACCAGCATGGTGACGCTTATTGGGTTTCTGGGTGCAGGAATGGGGAAAATGCGGCGCGTAAATTCGGCGGGATGGGGACCGATGCCGGTCGGGGGAGGAGTCGACAGCAGACTGCCGTTGTGGAACCGGTCGCGATAGGATCGCACCCGCGGGAAAAATCAAAGCGGAATCGTACCGACGACTTGCCTAAATGGGTCACTTGCACGAGCACCTCGAATTCGTCCTCGAAGTGCAGCGGGTTTTGGAAGTCACATTGAGCTGAAACACGAGGCCAACTAACCCGCTCACCGTCCAGCTCCATAAAAACACCAATTCCCAAATGGTGTAATAAGGCGTGCTCCGCCTGCTCCATCCAAATGAAGTAGGTGGCAAAGTGCACGATCCCGGCCGCATCGGTCTCGTGAAATGCAACACGGCGACGCACCTTAAACTGTTGAACGGCAGTTCCCGCTATTGGCTCGTGCGGATCCACATCTGACCAATTTCTGCTGAGGATCGGTTCGGTTGCCCATTTACCAACAGCCTATTCACCAACATAGGGTAGCAACGCCATGAATCGGGCCTGCTTCACTGCTTTGGTGACCGCGTGCTGACTTACCGCGGTACAACCAGTCTTACGGCGAACGACAATTCGGCCGTGACGGTTCACAAGCTTCTTGAGCAATTCCAGATCCTTATAGTCCACGTACATCGGGCGGGGACGTTTACCATCTACGAAGATAGGATCCTTCTTCTTCGTACGCGTCTTGGTGCGTGCCCGACGGCGTGTGTTAGTACTGCGCTGATTCAACATAGAAAAATCTGAACTCCCTAATAGGCGAACTTCAATCCAATCTGCCCGGAAGCTCGGTAGCATACCAAATCCTCGGCTCCCAGAAAAGCGGATAAGGGCCCGGACCGGCAAAAATCGTGAAAGGGCCGGCGACAGGACGGCCGCTACGAGGCAATTTCCAGCAATTCTACAGCCGGTGAGCCATCGCAATGGATCATGGCCGTACGACCGAAAATTTCGGTCCCAGATGCGTACTCCAGCTGCTCCTGCAGCCAAAGGGACGGCCGGATGGCCCAGAGTTGCGATAATCGTACCTGGCGCAGCACGTCTTGTTCGATCAGGATTCTCCCCAATGGAGCGGCCTGGGCCTCAATCGGCCCGCGGGCACTCAGCGGTAGGAATTCCCAATGGATACGTACGATTCCGTATTGGACCGGAACTCCGTCGGTGGCTCGCCGCAAAACGATTTCTCGCGCGTAGCTCGCGTTGTCCCCTAATTCATGTACGACCTGCAAATTAACCGGAGTCTGGTGGAACGTCTCCATGGCAACGGTCATGTGATGGTCGTGGGCCAGTAGCCGGTGGTACTTCGCCGGCAAATCCACGGCGGTTACCTCGCGGAATTCTCCCACCTCGGCCAGTGAAGCGTGGAACAAAAGGACAAGTTGTTCCAAATCGGGTAATACGATCACGTGTAACGGACGCCCTGGTGCTGTGTTTCGAAGAAAGCCGGTAGCAGTGCGTCAACTCGCAACAGTCCCTGCCGAGTCAATTCGATCCGAGTAGCCGTGCATGCGGTCCATCCGGCCAGATCGTACCGATCCCACACCTCTTGCCACTCTCGCAGTATGTCGACCTGGAATTTGTCGCGGAAGTACTGCGGATCAAGCCAACCACGTTTTAGTTGAAGGATCATCTCTCGGATGAGAAGTTGGTGCGGTGTCGGTCGCATCGCTCGATACAATGGCAGCTCACCACGTTCCAGCAGCGACGACAGATAATCTTGCCATTCCGGCTGATTTTGATAGTGAATCCCCTGCAAGTGGCCAAAACTAGCGACGCCGGTCGCAAGTAGGTCGGAGCCACGCCATAAATGATCGCGGTAGCTGAACGTTACTCGGGACGGGTCCTTGACCAAAGTGTAAGCGCTAGAAATCTGGTAGCCCCGGCGAATTAGTTCGGAAAACGCAAAGTCAACCCAAGCCCGTTTCGTTTGCCAGTCAGCAACGGGGCTTTCGATTTGTTTCCCTAAAATGTCCCGGGAGTACACCGTATTAAACGGCAGTTCCATTTGGTAAATCGTGATACTGTCGGGAGACAGCTCGGCCGCACAGCGGATTGTCTCATGCCACTTCTCCTCGGTTTCACCGACCATGCCAGCAATCAGGTCAATGTTGACGTTGGGGAATTGGACGGCCTGAATCCAATCCCAGGCACGATAGATTTCCGCCGATAGATGGGCACGTCCATTCTCTTCCAGTACGTGGTCGTCAAAGTGTTCGACCCCTAGGCTCAATCGTGTAACTCCCAGTTCTTTTAACGTAGCGAGTTTTGTTTCGGAGAGTGTGCCCGGTTCGCATTCGAAGGTGACTTCTTCGGCTTGGTCCCAATCAACACTTTGACGTAAACGGTCGACTAACGAGGTCAGTTGTTTGCTGCTGAGATAAGAAGGAGTACCCCCGCCAAAATAGACAAATCGGAACGGGCGGTCCCCCCTGCAGGGCAACCGACTGACCAGTTCCATCTCCCGTTCCAAGGCTTGCACGTAGACTTCAATGTCTTTCGCGTTCTTGTCGGTATAGACGCGAAAATAACAGAATTTGCACCGTTTTCGGCAGAATGGAATGTGGACGTAGAGCCCCAGCGGACGGTCAACGGGAAGTTGCTCCATCGTCTGCCGGATATCCGATATCTGCGCATCGGTCCACTGGGAAAATGGCGGATAGTTTGAAATGAAATAGCTGCCTACCTCAGTTTTCGTGGCATCGGTGCTCATTGTTTTTTTCCGAAGCAGAAAACGGTGCCAGCGTCACTGGCAACGATGAGTTTTCCTGAGGCTACCGCTGGGGACGACGCAAATTTACCCCCCGCTTCATACTGCCAAAGCAAACTTCCCGTGGTGACGTCCAGGCCATACACACGCCCATCGCCGCCGGCGACAAAGACACGGTCGCCGACAATCACCGGGGAAGAATCGATTCCTGCCTTGGTCGTGTAGGACCATATTTCGTCGCCAGTTGTGGGGTTCAACGCGCGAACACGTTTGTCACGTCCTGTCACGATGATCGCAGTACCGGTGACGGCCGGTGAGCTACGGAATGCTTGCTGCGTCGAATTCGCCCGGCGAGTCCACATCGTGGTCCCCTGCTTCCAGTCAACGCAGAAGATTTTGCCTCCTTCCGTCCCGAAGTAAACCTTTTCACCAAGCACTGCCGGTGTGACGCCCGTCGGATCTTCGATTGGTACTTTAGTGACCTCGGTTCCGTCCGCGATATCAACAATATGCAGTTGACCGTCACATCCCGCAACAAACGAATAGTGATCGACGATGGTCGGCGAGCACCGAATCTGGTCCGCGATGGCAAATTTCCAGACGAGTTCGCCCGAATCAATGCGCAGACAATACAAATTGGAATCCTGAGAACCAACCAATAATCGGTCCTGAAAAAAATTAACGGGTCCGTTGATTTCGGCGCCGGTTGTAAATGTCCATTTTTCTTGTCCGTCGGCGAGAGCCAAACAAGAGACCTTGCCGTCTATGTCACACAAGTAGATCGAGTTATTTTGAATTGCCGGCGACGCGATAAAGCCGGTTACCCCACCTTCGGCGGTTGCAAACGATTTCTTCCACGCCACTTGACCATCGGCGAGCTTCAGAACGTGCAGGGTTCCGTCCAGATCCGGCAGGAAGACCAAGTCGTTCGAGATGACCGGTGTGGCTTCGAAGCCACCTTTCTCCACGCGATAACTCCACAGCAACTCCAACTCCTGAGGCAGTTCGCCAACGGCCACGCCGGTCGCTTGAGCATCACCACGAAAAAGCGGCCAGGCATCCTCTGCTGCTAAGCACGCGCTAGGCACGCCGAGCACCACCCAACTCAACAACCATGGCAAGGTCGCCGACGAAAACGCTGTCATGATGAACTACCAAGAAAAGGTGCTGTTCGTCGGCCTACGCTCCACACCTCGGTGGTCAACGACGCTGACGGCAAAGCGAGGTAGCTTCGCGGGGAGTGTATTCAATCGTACGAACGTTGCGGTCGACATCGTGGATATCTGTCTCAAATTGTGGTCTCCGTAATCCTGCTATTCTAGACGGTGACGCATCGCCCGGATAGTCGATGTGGGCTTGATCACCAACTTCGTGGGTTTGGCCAAAGGTCATGTTCACTCTAAAACTTTGAGCTTTGCGCTGAGAGGAAGTGCAGCCATGTCTCAATCCTTTACATCAGCAAGAGGTTGAGCTCTCACGTAGAACGGGTCTCCAGGCCCGTTTTTATAGGTAAGTAGGATACAGGAGTCAGTCTTTGTTTCTCCTGGGACAGGATGGCAAACGGGCCTGGAGACCCGTTCTACGTGGAGCTTCCCCAAAACAAAGCCTGTCTTTGATTCGTTTCCTAGGGGACAGCCAGCCCTCCCCACACTTACCAGGCGGCTGCGTAGAGGTGTTCCAAATCATCGGCGGTGAGTTGTCGCGGATTAAATTGTGCGGTCCACTGCTGTGCTGCAGATGCAGCCAGATTCGGTAAGTCGGATCGATCGATTTGGAGATCTTGCAGTCGTGTCGACAACCCAAAATGGGATACTAGGTTTTGGAGCCACTTCGCCAAAGGACTTTGCGTGGTCGACGATTGGCTGGGTAACGGCGGCAGACATTCTAAGCTTGAGCAAAGCGATGTATACACTTCGCGGCAGGTCTCCCAATTCGCGTCGACGATATGCGGCAAGACAACAGCAATTGCTTGACCGTGCACGATCCCGTACTGAGCCGTCAGTGGGTTGGCCAGCGCGTGGGCCGCGCCCAACATCGAGTTTTCAATGGCGAGCCCCGCCAAGCAGGCTCCCCATTGCAAGTTACCGCGAATCTGCAGGTCATGTGGCTCGTCGATTACGCGCGGCAAGTACATCGAAAGTAAACGCCATGCTTCCCGGCTCAACATGCGTGAGATCGCATTGGCGGGACGGGTTACCAGTGACTCTAATGCGTGGGATAACGCATCGATGCCCGTCAATGCAGTCACCCTTGCAGGTTGAGTGAGCGTCAGAGCCGGGTCCAAGAGAGCAATCTGAAACGCGGCCTTCTTGTCGCCGCACGCCATCTTGATATGCGTTTCGGCGTCCGAGATTAATGCGAACGATTGGGCTTCGCTGCCGGTGCCTGCGGTCGTTGGTACTGCAATCATGGGCAACATGGGATGAGAGGCCTTGCCAACTCCCCAATAGTCTTGGATGCGTCCGCCGTTGGAGTAGACAAAGTTGATTCCTTTGGCGCAATCCATCGAACTACCGCCACCCAAACCAATAATGCAATCGGGTTGGAATTGGTGGGCGAATTGGCAACCGAGCCCCACATCGTCGGACGTGGGGTTTTCGCGGACCCCATCGAATACCGAGACCTCGATGCCGGCCTGCCGGAGGATTTGTTCAGCACAGCTTGTATGGCCGATGGCAATAATTCCCGGGTCGCTTACCAGCAGGACGCGCTGAGCTTTCAGCTCACTGGCCAGCTGACCTAGTCGTGCCAACTGGCCTTCGCCAACGACAAAACGCGTGCGTGCATGAAATTCGAAAGCAAGCATGTGCGGTCCGATCGAAGCTATGCTGTAGGTTACGCCCGTTGGTAGGCGCGGGACCGGAACAGGAATTCGATCAGATTTCCTTCGTGGGGCTGGAGCCAATTGAGGCGGTTGGTGGGAATCGCACCGATGTTGAGTCGATCAATCTCCGTGGCATCGGACAAACTGGCGATTAGGTGATTGTCGTCGGTAATCGCCGTGCAGACAAGAGTCGAACCGAGGCGTTTAAGCAGTTCGGCCTGAGGACAATTCACGACGGTAACGCAAGGGAACATGAACTCCTGTTGTGCGGCCTCGCTACCAGGATCCTGGCAGTGCATTACGACGGGGCGTAAGTAGGCTGCATGTGGAAGTCGCACGAAGCGATCTCCGTACGATTCAGTCGCGTGCCGTACCTCGGGACGCTGTATTACCGCTTGCAGCATCCCCCACACGCCTTCTGCCATGGCCGGATCGACGAACGCTGCCAATTCGGCTTGCGGATCTTCAATGTCTCGGACCTCAATCGTTCCGATGCGAGCTGCGATCGCGTCGGCAATTTTGTCCGCATGCCGAGGTGCCCAAATACTAGAACAATTGATGCAGCTGCGGCCTCCGTTGCTGCAAACACTCTCCACCATTAAGTCGAGATAATCTTCCCAACGGTCGACCGTATCCTCGCCGAACACAATTTTTGTAAATCCCGGCCCATGCACTTGGACACCGGGATTTCCTGCATATTGCTGGACGGTTGCCGCACCCCCGAAGATCATGCTCCGCCGACAGGAATTCAATAGCGCTCCGCCTACGTCGTGTCCGCCGGGATACATTGAAAAAGCTTCCGCAGGTATTCCCGCCTCCACCATGGCCGACATAATGCGATAGGGTGTCCACGGTTCTTGGGAACCAGGTTTGAGGACCAAGCCCAATTGGAGTGCGATCACAGGGAGCCACAACGTATGGACTCCCGGAGAATTCGATGGCAGTACAGCTCCGAGGATGGGCGACTGCGCCTGGTAACTGACCATGACGCTACGACTTTCCATCCCGTAGCCGCGGGAAAGAATGTTTAAATCGAGACCGCGCGTTAAGGCATCCAGAATCGTGCCCATCTGGGACAGGACGAATTGATTTTTCTGCATGTTGTTGCGGCAAAGGACTTCCGGTAGCCCCGTCGTAGCCGCCTGTGCACGCACAAAGTCGTGTGGAGACTGGCGGCCATTACCCAGCGGTAAATCGGCCTGAAGATAGAGTTCGCCGGCGCGCTTCAGGCGATCGATCAAGTCGCCCGGCGCAATCTGGCGCAGGGCGGCTCGGGCTGCCGACGCATTCCGCATGTCCCGTCGAACCATTCCGTCGGCGGCTTGATCGACTTGTGCTAACGGCTCACCGGTGCGGAAGTCGCTCAGCGTTTTTTTCTCAAGCGATTCGTAGGGTTTGCCCCAACGTATAACAGGGATGTTCCACACGGACTTAGTTCCTTAACGTTCTGAAGAATTCGGCTGCGGAGGCTCAACCTGACCTCAATCATGCTAGTCGGACGACGCGCCTTAATAGACACCGACCGTCGTTTGACTAGCGATTTCGTGGAAGGGACGCACTCCGCTGACGCCATCCCAGGGGTAGGTCATGAAAGGTTGTTCCCGCTCCCCTTCGTCACGCTCCAGGAATCCCGGTATAAAAAACTCCCGCGTCAAAGTCGTTAACTTAACTCGCCCCGTTGCACCGTAGTCGACCGTCTTGCGTGGATCAGAAAAATCAACAACTTCGGTTACTGCCCGTGGCTGGGGTGCATAGTACGAAATCTTAAAGCCGTCTTCCGCAGAGATCGGCTTGCTGCAAGCAAGGCCCATCAGTGTGTTGCCATACGTTGGCGTCATATAGATGCCACTAATTTCCGGTGGCCCACCCAGCAATTCTTCGACCGCATACCGAGTCCATTGCGGTGTGAACTCCGTACCTCCTGAAAAAATTCCGGTGATGCCAAGCTCGCGAAGGCTTGTCCCCTGCTCTTCCAAGGCGATCGCCAATGCGTCCAATAGTTTCGGCGTAGCAAACATACATCGAATGGAATGTCCCGCCGTAAGGACCGTCACCGCTTGGTCAATGCAGTGCTTTTTGTAAGCCTCCAAATGTTCCATCCAACCCTTCTTGATCAATTTGATGACCCATCGCGGATCCAAGTCGATGCAAAAGCAAATGCCGCCACGGTATTGACACAAGTGTTCGACTGCCAAACGCAAACGCCGTGGACCGGAGGGCCCCAACATCAACCAATTGGCTCCGCGCGGAAAGTACTTCTCCGGCAAAGTGTCGCTGAAATTTTCATAGTCAATTCGAAAGTCATCAATGACGACGCGACTCTTCGGAATACCGGTGGTGCCACCCGTTTCAAATACGTAAGTCGGACGCCCGGCTAAACCACGTGGAATCCACCGCTCGACCGGTCCGCCACGCAACCATTCATCTTCGAACAGCGGAAATTTTTGCACATCCGCATAGCTGTTGACCTCACGAAGCGGGTCAAATTTCAGTTGGGACTTTTTTTCTAGCCAAAACGGACTGCCCGTCGATTCGTGAAAGTGCCACTGAATCGTTTCCACGGTATGTGCATCCAGGGCCGCCTGAGCAGCAGAAATCTTGGCAGATAAGCCAGCGCTAGATTGGTCAACAGTCATGGTCGGTGAGAGTCCTTACCTACATTAAAATCCAGCCACAGCGAAGCGTAACTTGCTTAGTCAGCAGCGCGAGAAGCGTGCGGGGGGGATTATAGTGGGGATGTCCGTTTTTGTCTTCGTACTCGCCCGTTGCGTAAAATTTCGCGTTGAGCGAAATCCGAGGTACGGACCGGGCGATGGCTGCCAGAAAACTCGGGTGGCTATGCGTGCCCGGTAGGGGCTTGCCCCAATTGTGTCAGGACCTGGAGCACACCGTTGAGATGCGCCAATCGGGGACCGAAGCGGTCGACAAATTCATTCAGCATGAATTCGCCTTCCATCATGTCTTCGGCGTGCTCGGAGATTTC
>JAQCHP010000116.1 GCA_027619595.1 Planctomycetota bacterium
CTGTATCACAACCTCGGAGCACTACCCGAAAGGAAATTTACCCACGAATTCTTCTGAAGAGGCGCTTTTGAAAACCTTAATCTCCGAGGGGGAATTGCTTGTAATTTACAAAACCACAGCTATGCTAACGCTGGCGCTGTTTGCTGGTTGCTCCGCACGGCCGGGGCGCGAGCGGCTACATGTACGCACGTACACCGATCGACGATCTCTCTCTTCGCGAAATCTTCATGAAAAAGCTGGGCCGTTTCTCGACTCGGGCGTGGACAGCCCGCCGATTTCGTGAGAGAATGGCGGCATAAGTTTGGTATGGCTGTCCGTGCCGGGCGAATCGTCCAGGAACCGTTTACCTCGATCTCGATTGACCTAAAGTTTTAGGAGTAATCTGCATGAAGTTTTTTACCGGTTCAGTTTGCTTGGCTTCGAAGCTCCGGGCGGTTCTAAGCGTCTCCGGCCTGTTCTTGCTGGCGTGGATGGCGACTTGCCATTACGTTCAAGCGGCACCTTCACTGAGCGTAACGAGCCTCGGCATTGTTAGCGGCAACCGCCAATGGCAGGTGAGCATTACTCCCGACGCCTCCTTATTCTCGAATCAGCCGGCAGGGCTCGGCGGATCGATCGCGGCGGAGGTTGGGTTTAGTGTGACCGGTACCACATTTGTAAGTGGCACAAAAAATGCCGCAAGCTGGCCGTTTGACAATCCGGGCAACAATCCATTCACAAGTACCGTCACGAATGGCATCTCGCTCAACGGCAACACACTGTTCGCGTCGCTGGGAAGTACATTTTTTACCAGTGCTACGCCAGTGACGCTCCTTACATTAGTCACTCAAGGGACCGGGCCCACTACGGTGGCGTGGGGTGGTCAAACATTGCTCACAGGAACTCCGCAAGAATACGTGGGCGGAAGACTGGCCCAAGGTGGTCAAAACTTCAATAACATCACCGGTAGTATCTCTTCAACTATTCCGTGCGATTTGAATGGCGATGGACGCGTCGACGGTGCGGACGTCGGATTGTTGTTTAACTCATGGGGCAACGTTGCGCCGGGAACGGCCGCCGACAAGGACAACAGCGGTGTAGTCGACGGAGCGGATCTCGCTGCGATCTTCAATAACTGGACCGGTGATGTAGGACCAACTGCAGCCGTACCGGAACCGTGTGCGCTCGGGTCGCTCGTCTTTCTTGCTGCGATTCTCGGGGCCGCACGCAATCGCAGTCGGGTAGTGACTTAGGGTAAGGGGCTTCGCTCGAAAAACCACTTTATGCGTGACTGCCGGCCAGCCAGCCGGTACTAAACGCGGCTTGAAAGTTGTATCCGCCGATCGGTCCGTCAATATCGAGAATTTCGCCGGCTACAAATAGGCCAGCGACGCGTTTGCTTTCTAAGGTACCGGGGTGAATTCCTTTGAGATCGACACCACCGGCGGTCACCTCCGCTTTGGCAAAGCCACGGGTTCCATGGATGGGAAACGGACAGAAATGAAGCGCAGCCGCCAACTTTCTGGCGGCTGAACGTCCCAACTCTGCACACCGTTGATCGCGGTCGAGTTGCTGCAGATCGAGCAACGTCATCAAGAGACGCTGCGGCATCCATGCGGAAAGGTAACGGGCAAGTGTTTGACCTCCGGTACCCGTCTCGTGAGACATGAGGCCCGACACGGTTTGCTCGTACGCCTGCTGGGGCAAGAAGTCGACCACCAAGAGAGCACTCTCCGCAGTAGCCAGACTTGTCACGGCGCGTGAAACGTCTAAGGCCACCGGCCCAGAGAGACCAAAGTGGGTAAACAGTAAAGCTCCTGTTCTTTCCGACAGCGCGTGTCGTCGTACCAGATGACAACGACTCTCCTCATCCGCCGTTGCTTCCCATTTGTCTCGCAGGATGATTCGTGCGCATACATTCGGTAGTGTCATACCGGACAAACCCCGCGCCCAGGGTACCTCACAAATGAGTGGCACGAGTGCCGGGCGGGGGGGCACGATCGTATGGCCAAACGCGCCGAGCCAGGCGTAACCGTCACCTGTCGTGCCGCAGCCGGGATAGGAACAGCCACCGGTCGTTACGATGACGCGGTGTGATTGCCAACAATCGGAGGCTGTTCGTACGAAAAACATTTCATCCTGTTTGTCAACCTTCAGCACCGGTTGCTCAAAATGAACAGCGCATGGGGTGCGAGCGAGTCGGGCCGACAGGGCTCGCTGGATATCCAGTGCACGATCACTCACAGGAAAGACTTTTCCTGTCTCTTCCACTTTGGTGAGCACCCCTTCGGCTTCGACGTATTCGACGACCTGCTGAGGCGTCAGTGCATGGAGTGCCGTCTGGAGGAATTTACCCGCCGATCCAAACTCTTTCATCATCCCGGCGACGTCGGTATCATGGGTCAGATTGCAGCGAGTCCCACCCGAAATTAAGATCTTGACTCCCGGCTTTCGATTCTTTTCCAGCAGCAGGGTACGGCGTCCCCGCTCTGCCGATCGAGTTGCGGCCAAGAGTCCAGCGGCACCCGCTCCGATTACGATGACATCCCAGGGATTTTGGTTCATAGGCCGTTGCACGGTTCACACAAGAAACTTCTTCCATGGTACACTGCGAGCCCTTGTTCATCTGCTGACCGATAGCAGACTGGGAACGAACAATACACTGCGGGCTATGGGTAACCCACCACACCTTACCACAATTTTTCGGAGTTTCGCACGTATGCTTCTCGCCCACAACATGACAACTCTTGCCTTGCTCTCGTGTCTGCTCGGATCGCTCACATGCGTTGCTCAGGACAACAATCGTCCTCCCCAGGGATACCAGGCAATTTTTAATGGTCGCGACCTAACCGGCTGGCATGGCATGGGTGATTCTGACCCTTACAAATTGTCCGCCATGACCAACGACCAACGAGCAAAAAAAAGGGCGGAGGATCAGGTCGATGTGGCGAAGCACTGGACGGTGCAAGATGGCGAGCTCGTGAACGATGGGAGTGGGGTCTACCTCACAACAGATCTCGATTATGGCGACATCGACCTTTGGATCGACTACAAGACCGTTCCTCAGGCCGATAGCGGAATCTACTTGCGGAGTACTCCGCAAGTACAAATTTGGGACAGTACGGAAAAGGGGGGCAAATGGAGTCTGGGAGCCGATAAGGGTTCCGGTGGACTATGGAACAATAGCCCCGGTGCGCCTGGCAAAGATCCACTCATTCTTGCTGATCATCCGTTGGGAGAATGGAACCGATTTCACATCCGGCAAGTGGGGAGTCGTACAACCGTCACCTTGAACGATAAGTTGATCGTTCAGCATGCCGTCATGGAAAATTATTGGAACCGAGCACTTCCTCTGCTGAGGAAAGGCCCAATTCAGCTGCAGACTCACGGTGGGGAAATTCGCTGGCGCAACATTTTTGTGCGGGAGCTATCGACCGAAGTGGCCAATCGGGTACTCGGCGAAGAAGCTGACAAAGAGTTTATTCCGCTTTTTAATGGCAAAGACTTGACGGGTTGGCAGGGGGCGCGAGATGGTTATGAAATCGTCGACGGCTCGATCCAATGTCGTACTGGTACCGGTGGTACACTTTACACTGCAAAGAAATACACGAATTTTGTCCTACGACTCGAAATCAAGATCCCGCCTGGTGGTAACAACGGTCTGGCGATCCGCTATCCGGGTGAAGGGGATCCCGCCTATTCCGGAATGTGCGAATTGCAAGTATTGGACACCGAACATTCCAAGTACGCCTCCCTCGACCCCCGCCAAGCACACGGTAGCGCGTACGGCCAGTTGGCCGCGCATCGCGGTTACCTTCGCGATGCCGGGGAATGGAATTTCCAAGAAATCACCGTGCAAGGATCCAAAGTTCGCGTGGAACTCAATGGATCGGTCATCCTTGATGGTGACCTTGGGCAGGTCACCAATTTCATGAATGGTTCCGTACACCCGGGCAAAGACCTCGCCAGCGGGTATCTCGGTTTTGCCGGGCATGGTGATCCCGTGGCGTTCCGCAACATTCGAATCAAAAAGTTGCCGTAAGGGCAAGTATCACGAGGCGACCGCGTTGATTCCCCAATTGAAACGGCTGGGATCGGCCGCTCCTGGGGTGCGTGTACCGGACATGGTCGAATTCCGATAAAGATGGGATCAACGACGCGATCTAATTCCCGACGTGGAAAACCTCTCAGCCATTGCGTGAGGCAGAATCGAATGGTGCAAAACATCCGATGCTGGGTGGCGAATGGAAAGGGGAACCGTCCGCCAGATCATCGAAAAAATCTTCGTAAATTCTCAGGTCAATAAACCGACGCTTTGATCCAGGGGCTCGATCGGCGGCGCCGCTCGTCACCCCTGGCTATTAACTAACACCCCGTTGGGGCGAACTGCCACAACATCCGGACCGCAGGATGAAACCGGAATATAGTCCCCACGGCAGCGATTGTTTCGTTCTTGGATTGGACTCTCAAGAATGATTTCCCATGATCGCCACCTAGGAATCGACTCCGTGGGAGCTTTCCCCAAAAGGATCGCACTGGAACGGCCCGAAACGCCGGAACCAGTTCGGTTCACCCGTTCTTCGGGCCCAGCAGGTGTCTCGTGACAGCTTCGGTACCCCTTAGGCCTCGTTGCCGAATTGGGCCCAGGGTGTGATAATACCAGCGTAGCCTCAGCGCCCAGGCGGAAAAGTCGGTGGCCGGCACAACAGACAGTTATCGCATGCCATTTACATTGCCCTCGGCGCCAGTTTACGCGGTCGGCACGACCGACTGACCGGACGAAAAAATCACGGTTCGCTTGGCGTACTTATTGGCACGGCTCGGAGAATTCGCGCATAGTTGACCAGGATCGATTCGGAAACGGAAGGGACCGTGGTGGACGCTGTTCGGCCGCCATCGGAGGTTACATGACGGAATGTGATGGTTGGACAAGAACTGAACCACAGAACCATTCTGGTTTTTGCCCTGCTGCTGGGTTCGGTGGTATCTACGCCCTGGTAGGAGTGCTCCTGTTCCTCGTTACGGCCAGCCCCGCGCTCGCTGACGGGTCAGTGCCGCTTGCTGACGGGTCAGTGCCGCTTGCTGACGGGTCAGTGCCGCTTGCTGACAGGTCAGTGCCGCTTGCTGTGCCTGCGACCGAAAGTAACCCGGCCAAGGTGGTAACACGACAGTCGAAGCTGGCAGACCAGTTCCTCTCACTTGAACGGAGATTACTAGAACGCGCCGAGCTCGAAGGTTCGGCGAATCCACAGCGAGCGGCTCTGCTCAAACAGGCGTTTTCTCGCGCCCGCCAATTACGACTTCAGCAACGGCTTCGAGCAGCCGCCGACTCCCTCGACGGGGGAGAACTCGGCAAAGCTGTTGACCAACAAAAACTCCTCACGAAGGACTTCCAAGGACTTTTGGATTTATTACTGAGTGAAGGACATGCCGACCGCGCCAAGCGTGAAAAAGACCGCATCGAATCGTACCTGCGCGAGGTTGAACGTCTGCTACGTCTCCAACGTAGTTTAGAGGGCCGTACGGAAGAGGAAGTCGAGTTGTCCCGACTTGCCGACGAAGAGGCACGCGTAGCCGACCGTACACTCGGCCTGTTAAAGACCATGAAGGACCAACTGAAACCGGCCGAACAGCAACCCTCCGACAACGACACAACTGACAAAGATGGTACCGACAAAGATGGTACCGACAAAGACGCAACGGACAAAGACGCAACGGACAAAGATGGTACTGGCAATTCGGATTTGTCGGACAAGTCGGCTGCAGTTCCCGATGCTTTAGGGAAAGACGCTGCTCCACCCTCTTCTGCGCAGCCGACGCCGGCCACTCCCGGGGCTCCTGGCCCCACGGAGAATTCGGACGCAGCACCATCTGCCGGCGGCAAACCGGAATCATCGGGCGACGCGCCGGACCAACAGCCATCTGCGCCCGGCCAGTCCGCATTGGAGCAAGCGGAACAGAAGATGCGTGAGGCGGAAGAGTTCATGCGAAAATCCGAACGGGACCCGTCCCTGGAACAACAGCGTAATGCGGAACAGTTGTTAGAGCAGGCGAAGGCAGACCTTAATCGGATCCTGCGTCAGATGCGCGAAAAGGAAGTGGAGCAAACGTTAGCCCAATTGGAGGGTCGATTCCGCAAGATGTTGGAAATGCAACTGCACGTTAACGAAGCAACACTCGACCTCTCCAAGGCCACTGACGCTTCTCAGGGTACCGGACCACCCCGAGAAACGATTGTCCGTGCCAGCAAGCTCAGCCTGGACCAACGCCAGATCGTCACCGAGGCTGACAAAGCATTAGCCATGTTGCGAGAAGAAGGATCTTCTGTTGTATTTCCCGAGGTGGCATCGCAACTGCGAGAAGACATGCAACAGGTAGCTCGCCGATTGGTTGCAACGCAAATCGACGCGCTGACAATTTCCATCGAAGAAGACATCGTCTCCATGCTGGAGGAAATCCTCGAATCCCTCAAGACGGCTCGCCGAGAAGCTTCGAAGGATCAGCCGCAAAAACCGCCATCAGGGAGCCCCCCAGGAGCCGAGCAAGAGCAGCCTTTGGTTAATTCCCTATCGGAACTCAAAATGTTGCGTAGTCTGCAATTGCGAGTCAACCAGCGAACAGACAAGGTCGCCGAAGCGCTACAGGACCCGCAGGATGCTGTCGGACAAACGACGAGCGAAGATTTGGCCACGACGCTACGTCGATTGAGCGAACGTGAATCTCGGATCGCCGCCATTACACGCGACATCGTCGTAGGACGCAACAAATAAGACGAAAGCCACTCATGTTCAACCTACAACGAACTGATCAACAACTGCCATTTCCGCTTAACTTGGCGTTAGTGCGAGTTGCACTGAGCTTGGTGCTTCTTTTCGGACAACCGTCCGTGGGGACAACGCAGGAACTTGGTCAGAGGCATGCTTGGATGCAACCAAGTGACGAAACGCTCAATGAGTGGCTTCAGTCGATTCAATTCGAATTGCATCGCGATGGCAGTCCTGTCGCCGCACTGCAAACGGGGGTACCAACCAGCGGTGATCGGTTGGTTGATTTCTGTCGCCAGCTTTCGTTGATGCAGGGACAATTCCGCGCTGTATTCGAGCAGTGTCAACAGCCACTGGCCTTTCCTTTAGCCGAGTTTCCCGTGCTGACAGATACGTCGGTACCAGAATCCGCGCGACTGAATCTGCGACTGCTCTACGGTCGCTGGCTGGCGGCGTCCATGCTGTTTGATGAATCGCTGCAGGTGCTGCAGGACATTTCACCAGACACCGTGGTGGACCCGGCGGCGCTGCTCTTTTACCGTGGAGTTGCGTTGCATCATTTGGGTCGCGAAAATGAAGCGTTAGCCAACTTGTCGTTATTGCGAAGCAACCCTGACTCTGTACCGCAACGCTTCTCGACGGTCGCGGAACTCATGGAGGAAGATCTCAAGGCTTCCAGTCGCCACCAACTCGATCCTGTGGCGAGACTAATGGACCGAATCCAGATTCGTTTAGGACACGCGCGGGCTGGCACCCGCGTCCGCAAGGATGAATCGGACGTGATCAAGCATTTGGACGAATTGATTGAACAAATTGAAAAGCAACTGCAGGCCAGTCAATCGGCGGCTCAATCGGGCGGTGGACCGTCATCGTCGCCGTCGAACCCAGCACAAGACAGTTTCCGTGCGGGACCCCAGGGAGTTGGTGATGTTACGCCCCGTGAACTCTCACCCGGGGGCGATTGGGGCAATTTGCCCCCCAAGGAGCGGGAGCGAGCCCTCCAGCAGTTGAGTAAAGACTTTCCGTCACATTATCGAGACATTGTGGAGCGTTATTTCCGTAAGCTTGCACAGGAGCGTGATGTTCTACCTTAGCTCGGTTCGACCCGCATTTTCCCGCTTCGTTACCCCTCCGACGTGCTTTTGCAGAGAATAAGATGATTTCGCTCGCCTTTCATTTACTGCTCAGCCATTGGGCCGCTGTACCGGTTACCACGAAAGGTATCGACGGCCAGACGGTTGAAGCCGTGCTACATGAACGTGAAAACGGTGCACCGGATGTTCGCTTGGTCGGGAAGACTTCAGGGCCAAGTCCGGAGACTGGCCAGCTCCCGCTCGGAGAACTTGTGCCGTGGGATCAGATTGCTTCCGTTCAATTCCGGTCGACCGAAAATGCACCTGTGGCCACGAATAGCGCACAGATGCAGGTACGCCTCCAAGATGACTCTCTTTTGGTCGTGGAGTCGGTGCATATCCAAGATGGATCTTGCCGAGTCACCGGCGCGCACGCCAACCTACACCGTTTTCCTTTGGAATCTGTGCGTGCCGTTCAGTTCCGCACGTTGGAGCCAGAACAACAAGTTCGCTGGCAGGAACTGATGGCGACATCCAACGCCGACGATGTGCTTGTGGTACGCAAGTCGACTGGCAAACTCGATTTTCTCACGGGCGTCGCTCAGAGTGTCAATCATGAACGTGTTCAGTTCCGTCACGACGGAACGGCCCATGATGTACGACTAGAAAAAATCGCCGGCGTAATCTATCCGTCCAAACCGAACGTTCAAAAACCCGTCGCGACACTGATCGATCGTCAAAGTTCGCAATGGCAGTTGTCCGCCTGGACGCTGAAAGGCGACCAAATTTTTGCCGAAACACCGTCCGGCATCGAACTCTCGATCGCCATTGGCAACATCGCCACACTTGATCTCCAACAGAATGCATTTGTGTTTCTCAGCGACCTAGAACCTCGTGCTGTCAAATGGCAACCATTCATCCCTACAGCGGACCCTACCGAGAATTTGGTACAGCTATTTGCGGTCTGCACCGATCAAGGATTTGGCGGGAAGCCGATAAGTCTCTTGGTCAATCCTGAGGGGGAGCTGCGGACCTATTCCAAGGGTTTAGCTGTCCATAGTCAGACCTTACTGGTTTACCGACTCGCAGGCGAATACCGAAGACTTAGCGCAGAAATTGGTGTTGCGCCGGAGGTGCAAGGTTTGGGGCACGTCATCGTGCGGATGACGGGTGACGATAAAATCTTGTGGGAAAAAACGATCGATTCCGCCGTCGCCCAACATCTGGATGTCGATCTCAATGGCTGCCAGCAGTTGCAAATTTTAGTAGACTTTGGCGAAGGACAAGATTTGGGCGATCGATTCCATTTGGCGGACGCGAGGCTACTCCGATGAGCATCCAACGTTCCAGAACAATCGGTCCGACTGGACCTAAGCTAGGTTGGATTTTGCTTGCAATACTGCTGCAATCTTCCCCTGCAGCGCTCGGCCAATCCGAAGGGATCAGCCCGCAACTGCAAGCGGCTGAATCGGCACGCATCGCTGCGATTCATGCCGTAATGCCGGCTACGATCTGCATCTTTTCTCCGTCAGACGACAGCGGGGGTGGCTCGGGTGTCATTATTTCTGCTGACGGATATGCGATCACTAATTTTCACGTCACCGCTCCATCCGGAAATTACTTGCGTTGCGGGCTCTCGGACGGTCGATTGTATGATGCCGTCATTGTTGGTATTGATCCGACTGGCGACGTCGCCTTGATCAAGCTATTCGGCCGCACCGATTTCCCCACTGCGGCATGGAGCAATAGCGATCTGGTGCGGGCAGGCGACCCCTGTTTTGCGGTGGGCAATCCCTTTGCGTTGGCTACTGATTTTCATTCATCGGTTACCTGCGGAATCGTTTCTGGAGTCCACCGATACCAAGAACCATCCGGAACACTCATTGAGTACACCGACTGCATTCAGACAGACGCGTCGGTGAATCCAGGCAATTCGGGTGGCCCGCTGTTCAATGCGGCGGGCGAAATTATTGGCATCAATGGGCGATGTTCCTTCGAAAAACGGGGCCGTGTCAACGTCGGCGTAGCTTATGCGATTTCGTCCAATCAAGTGCAGCGATTTCTCGGTCATCTGCAAAGTGGCCGGGTTGTAGATCATGCCACAGCAGGATTCACCGTGAGTTCTCGTGCCGACGGCAGCGTCGTTGTAACGAATATCTTGCGGACAAGTGACGCTTTCCGACGGGGAGTGCGGGATGGCGACTCGATTATTGCTCTCGACCGACGCCCGGTCGAATCGGCCAATTCTTTCAAGAATATATTGGGCACAGTACCTCAAGGTTGGCGGGTGCCACTGTCAGTGGTCCGAGACCAAACGCGTCGTGAGATCATGATCCGACTGGAAGGCGTGCATGCTCGCGAGGAGTTATTGCAACTCGTGCAGTCGGGCGAATTTGAAGCGAAACCCGAACCGCCGAGCCGACCCCCAGGTGGACAGCAGAAAAAGATTCCATCGAGTCCCGATGCTCCTGAGAAAAAAACGCCCGGAGGTGATCCGGCGTCGCATCCTGTCGACATGCCAGCCGAGGTGGCCGCCCAGTTCGAGTCGCGGCGTGGTTATGCAAATTATGCCTTCAATCGGCAACGTCGCCAGGAAATATTGCAGCGTATGCAAACGTTTTATCAGATTCCGGAAGCTACTTCCGCACAATGGCATGTCACAGCCCAACATTCCCAAATAGGTCCAGTAACGATTAGCCTATCGCAAAACGATGCCAAGGCAGTCTTTGCCAGCGGACGTGTCGAGACCTTTACCGCAACCGTCCAGAAGACCAGTTCCCCAACCAAGGATCCGACAGGTAGTGAATTGCTTTCCGCTCTGTTCTTAACAAAACGTCTGCTCACGGCGGGACATGAGCCATTCGGCGACCTTTATTACTTGGGACGTTCGCCTTGGCCGGGACAAGACGAACTGCTAGACGTCCTGGTCGGCACCTTCGAAACGTACGAAGCTCATTTTTATCTCGATCCCAACTCGAGTGAGATCAGGGCACTGGAAGTTTTTCCCGATATCGAAGTCGATCCATTCGAGCTAATATTCGAAAACCCTGTCCCCACTCCACTTGGTACGTTACCGACTCGACTGCGACTACGTGCGTCCGACCGAGATGTCGGAACCATCGACTCAATCGAGTGGACTAGTATTTCCCCGCAAGAGGATCGGTCATGACTTCACTGCGAACCAGACATCTGATTCACAGCGGGCGTGCATGGATGGCGTTGTTTGTCTGCTGGTTCAGTGCAACGGTCACTTATGCAATCGACTCACCGCCGGCCGCATCTTTAGCGTTCCAAGTGGACCGCACGCAACCCAAACTCGTAAAGATTTTTGGCGCTGGACGGGGCGGGCTGGAAGCCTATCAAAGTGGCATCTTAGTCTCTGCCGACGGACACGTTCTTACCGTCTGGAGCTATGTCCTTGACCCCGCGACTGTATCAGTGGTGCTCAACGATGGGCGACGATTGGACGGCAAACTGGTCGGCATGGACCCTGAACTCGAAATCGCCATCCTGAAGATTGACGCTACGGAATTAGAATTTTTTGAGTTGAAGAATATGGTCGACGTAAAGCCCGGCGACCGTGTGATGGCCTTTAGTAACCTATATGCGATCGCATCGGGGAATGAATTCAATAGTGTAATGCAAGGCCGGGTGGCCGCTGTCGCGTCGCTGGCGGCACGTCGGGGGACATTCGAGACTCCCTATCGTGGTCGTGTCTTCGTGCTGGACGCCGTCACGAATAATGCTGGGGCAGCCGGGGGAGCACTCACGAACCGCCGCGGGGAATTGCTCGGCATCTTGGGCAAAGAACTGCGTGACAGCTCCAACGATGTCTGGTTGAATTACGCATTGCCAGTCGACATCGTGTCGCTAAGCGTCGCGCGGATCCTATCGGGCAAGCCCCATGATACGGGCTCCCCAGCGGCGCAACCGGTAGAACCAGTGACGCCGCAGATGCTTGGACTAATCCTTGTTCCGCGAGTCCTGCCGAGCACTCCACCCTACTTGGAAACTGTGCTCGACGAATCGCCAGCTGCGAAAGCCGGTTTGCGCAGCGACGACTTGATTATCATGGTAGGCGGAATGTCGGTTGCATCACGCGAGTCGCTCATCGAATCGCTGGCCAAATACGATCGCGTGGATTCAATTCAGCTGACGATATTACGACGTGAGGGGGCGCGGCAGGACTTACATGAAGTTACGCTCCGCGTCCGCTAGATCATTCATCCATCATGGGTACCTCCTCGTGAAAAACTGTCGACAGTCTTCCAGACCTACCATTTCGCCGGTAGCACAACACAACTTAGTCGTGCGATCGATCGTTTTGCTCGGATGCTTTCTCTTTCTCCATGGGGGCAATGCGTCAGGGCGAGAAGTGGATTTACTGGAACTCGAAGACGATGCTATCCAGCAGGCGGTCGCGCGCGTCGCCCCGTGTGTCGTTCGAATTGAGACCTTAGGGGGCACGGAACGAGTCGAAAGCCAATTCCTGGGGGGTGGACCGACGACGGGACTTATCATCTCGCCCGACGGATGGATTGTCTCCAGTGCATTTGGTTTTTTGCACCGACCCGCATCAATTCTCATCGATCTGCCCACGGGAGAACGCCGTGCAGCTAAGATTGTCGCCCGAGATTACGCTAGACGCCTGGTCCTGTTGCGGGTCGAAGTCGACGCACAACTTCCGGTCCCTACATTTGTGCCGCGAGAAGAACTACAAGTTGGCCAGCGGACGATCGCCATGGGACGCACGTTCGCGCCCGAACAACCGAATATATCGGTGGGAGTCTTGAGTGCTCAACAGCGTATCTTTGGACGCGCCGTTCAAACGGATGCTAAGATTTCACCGAGCAACTACGGTGGCCCGCTGATTACACTCGACGGCCGCGTGATCGGATTGCTAGTCCCTCTGTCGCCCGACCACGAACAGGAATCTTCAGCGCTGGCCGGCAGCGAATGGTACGATTCCGGAGTCGGGTTTGCGGTACCCCTGGATCCACTTTTTCGCCGCCTGACCGATCTTCAGGCCGGCACGGACTTACTGCCGGGACGTCTCGGGATCGTCTTAGAACCGGGATATCGCTATTCAGTTCCGCCGATCGTTAAACGAGTTATTCCCGATACTCCGGCCGCCAGAGCGGGATTGCAAAAGGCCGATAAGATTACCCAGGTAAACGGCACATCGGTGGAAACGCTTGCTCAATTTCATACCCAACTTGGCCAATTGTACGCGAAAGACATCGTACAACTGTCCTTGCTACGTGCAGGCCAATCACTGACCCTCGAAGCCGAGCTACTGGGTGAGGTACCGCCATTCGGACAAGCCTTTCTGGGCATCCTGCCAGCCCCGTCCGGGAACACGGTTGCCGTCGAATTAGCGGACGAAAAACGCACCGAGGACAAGACAAAAGGCTCTCAACTGCAGGGTGTAGAAATTCGGTTTGTGTTTCCTGACAGTCCCGCAGCGAAGTTGGGACTGATAGCGGGAGATTGGATTACGCATTTCGACGATGAACCGATTGTCACAGCGAAAATGTTGGCGGCTCGATTGGAAGGATGTTTTCCCGGTGAGTCTCGTCGACTGCGGTATCTGCGGGATGGAAAATCGGTCGACGCTGCATTTAAATCGGACGAGCGAAGTGGTGTCGTGGCAGCTAACGTTCCTCCGCGCACTCGTCTGCAACCGAATGTATCAGCGGGTGTTCCACCGACGGACAACGTTGAGAAATCAGTAGCCCGTGAGATTGTGCCTGTCACGTTACCTGATACTGATTTCACTTGCCGAGCCTATCTTCCGGTACGTTGGTCGCGTTCCGATCCGTTGAGCCTACTGGTTGTGCTCCCTACACCAGGTAGTGCGACATCGGAAGAATCTTTACACTTGTGGCGAGAATACAGCGAACAACTTGGTATTGTCGTCTTGATGCCACAACCAAGTCGTGAGGATCGCTGGCTGCCGGCCGAAGCAGAACGAATCGTCCGAGCCGTCCAAGCAGTGGCTCAACTTCAGCAGATCAGTCCGCAGCGTATCGCCATCTACGGCAGCGAAGGGGGAGGGTCCATGGCCATGCTGGTTGGTTTCCGGGCTCAAAAAATCATACGGGGAGTTGCTGTGCTGGATGCGGCACCCCCAGTTTCGGTTGACCTGCCGGCGAACGAACCGGGAAAACGCATATCACTTTGGATCGCCCAGCGAGACGACTCGATCATGAACACACGCATCGACGGAGTAATACAGGCGTTGCGAAAACGCCGCTTCCCGGTCGCAACGACTTCGGCAAAGAGCGGCGAAATTGCCGCCGAACAACGCCTTTCTCTCTGCCGCTGGCTCGACCAGCTCGACCAGCTCTAGGCATGTTATCGACCCGCGCAAAACTTGGTTGGATCTCCGTGGTGCTCATGGTTGGTTCATTGATTGGCTACGCGTGGGAGCACGGTGGTGGTCCGGGGTTTTATGCTGCGTCGCTATTCAAAGTTGGCACCATCACAAGTCTAGCGTGGCTCGCTTATCCGCAGTTGGTCGAATTGCCACGTTTTGCGACCGTGACGGTAGCTGGAATTGTCGTAACAGGTATTGTTCTATCGCCAGGTGGCCTCGCGTCGGTAGCACGCTCCTTGGTGGTCGTGGGACCGGTGCTGTTTCTCCTCTTCTCGATTTCTCGGCGAATTGGCGGCAGCAAGTAGGCACTCTCGGGAGGCTCCCGGACCTGTAACCGTTTACAGCCCCATAAGCCGTGAACGAACTTGGGAAGGCACGAAGTGCCGACACAAACTCTGCCGGTGGCGAAAGCCATCGGTGTCAGAACCTCAAACAAATTGGCTCTTCCGATGAATCCGTGGGTAAAACGGGTCAAATCGATTGCGTTCGTGCTACGTAGGTAAGT
>JAQCHP010000117.1 GCA_027619595.1 Planctomycetota bacterium
CCGCGCCATCAAAGGGTGGTCACTCGGAAGCCGTCAAGGAAATTTCTGAGGATCGTCACTTCACAACCCAGGTGGGCGTGTCCTTGGTCATTGGTTAAGTGCGTAATGACGATTCGTCATGTGCGAGCAAAACTGAATGCGGATTCACTGGGGCGGCCAGTGAAATCTGTATGAGTTACAGCGTGTCGATTCGAATACCGCGAAGCGGTTACATCACCCTAGCCTACCTAGGGTTGCAGCAACGCGAGCTCGGCGAGCATTAACGCTGCCCTGAGTGCACAGCCCGCGACCACACGGCCGAGCAGATCTCGATGAATCAATCGCGGAATATCGCCGAGGCTGAATCGAACCGCGGCCTGATTTCGGGCTCGGCAAGGGTCCGGCCGAAATCAATGTCCTCCGCTCGGCCGACCCAGGGTTGCGAACAAGCTTTATTGCGTTTGCAGATCTTCCGCAGATCCTTCAGACATGGTTTACAACGGAAGACGCAGGCTTAGCATTCGCCGCACGCTGTCAGTCGGCGCCTGCGAGCGGGCGGTCAACGAGTTGCCTTAACGTAAATACGTTTTCTTGGCGGCATTTTCACCTCTCCCAACGAACCTGGCCGCCCACAATAACCACCTGAGCGCGACCGCGAAGCAGATTCCGATCGTAGGGCGAATAACGGCCTTGCGAGCAGAACTGAGCCGCATCAACTTGCCACTCGAGATTGGGATCAATCACGGTAATGTCCGCAGTGGCACCGATTTGGAGTGTCCCTACTTGGTGCGGCAGTCGCAAGATACGAGCCGGATTCGTCGATAGTTTTTCAACTGCCTCCAACCACGTCAAATGGCCTGGTTCGATCAAGTGGGTAATGACAAGCGACAGCACGGTTTCAATCGTTGCCGCGCCAAAGGGAGCCATATCCAATTCTTGCATCTTCTTCTCAGAAGCATACGGAGAATGGCTACTCGAAATCGCATCGATGGTTCCATCCTTCAGGCCGATGACGCAGGCCGTCACGTGCTCCGACGAACGGAGTGGTGGATTGACTTTGAACCTCGAATCGAATGTCCTCAGATTCTGGTCGTCCAAAGTAAAATTGAGTGGACAGACGTCGGCCGTTACCGGTATTCCATTCCGTTTTGCATTGCGGACCAATTCCACGCTACCACTCGTCGATAGGCAAGTCAGATGGAGCCGTCCACCGGTCGATTCTGCTAACCGTAAGTCACGAGCGGTCATCACGTCTTCTGCTTCGGGTGGCATTCCCGCCAACCCCAAGATCAGCGAGGTTTGGCCCTCGTGCATTACCCCGTCTCGAGTCAGGTCGCGAACTTCTGGACGATTGATGATGGGAACATTGAACATACTTCCGTATTCCAAAGCGCGTCGCATCAGTTCGGCGCTGAGGACAGGACGTGGCGCGTCGCTAAAGGCGACGGCACCGGCAGCCGACAACGACCCCATTTCGGCCAACTGCTCCCCCGCGCGAGATTGACTCACACATGCAATGACAACGACGCGACAGTGATTGGCTCGGTCAGCCTGGTGCTGAACAAATTCCACACTGGCCTGAGTATCAATCGGTGGCTCCGTACTCGCCAAACACGCAATTGTCGTATATCCACCCGCCAGCGCCGCTGCTGTACCACTGCGAATTGTTTCGTCTTCTTCGAACCCCGGTTCACGCAATTGAGTATTCAGGTCGATTAAACCGGGTACCACAATACGATCCGTAGCGTCAATCACCAGAGCATCGGTCGGAACGGCTACGTCCAACGCAGCAATCTTGCCGTCGCGCAACAGGATGTTGGTGACGCGATCCAACTTTTGGGACGGATCAACCACACGGCCATTCTTGATCAGGATCGTTTGCATGTTCGAGAACGGTAGTCTCAGGAAAGTTTACGTTCGATGGGAAGCACGTGCGGAACTAATCAGCCAAAGTGTCGCCATGCGAACGGCGAGTCCATTGGAGACTTGATCCAAAATAACCGAATGGGGACCGTCGGCAACCTCGGGCGTTACTTCAACGCCGCGATTGATGGGGCCCGGCGCCATGATCAAGATATTGTCCTTCGCGCGACGGATACGGGCACCCGTCATCGCATACAACAGCGCATACTCGCGGACCGAAGGAAAGGGTCGAGTCGCCTGTCGCTCAAACTGAATCCGCAGCAGATTCAAAACATCGCAGCGAGGCAGTATTTCATCGAGATTGTGAGCCACTTCTACCCCGACACCTTCCCAACGACGCGAGACCAAGGTCGGCGGCCCGCACACGATGACATGTGCACCTAATTTTTTTAGCCCCCAGATATTGGACCGCGCCGTTCGACTGTGAGCGATGTCGCCCACAAGTGCCACCGTCAGACCACGCAGATCGCCACGATGTTGGCGAATGGTAAGCATGTCGAGCAAACCCTGTGTCGGGTGCTCGTGAGGGCCATCTCCGGCGTTGATGACACTTGACTGAAGACTTTGCGATAAGAGGTGAGGTGTCCCCGGTGTCGCATGTCGAACAATCACAACCTCGACGTGCATCGCTTCAATGTTCTTGGCAGTATCGATAAACGTCTCTCCCTTCGACAGACTGCTGCCGCTAGAAGAGAAATCGACGACATCGGCACCTAATCGTCGCGCCGCCAGGGAAAAGCTGGTACGTGTGCGTGTGGAATTCTCAAAAAACAAATTCGCACAAGCAATTCCTTGCAGCGGCGTGAAACGACGACCAGCCGTCGCACCGGCGTCCTTGAATTGCTGTGCGACATCCAACACACAGTTGATTTCGTCCGCCGAAAGCGACTCGATATCCAATAAATGACGGCGCGTCCACACCGGCGGAATTTCGCCTAGCAATGGAGGTAACTTGGGAGTGCATGCTTCCGAAGAAGCGTCAGACATACCGATCTCCTCTGAAAATACTGTAACCCGGTGCGACCCAATTAATACTTGCGCGGGTGCATCCCCCCATGTACTCGTTGCGGAAGCCCTTGGATCCGTAAGAAGCCCTCCGCATCGGTCTGGTTGTATGCGCCCCCCCCTTCCATCGTCGCCAATCCATCGTCGTACAAGCTGCAGGGACTGCTCCGTCGGTCGACGATAATATTGCCCTTATAGAGCTTCAATCCAACCGTGCCGTTCACCTGCTGTTGTGCTTGCCGGATGAAGGCCAAAAGCGCGTCGAACTTGGGGGCATACCAAAATCCATAATAAACCATTTCGGCTACTTCAGCCGACAAACGATCGCGCAAATGCATTAGATCGCGGTCCAGCGTCAACTGCTCAACATAGCGGTGAGCATCATACAAAACCGTCATGCCGGGCGCTTCATAAACTCCGCGACTTTTCATGCCCACGAATCGATTCTCCACCATATCGATCCGGCCGATGCCGTGCTTTCCAGCAATCTTGTTCAGTTGCTGCACCATGGTTAGAGGAGAAACTCGCTGACCGTTGAGCCCGACGGGGATTCCCGCTTCAAATTCGATTTCGACAAGCTCGGACGCGTCCGGTGCTTGTTGTGGAGAGACCGACATGCCAAACTCCACGAGTTCCACTCCGTTGACGGTTAACTCTTCCAATCGCCCGGCTTCGTAGCTGATATGCAGGCAGTTTTCGTCCGAGCTATACGGTTTTGCCGTAGTCGCTTTCACGGGTATCTTGCGTTCTTGACAATAGTCGATCATGGCGGTCCGTCCCGGGAATTGACGCCGGAACTCTTCCATCCGCCAGGGTGCAATCACTTCGATGCGTGGCTCCAACGCATCTGCGGCCAATTGAAATCGACATTGATCGTTGCCCTTGCCAGTCGCACCGTGCGCGTACGATTGGGCTCCCACCTCGCGCGCCACACGCAGACATTCTTTTGTGATCAGGGGGCGAGCGATCGACGTACCAAGCAGGTAGATCCCTTCGTACTTTGCTTGCCATTGCAACACGGGAAAGGCAAAGTCACGACACAATTCTTCCTGGACGTCGACGATACGCGAACTGGCGGCACCAATATTTCGCGCCTTCTGGAGAATCGCTTCGCGGTCCTCACACGGCTGGCCAAGGTCGACATACACGGCGTGGACTTCATAGCCACGGTCCATCAACCAACCCAAAATGACAGAGGTATCTAGACCTCCCGAATAAGCCAATACACAAGCGGGCATGCTGGGGTTCCTCGACAAAAACGCTGCGATCATAACAGATCATGATTGCCAACGCCAGTTACTCCGCCCCCAAGAGATAAAATGTCGGCAGAAAATGCCCGCAGATTGACGGGTGGGGATATTCCCCCACGCACTAATATCCAGCGTGTGCTACGGTCGGCGCCGCAGCCGGCACGGAAGCAGGAGATGATTGCAACAGAGCTTCCTGGGGAACGTGTTCACTCCAGTACCGCCATCCCAATCCCACCACCGAAACAAATACGACCACTAAGGCCGCCCATAAGATCGCGTCACGGATCATCGCCGCTCCCGGGCGGAGGTGCGGCAGCAGTGCCAGTGACGACAGAACCATCGAAACCGAGGCGATGATCAGGGTGATCGTCGTCAGCACCTCTTGATTCGGCAGATCGGACAATGTGGCGATGAGTTCCATGGCTGTAATTTACCGAATCACAGCGGCCGAATTCAAGCGCCGAATCGGGGGGAATCCAAAAAATTCCGCAGGCGAGTACCGGATTTGCCACCTGCGTAAGAAAATTCGCCCCGCGCCGGCGCGACCCTCAGGAAATCTGCCATTTCGCCAGGCCGCAACTAGCTGTATAAACGGTCCCGACGAAGCCGGAAGATAGGCAGTTTCCGTTAGCTTACTAGCGCATGTTGTTTGCCTACCCGCGTCAACAGCACCGGGACTGCAAGCTGTTACTCCTTGTTATTAGGTGCCGTATGGACGGTTGGGAATTGACCGAGCAGACTCAGCTTTGGTTCAACGACGTCCTCGTTTGGATCGGTTACGGTACTCTGATTGGGCTGCTAGCAAAAGCCATCATGCCGGGGCGCGACCCGGGCGGACCGGTGGCGACACTTGGCATGGGCATTGCCGGGGTGATTATTGGTTGCGGAGCCTGGACGTTCCTCTCGCAGGGTGAACGCGTTACTCCCATCAGTGGCCGAGGGATGTTCGCGGGGACCGCAGGTGCGCTGCTCATCCTCTTTTTTTATCGCTTGCTCTCGGGTTACTGGTATGAAGAGCCGGCCGTGATCGACCCGCCGCGGCGCCGCCGGCGCCCGGCACGCCGACGCCGTTACCACTTGGCCGACTACTACGATGAGCCCTAGACACACTCCTTAATGAAGCGGTGATTTCAGTTTACGGTCCTTCCACGGCAGCACATGGACGTGCCGGCGACTCAGTCGGACTTCCACGCATCCATCATGGGCTGTATGCCATGGCGTAATGTTTGCCGCGCGGAGGTCGGCCTCCAGTTCGTGTGCGGTGGCATGGGGTCCGCCACTGATAACAACCGATCGGGGCGAACACCACTGGCACAATAGGTGGACATCACGTCGGCCACGACCATGGTGGGGTGCCATCGTCACGTCGACTCGGTCGGTTGCAACGGCCAGTAAGTACGCCAAACCGGGAGCTTCTAAGTCACCCGGCAACAGAATGCTGCGTCCGGCATAGTTGATTCGCAAGACGAGTGATCGGGAATTATCGCTGCCGATCTGTTCGCCGCGAGGAGGATGAAGGACGTTGAATTCGACGGCGCCGATACTCAATCGTTGGCCACGATTGAGTTCCATCATGGGAATCCGTCGATGGTTCAAGGCTTCCTTCAGTCTCTGCACGGCCGACGCATCAACGTCGAACATGCCCGGATTAGAAAACACTTGGTCGATACGTACTCTTTCCGATATTCCTTCTAAAAGATTGAAGTGGTCAACATCTGCATGGGACAGGAACACGGCATGCAGTCGGTCGACGCGCAAGTGCCTCAGGGCATGGGCTATTTCTCGTACATGCCGATCGGTCGCACCGATTTGTCCGGCGTCATAGAGACAGTTCATTCCGCCGGGGACCTGCAAGAGGACACACGTGCCATGCCCGACGGAAAAAAAATGACAGCTGAGTTCATGGCTCAATGCACGAGCACGAAGGGCAAGTCCATTGATACCGGCGGCGAATGCCATCCAGAGGAACCACAGCCCAAGCCAGGTCTTCAATTGCAATGTTCGCTTGACGGAGACCGTAACTAACCACCAGCCAACGTAAAAAACTGCGATCCCGCCGCTCGTCGGACCTAATACCCAGACATGGCTAAGCGGAAAATGTTCCGCCAAGTCCCCCCATCCGCACAACATGTCCAGTGATTTTCCACAGACCCAACCCATAGGCACAGCTATCGGCGAACACCAAGCGCCACAGACGACGACAAGAATCCCCGTGACGAGCGCAACAAACAGCGGCGGCGCCAGAAACAGATTAATGACGGCCGACCACGGTGAAAGGACGCCAAAGTGCCACATCGTCAACGGCGTCGTCACGCACCAGACAGTCAGCCCCGTTTGGAGTGCCAGTCCTAAAACACGTTTTTTAGCCGCCGCCCACCGTTGCCACGGTGATTGGAATATCGACTTCAGTCGATCGAGCGGCTCTTGTGGACCGCTGTTGCCGGCGCAATGATCGGTAAACCAACCCAATCCGACCACCGCTACGAATGACAATTGAGTCCCTAACTGAAACAATTCCGCCGGCCTGGCAAAGAGCAAAAAGACAGCCGAGCCAGCCAGCGTATTCCAGGGATGGGGCGGTCGTCGTGTCAGGCAGCCGAGGCAGACGAGCTGTGCCAAGACACAAGCACGCACCACCGGCGCACGAGCGCCAGTCAACAGCGCATAGAGTACACAAAGACCAATGACCCACCGAAGCGTGCGGAGCGAAAGCCAATGAACTTGGACCAGGAACAGAAATGCCGATATCAACATGCCAACATGCAGACCAGAAATCGATACGATGTGCGCCATCCCCGTGACCGTAAAGACGCGGTTGATTTCTTCCGGAACGCCACGGACAAGCCCAAGGATCATGGCAGCTGCTAGACCTTGTTGGTGAAGTGGCACAAACTTTGTGAGTTGCCGTTGCCCACTTTCTCGCAAACGCGGAATCCACGTTGTGGCATGCCAACTTGTGTTGGCGGAAAGGACTCGCACTGCCGCGGGATCCAGAATGCGTAGAGTGACGACAGGCCCAATCCCACGCGACAATTCGCGCCAGCTTGGGGCCCCCGGATTGGCAGAAACAGGCAAAACAGAAAGCATGCCACACGCTTCGAAATCGGCTCCAATCGGAACACGACAATCGGGTGGCGCCCAGACCCGTACACTGCCGGCCACCGGTATCCAGGTTCCAGAATCCTGGAGCGACTCCAAGTCCATTTCAAAGAACAGTCGGTCCAATTCCGTCAGATCGTTCACTCGTGAGTGACCCCCGTTCTGCCGTGGTTCCTGACGCGGCACCCATTCCACCGAGACAAGTCGGCCGCGGACGACCGCCGGACACGATCGCTCGTCCCCCGAGTTGAGATACGATTCAATCGAGTTCCGCTCAACATAGCGCACCGTCAGCGAGTGTCGTAGCGCAAATAGGCAAGTCGTTGCGATCAAGAGTGCCACGATCCGTCGGGGAGCGTGGACTGACCGGCGCAACGCCCACGAACCAACCAGTGCCAAGATCGCCGCAACGCCCATCAACCAAGGTGCGAAGTTGCAAACTTTGTCACCGACAATCCCCGCGATTGCACAACCCAAGAGACACAGCCAGGGCGAACGTCGATGAACGCCCAGCCCATGTTTTTGCAAATCGTACATAGCGATTCATCCTGGAGAGAATTTCCGTATATTCTCCAAGACGCAAAATGGCGCGAAAGCGAACAAAAAAAAATGCGATACGCACTTTTTTACGGCGAAGCAAGGTAGGCGAGCGAATGCCCGCGAGAAACAGCATGCGGGACGAAGTCACGTGGGATTGAAGCACGTGGAACTAGGGCATTTGGCCGAGTCCGGCTCCCTGTAGATCGCTATCCATCGTCCCCCAAAGACCGCCCGTGGTCGACCCTAGGGCGCCAATCGTGCCGATGATCGCCAAGAGGATCAAACCGAGCATCACAGCATACTCAACGGCCGTTGCCGCGTCGTCTTCGCTCAAGAATTTCCGGAATTGGCTCATGGCGGCTTCTCAAATTGGCAACTGGTTCCACAGAGTTAAATTGCACAGATTTTCTCGCTTCCTTACGAAGGTTACTTCACAAGGGGGGCAAGTCAAAAGGAAATCTTTACCCCTCTAACGGAAGAAGTGGCCGGTGGAAACGAGGAACTCCAGACCGACGAGCAATACGGCGGTCAGCGCCGCCCAAGCCCACCAAACGCTCTGATTGGAACCAGACGGATGTTTCTTGGCATCCTGCCCCTGCTCCCGTTTGCCGCGATCATATCCTACCGCGATGGCCTTATCGGTATTTTCCTTGCTACCGGCTTCTTTACCCCGCACGAAACCCGATTGGTTGCCCGCTTGCCAACCGGTAAGATAGGATGCCAAGGCCACGGCAAGAAGCACGATCAGAGTCAATAGATTTGTGGTACCCATCACATTTCGCCTCATCGGTCCAAACCATTCCATTGACCGAGCGATATCCAAGACTCGCATTCTGTTCTATCGGCCGAAGTTCGGATTCCAATGATCCTCAGGTCCGGATGTCCAGGCGTAGGGTTTAAGCTTGACGTAGTCGTTGGGCGACCTAGGTTCCCTAGGAGCGTTCATGTGGCCGCTGAACAGCCGCGGACGCCAATTCAAGGGCAATCCGCAGGATGCTCGAGCCTGCAGCCACCGCAGCGAAAACGTTAATGGGGTGTTTCTTGAACCGTTGGCCACTCCGAACACCCTGCCTCCTCAGCCTGCTTGTCGTAGTTGCCCTCTATATCCTCTCACCCAACTTCGTCCAACATCGAGGATCTGCCCATCCTTACGCGGGCGATTTCCTGCAGGAATGGATCGGTGGGTGGGTGGTCGATCAGGGCGAAGTACGGCGCCTTTACGATACACCCTATATCCAAAAAATACAGCATGATCCCCATATCATCGGCTTTGCCTGGGACGAGAGTCGCTACTTACCGATGGTGTATCCCCCCTGCTATTACCTTTTGGTTTCCCCCTTCTCGTGGCTCCCGTTCCATGTGGCGGCGTCACTGTGGGCAATGCTTATCGTTGTGTGCTTTTATTTGTCCTGGCTGGTATTGGCACGTAGCCATCGAGCCACCGACAGTCGCACGACCACCACGCCATCGATTCACTGGTCTTGGTTGATGAGTTTCAGCACCTTGTATGTACCGTTCCTGGAAAATCTCGCCAGCAGTCAGAAGGCAACCCTTGGGATGCTTGCAATTTCGGGCAGTTGGTTTCTGTTACGAACCAACCATCCCTTTCGTGCGGGACTTGTCGTGGGACTACTCGCCGTCAAACCGCAGTGGCTGATCGTGGTAGCCGCGTGCATGGCATGGCAACGCCAATGGCGTTTTATGGGTGGGATCGTCGCGTTTGCCGGCGTCTATGCCATCTTATGTCTTGGAATGGGATGGGACGTGTGTTGGCAATATGCGGAATTTGGCGTGCAAGCCGCAGAATATGTCCACCATCCTGGTTACGAAACGCATCGCACCCACTGCCTTTATGGGGCGATGGTCTTACTTTCGGGCGGGTCCACGAATTGGTGGGTGCGCGGTCTTTCGTTGATTGGCTATGCTGGGGTTGGTTGCTGCTTACGGCAGATTTTTGGGCAAGGACCTCGCTGGCGAACATTCGACGGTGTGATGCAATGGACCAGTATGTGGATCGCAACGGTGCTCTGCAGTCCCCATTGGCTCACCTACGACTTGACGCTGCTCGTCATCCCATGTGCAACGTGTCTACTCGCAGCACCCGTCGCATTACGGCCTGCGATGACCGTGTGGTGTGTCGCATTCTTCGTGCTCAGCAGCATTTCGCCACAAATCGCTGCGACGACCGGCATCCAATTAACTACGGTCATGCTGTTGCTGGCGATAGGATGGATCGCGAAACAATTCAAAACCGAGCAAGTATTGAGATCCGGCGCAAAACAAGTGACGCGGGACAACACGCTCATCCAGCAGGTCATGTCGCTGCAACACTGCTCATGACGCAAAAACAAGCCAGCCTACTTCAAGGTCACCACCCGAGCTTGCCTCGGTAGGACGATGTTCACAACCAGAGGCATTGACTAATGTTCATCTGTACATATACCAACTGGTTTCGACAGCACGGAGGAGGTAATACGTGTCGACGCTACAACCAATCTATCGACGGAATAACTGTTGCTTTTGTGCACCCCTGCAATGGGGCCTTAGCGTTTTTTGGCGAATGCCGATGTGCGACGATACGTGGATCAATGAACTAAGAGCGTCAACCGAAAACGATGGCATTCGCATTCTCGGTCATCAGTTTGCCGGTCCCGCGACCAGTCAATTCGCAGTTAGCACAACGCCACACGTATCGCCGCGGCAAGTCGTACAGAAAATAAAAGGGCGATTACAAAATCTATTAAAACGCAGTCGTCCGCGGTCTTGGCGCAGGAATTTTGCCATCCGAAGCGTCGGACATGCGTCACGTACGATGATTGAACGATACGTAGCGTCTCAAGTTGACCATCATTACGGGAATAACCAACGCCTGAAGGAACAGCTTCACGAGTTTCAGGTAGAAAACGCCGAAATTGATTTATCGATTCTATCAAGTACGGCTCATGCAAATACTGGTACAATCTTCATATCGTGCTGGTTCACCGAGAACGCTACGAAGAGCGTCAATTTCAACTTTTGGGCAGAGTACGTGCCATGGTGCTTAGTTCCGCTAGAGCCAAGGGCTACTTACTGTCGCGGGCGGGAATTCTCTTCGATCACGTTCATCTAACACTTGGTTGTCCATTTGAGATAGCGCCCATCGATGTAACACTGGGATTCCTAAACAACCTGAGCTATGTTTACGGAATGAAGCCCGTGTTCCAGTTCAGCGGCTTTATTGGGACATTCGGGGGGTTTACGCACAACGCATTGAAGTCTTCCGAGTCATCGCGGATCGTCGTACCATGATGCAAACTTTTGCTCTGGTTGTGAACATCGGCCTACCGAGACAAGCTCGGCAGTGACGGGAGAATTCGCGCGGTGTTTGCTCTGGTTGTGAACATCGTCCTACCGAGACAAGCTCGGGTAGTGACGGAGGAATTCGCGCGGTGGCGCTCTGGTTGTGAACATCGGCCTACCGAGACAAGCTCGGGTAGGGACGGAGAAATTCGCGCGGCGTGCGTTCTGGTTGTGAACATCGTCCTACCGAGACAAGCTCGGTAGGGACGGGAGAATTCGCGCGGCGTGCGTTCTGGTTGTGAACACCGTCCCTACCGCGACAAGCTTGGGTAAGGACGGTGGAGTCTTAACGCAGCTCGCGCTGATTGGCTTTACGTGCTAACGCTTCCTACTTCATGCAGGATCATCATGTCATGGGCGCCTGTATCGAGATCACTATCAGAAAGGAAGACCACGCGATCACCCGTGGCAAGTAATCCCGTTTTTTTCCCCCAGTCGTCGATGAAGATGCGAAGGGCGTCATCGTCGCGAATTGGCTGGCCGGCAACGGGTATAATCCCCCATAACAAACACATCTTACGTAAAGTGCGTTCGCGATCACAGATCGCCACCGTACGGATGAAATCTCGTTGTTTCGCCTTCGCAAGTGCCGTGCCCCCACGTCGCGTCGCAATCATCACCAGTTTTGCCTGCAATCGTTTGGCAATCCTGCCAGCACCAAAAACCGCGGCATCCGTAATGGGGTGAACACTGGGAGTCGGCGTCAGCGTTAAAATTCGAGGTGGAATATCACGCATCATGTCTTCCGTCGATAACATGATTCGATTCATCATCTTCACAGCGTCTAAAGGAAATTCTCCGATCGCCGTTTCTCCGGATAGCATACAAGCGTCCGCCCCATCCAAAATCGCATTCGCCACATCGGTCGCTTCCGCACGTGTGGGGCGACGCGACGTATGCATGCTCTCCAGCATTTGCGTGGCAACAATGACGGGCCGCTTAAGACGAGTACATGTGTCAATAATTCGCTTTTGCGCAACCGGCATGGCCGCCACATCGATCTCGACGCCAAGATCACCTCGCGCTACCATCACTGCGTCCGCTGCCAAAACAATATCGTCCAGATGCTCCAACGCCTCAGGCTTCTCTATCTTCGCGATCACCGATGCATCACACTGGTGATCTCGCAACAACTCCTTGAGCGACGTAATGTCATCTGGACGGCGAACAAAACTCAGACTGACAAAATCGATGTCCATCTGCGTCGCCCACAACGCGTGAGTTCGATCAGCCTCCGTAAGCGACGGGACGCTGAGTCGAACACCCGGTAGATTCACTCCTTGGCGACTCCGCACACTGCCGGCTTCCGTGACCCGGCAGGTGACGCGGTCCGCGGTTTTGGCCGTTACTTTCAAACCAACAACGCCGTCCGCTAAAACGACGCTATCGCCGACGCTGAGTTCGTCAAGCAATGGTTCATAGTTGGAAACAAGTTCATAGGCCGAGGCCGCCGTCTCGCCGCGAACAAAGGTTAGCTCGCCGTTCTCGGGACACTCCAGCGGATCTTCAAACAAGGTGCCCAACCGAATTTTGGGCCCAGCCAAATCAACGAGAATCGCCACGGGACGCCCTACCGCCTCCCGTACTCGCCGAATCCGTTCCACGGTGATCGTGTGTTCGTCGAGCGATGCGTGGGCCATATTCAGCCGAAACACGTCAACTCCAGCCTGCACCAACTTGGTGAGCATCTCTTCACTGCGTGAAGCCGGGCCCACCGTCGCCACGATTTTGGTGCGTCCTCGTTCTTGAATTTCTGCCATTGTACTACGTCCTTGAAATACTGGAGCCTTGAAATGCTGGGCCCCTAAAGTACTGGGAGTCACCAGGAGACCGACCGTTCGCGGAACCGTTGAGACCACGAAATCTACCAGTTCCACCGCGCGAACGATAGCTACCATGCCGGCTGTTCGAGCAACTGCAACTTACCTATCTTATTGACGGGAGCTGCCAGCAGGTGGCTGAATTGTGTTCCGATGAATGATGGAAGTTGCGTGCCTCTTGCGAAAAGCCTACTTCATCGGCGGCGGTGCCGCCGTGGTCTTCCTGGCGATTTACCAATGGACTCGAACACCGGCCGGTGAACCTGACGTCACGATGGCCAGATATGAAGCGGCCGTGCAACTCTGGCAGCAAAACGGACCCGCACACTATCAAGTCGAAGTCGACGTGGTTGGACCGCAACCTGGACATTACTCGGTCACCGTTCACGATCGCCTAGCACGGGAAGCATGGTTCAACGGCCGAGCGTTGCCCACCGATCGAACGGTAGGTACCTGGTCGGTGGCCGGCATGTTTTCCAATATCGAACGTGACATCGCACAACAGACCCGTGCCAGAAAACAGGGAGACGTATCCGACTTGCGGCTGGTTGCTACATTTGACGCACAATACGGTTACCCGGCCTTGTATCGACGGATCGATTGGGGCGGCCAACCCGAGATCGCTTGGCGGGTGACGAGCCTAAAACAAATCGAAGCGGCTGCTCCGCCCAAATAACACCAACAGGAAGCCGCCAAATCGACGCGTTTTCCTTCGAATTCGGAAGTGCAGGAACATGAGCTACTGGACGAACAAAACGGTTGTCGTGACGGGCGGATCGGCAGGGCTCGGGTTCGCGATCGCTCAGCAACTTGTCCTGAACGAGGCGAACGTTGTCCTTGTCGCACGCGGCGAGCAACGGTTGCAGGCTGCCTGCGACAGCATAGATCCGGACGGACTGCAGGTTACTGCGATTCCAGCCGATGTCTGTCGTGACGAAGATGTACAGCGGGTCATTGAACTGACCCTATCAAAATTCGGGAAACTGGACGCACTGTTCAACGTAGCTGGAAAATCTGACCGCGGCCTAGCAAGTACCACCAAATTGTCACGGTTCCAAGAATTGTGGGAACTGAATTTTTTGGCGGCCGTCCGTTGCACTCAAGTTTCACTACCCCACCTGATTAAGGCACGTGGTCATGTCGTCCAAATCGGTTCGCTGGCATCCAAAATTGCACCACGCTTCTTAGGCGCCTATCCCGCCAGTAAGTTCCCCTTGGCCGCCTTTAGTCAGCAGTTGCGATTGGAACACGCCGCCGACGGACTCCATGTGCTGCTAGTTTGCCCCGGCCCCATAGCACGCAATGACGCGGAAACTCGATATCAGGACCAGACAGAAAAACTACCTGCTACCGCCCGTCAACCTGGCGCCGGCGCCAAAATCGCCTTGCTCGATCCAACGCTGGCCGCCGCAAAGATCCTTCGGGCCACCGAGCAGCGAGAAATTGAACTCATCCTACCGCGACGAGCCAAATGGCTCTTCGCCATTTCACAATTGTGGCCGGCCTGGGGGGATCGCCTACTACGCGGCCGTAGCGGATAGTCGAGTGCCACAAGACACCGACCGACAGCGACAAGCTCGCGTGGCTCAGCATATCCCTTGTTGGCTGTGTTTTGACTCGCTTCCGGAGTCGTTGAAGTCTAGACTTACCAACAAGGATGCATACACGGAAATTCTAATCCGAACTTTTTGGTTGAAAATGAGATTTCTTGCTTGTTTTCCCGAAGAAATCGCAAATGCGGGG
>JAQCHP010000118.1 GCA_027619595.1 Planctomycetota bacterium
CCGCCATATTGATTGGATGGAGCGATGCCCCAACGCACATCAAGCCCAGGTTGCAATCGCGTCGATCATCTACTGAACCGGCGATCCTTCTTTGGCGTTTCCGCCGGAGGACTGGCCGGAGGTCTGGTGGGACTCAACGGGCTGGCGCTCTCGGCCGTCACAGATGCACTGCAGAAAAAACAAAAGCGGGTTCTGATGCTTTTTCTCAGTGGTGGCGCCAGCCAGTTCGAAACATTTGACCCGAAGCCGGGCCGGCCGACGGGTGGACCGTTCCTCGCCATTCCTACTTCGGTTCCTGGATACCATATTTCGGAACTCATGCCCGAAATGTCCAAACGGATCCATAAGTACACTGCCGTAATTCGGTCGATCGAAACCAAAAACGGTGACCATGTCGATGTTCCGTTGTATGGAGGCAAACCGACCAAAGGGGTGATTCGGTATCCAAGCCTCGGTTGCATGCTCGCCAGCGAACTGGGACGCCCCGACAGCAGCTTGCCCCACCATGTGTCATTCTCAAATTATCTGGGACAAAACTACGCGGAATCGGCTGGTTTCTTGGGGGCCCGATGGAACCCCATCAACGTCTTTCCCAACAAGATCGCTGCACAAGCCCCATTCACTATCGATGACTCGGAACTCAATCTGTCGCCGCCGGGTACTCAGCGGCCCCCCTTCCTGACGCAAGAAGCGCATCAGAGGCGAAATCAGCTGCGTACTCTCTTCAGTCAAAAGTTCGTTCAAACTCAAATTGTCAGCGAGACGGTTAATAGCTACGAATCAGCCTATGCTCGAGTCCCAGGCCTCATGGCAAACGCCAACCTGTTTTCGTTAGATGGAGAACCTGCCCACATTGTCGACCGATATGGCCCCACCCCTTTCGGCAAACAAGCAATCGTGGCCCGACGCTTAATCGAGGCGGGCGTTCCATTCGTCCGCGTCACGCGTGGTTGGTGGGATCATCATGGGCAAAACTTTGAGTTCCACCAAGAAATGGTGCCGGAACTTGACTGGGTCATGTCAGCCTTGTTGGACGACTTGCATGATCGTGGCCTATTGGAGCACACGCTCGTTATGACGTTTTCGGAAATGGGTCGCACACCACACGTCAACAACTCACAAGGTCGCGACCACTTCCCGCGTATGAGTGTCACACTTTCCGGATGCGGTATCAAGCCGGGCGTTATCTATGGCCAGACCGACAAGGATGGGCAAGAGATCGCAGACGGCGAAGTCAACCTCCAACAGTTTTTTGCGACCGTATTTCAGGCAGTTGGCATCGACCATCAAAAAGAAAATATTGCCTCCGACGGACGCCCGGTGCCACTGACGGATTACAGCATCGAACCGATCCAAGAAGTGCTGGCGTAACCTTCCCCTAGCGATTGACCTTGCGTTCATGACCGACTCCACGAAGCTTCAATTGCGACCCGTGGGCGAGATTTCCTGTGAGGGAGACTTGCTTAGTATCGTACGGGACTCTTCTACGGGAAACCTATTCGTAGGGGGGGCCAGGGGCCAGATCGCGACGCTTGATCTGGCGACGGAACCCAAGTTCCTCTCGACGTGGGCCGCACATGTCAGCCATGTAAGCAGCCTTGTTCTAGCCGGTGAGTACCTCATATCCGCAGGCTCCGACCACCGCGTCCTCTGGTGGGACCGTGAGTCCCATCGACCAATTCGCATCAACGAAGAGCACCCCCAATGGGTACGGTGCCTCGCCATCTCGCCCCAGCAAAACGTGCTCGCTACCGTTTGCGATGACATGCTGTGTCGCACTTGGGATATAGACTCCGGAAAATTGATTCACGAGTTGCGGGGACACGAACTTCTTACGCCCAAATTCCATCGATCTAAGTTATACACTTGTGCTTTTTCCAGCGATGGAAGCCGCTTGGCTACGGCCGATCAAATCGGGCGGATCTGCGTTTGGGACCATGAAACCGGCAAACTACTCAGTCAAATCGAAGCGCCTCATTTCTTTACTCATGACACCAACGGTCACGGTTACGGCGGTATACGTGGCCTCGCATTCTCTCCCAACGGACAACAAATTGCGGCCTGTGGAAACCAAGCCGGGGACACGTCCACCATCAGTAGCAGCAAGTCATTAATCCGTATTTTCGACTGGGCCAGCGGTCGTCAGACCCACGAGTGTACAACAGGTGGTAATTTCTTCTACGAACGCGTCTTATTTCATCCGAATGGGAATGCTCTATTTAGCGCAGGAGGGGCGGGCAGCGACCAAAAAGTCGTCCTCTACGACCTACTATCAAATAGTGTCACGCACCAACAGCCCACTCCGATGCTCGTCTTCGACATGCAGTTATCAGAAAACGCCGAAACTCTCTTCAGTGTCGGCCGAAAAGATCAAAAGGGACATTTCACCAAGTGGGTTATCGAACCCACAAGCGAGAAGCCCAGTGATTCCTAGCTACCGCCGATTGCATTTCGTCGTCTTTAAGGTGCTTTGCCTATTTTTGTGGATCGCGATACGGCCTACCAATGCGGCCGAACTACTACCGCGAGAAACGTCGATCGCGTCCGCCATCGACCACTATATTGAGGCTCAATTATCGGAAGCAGGCGTATCCGCCGCACCTCAGGCCAGCGACGAATCACTCGTACGACGGTTAACACTCGATCTGTCCGGTCGGATCCCGACAAGGACCGAATATGCCGAGTATCTTGCCTCGTCAGACCCTAAGAAACGTGAGCAACTCATTGAGCGTCTGATGGCGTCCCCTTGGTACGACCATCATCTGGCCACGATGCTCAATTCCATCCTTCGCGGCCCCGGGCACGACGGTCCGGACCTGCGAGAGTACCTTCTCGAAGCCGTGCAAAGCCGTCGACCATGGAACCAAATGTTCCAAGAAATGATGGGAACGGTGGCCGCCCCTCCGGGTGCCGAAAAGTTTGTACGGGATCGCCTCACCGATCAAGATCTGCTGACCCGCGACATGAGTTCAATCTTTTTTGGAATCAACGTCAGTTGTGCACAGTGCCATATCCACCCTTACGTATCCACACTCACGCAAGATCACTACTTTGGACTCAAGGCCTTTTTCGCGCGCAGTATTGTCTTTGAAGACAAGCTGTTGGAGCGCAGTTTTGGCAAGCCAAAAATTGAGTACACAACCAATGAAGGTGAGAATCGCGCCGTGGGAATGATGTTCCTCAACGGCACAACCGTCGAGCCCCAACTTCCGGTTGCGGACGATGTAAGCAAGGCGATCGAAGAAGAGAACAAGCGAATTGAAGAACTGACGAAAGCCAATCAGGAACGAAAGAAAAACAAATCAACCGATCCGCTCGAATTTCCCACCAAGCCCGACTACAGTTTTCGGGCGCAATTGGTCGAGGTCGCGTTTCGGGAAGAGAATCAACCCCAATTCGCGAAAGCCCTCGTCAATCGCCTCTGGCATCAACTATTCGGTTACGGCTTGGTCATGCGAGTCGACCAGATGCACGACGCGAATCCCTCCAGCCACCCTGAGTTGCTGGATTGGCTGGCTCGCGACTTAATGGAAAGTGGATACAACTACCATCGCCTCATCCAAGGAATGGTCAGCAGCCAAACGTATTCTCGGAGCAGCCAGCTTCCGCACGGCGACACTCCCCGCCGTGAACTCTTCGCAGTCGCTACCTTGCGGCCACTAACGCCCATGCAATTTGGTGTCTCAGTTCTCGTCTGCGGCGACCCCACGTGGTCAACCGAGATTTCTCGTAGTGACTTAAGCGCCAAGATTTCCGAAATAGAGAGTCGCGCCGGCCAGTTGTTCAGCGATGTGATTGAAATGCCTTGCGACGACCTGCAGATCAACGCAGCAGAAGCTCTCACAATGAGCAACGACATATCTCGACTGCAGGTCGTAGGAGAAAAACTGGTCGCTGAAATCCTGAAAACTAGCGATCGAAAGCAACAGATTGATTCGGCCGTGGAACACGTACTCTCGCGATCAGCCACCGTGCAGGAGGCCATCCAATTGACCGAATTTGTCGTGCGTACCGAATTGGGGTTGAATCCGGACGCACCCGATCCGTCCTCAGCGGCGCAAGGCGCCTGGCGACAGGCAATCTGGGCCCTGACGACCAGTTCCGAATTCCGCTTTAACCACTAAGTCTGCCATTTTTCTTGGAGTCACGCGACTTACCAATTACCCTAAAGGTTGCGTCCCCGGCCAACGCAAGGCTTTCGGCCCACTCCGCCCCCTTTTCGGTTCGTAGTCACTCCATGCAATTGGTAGTCATTCTTGTTCTCGTTGTAACAGCGTGTTCGACCAGCGAAACGAGTATCCCTGCCTTGGGCACTCCCGTTCCGTTGTGTTTGTGGCTAATGAGTATCGCCCTGGGCTGGTGTACTCAGGCTTATCTGGTGGCGCGCGTAATTCGCGGTTGGCAAGACGACGTAATCCAGAATCGATCAAGGCAATCTCTTTCGACTGGCTGCCAATTCTTTCCCCACGTCTGGGTCATCGTGAATCTGTGGCTCGTAAACTACTTTCGGATCGATACGCTCGTTTGGCAAGTAAGCTGCCTACCAGAAGTTGTGGCTCGAAATGCCATCGCCCTCACGGTGGCATTGCTCCCCCTGCCTCTCGCTTGGATTTGCCATTTCGAACTATTTGCCTGGACCGCAAAGCACTCCAACACGAGCGATGTGCAATCGCAGGGACATCGCCATCCCACGTCCTTTGTTTGGCAGCGACTTTGCCACTATGTAGTACCCGGACTGCTTCCCATTTCCGTTGTGCTCGCGGTACGAGAAATACAGACACAAATTCCCACGATCCTCCCAGTGTGGTTTGGTGTAGCATGTGGAATGGGACTGCTATTGACCGCGATTGGTATGCCGTGGATTCTAAAATGGACTTGGCGTTGCCGCTCCTTGGAAGACTCCGACCTTCACCGACAATTGCAACAGTGGTGCGGCGAATTCCAGGTGTCGGTGCGAGATATTTGTGTCTGGCAAACTCGCGGCCAGATCGTCAACGCCGCAATCTGCGGTTTCCTGCCTCCTTGCCGCATGATTTTTCTCAGCGACGGCCTACTGGAAACCCTCTCGTCGCAACAACTGCGGTGCGTTTTGGCACACGAAGCGGCTCACATTCGTGGGCGGCACGTTCCCCGTACCATGCTGATGGTAGCGATTCCTCTAGTTATGACGTCTGCCAGCCAAATTTCGACCGAAGCGACCGGCTCTGCATCGATAACAATCGGCCTTGTGCTGATGGTGGCATTGGCGATCCAGTTGGGCTGGGCAAGTCGCTTGGCAGAGCATGAAGCGGACGTCTCGGCCTGCCGCCTGCTCAGCCGTTCAGATACCGGCCCCGCTTTGGCCACGGTAGTTCAGCGGTACATTGAAACGTTGGAATGCCTCGACGAATCGACGTCGGCTGGAAAGAGCTGGGACTGGTTGCACCCCCAGACAACGTCTCGGTGTCATATACTGCGGCAAATGCTGGCTTCGCCCGATCGACAGCGCTGGTCTCTCCGGTGGAAAAACTTGACAACATGGGGGCTGGCCGGTTTTATTGGTGCCGCCGCACAAGCCGCTCTGGAGAGCCTTTAGTACGGCACAGGTGCTATCACCGGCCTTGTCTGCCCCCTAATCCGAAAATTTCGACCGGGATTGTCCTCTTCCCATCCAGCCCCAGCGTTATTCCTCGCCGATACTTGAAAGGTTGAGGCTTCGTTCCCTAACGTTGCCCCAATGATAACCAAGGATTCGTCCCAACTGGTTAGTGGAGCCGCAGTGCGAAGGATCGGCAGGCCGTTCGGCCGAGGCGGAAACCAGGGCGTTTTTCGATACACGGGGAGCTTTGAGCTAGTTGCCCAGCCCTCCCTATCGTGACGTACCCTTAATGGCCTTACCTGCGGGAACCAAATATGAACTGCTCATCGCCAGAGTTTGACCAGCTTGTTCGGGACGCGATCACACGCAGTCCGCACCTCTCACAGAAAAATCTGCGACTAGAGACGGTAGAGGGTCGCGTCATACTCAAAGGACAGGTAGGCAGCTACTACCAAAAGCAGATGGCCCAAGAAGCCCTTCGCCACGTCGAAGGGGTCGAATCGATCGACAATCACTTGGAAGTGAGCTGGTAGGAACTAAATGGCTCGCTACGCCATCTCATTCCACAAATTCTCTCCCGGCAACGACCGAAAAGACCATTGGGACCTGTTCCTAGAAGCTCAGGACGGAGCGCTTTGGACATGGGCACTATCGGACGCTTGGGGAACCGCAACTCGGTTCTTGGGAATTCGCTTGCCCGACCATCGGCCAATCTATCTCGACTACGATGGTGCAATTTCAGGCGAGCGGGGAACCGTTGAGCGCATCGCAACGGGCGAATACGACATTGTTCAACTCGGCGACGACGGCCTGCCGCGAGAGATAACGCTCAACATGAACACCAATCAAGTCGCCGTCTCACTCCAACCTACCGACGAACCACACACGTGGCAGTTCGAACTACGCGACGCATAGACTGACAAGATCTCGTTCTTGCCAACACCTCTCCCGGCCTAGAGCACTTTTTGTAGTGCCGCCATAGCAGCCTCGTAGTTGGGCTCGCTGGTCACTTCGGACACCGTTTCCGCATGAACGACTTTACCCGTTTTGTCGAGCACGAAAACGCCGCGTGCGAGGATCTTCAACTCTTCAATGAGCATTCCCCAATTATTTCCAAACGTGCGATCTTGATAGTCGCTCACGGTCTTCATCGTCTTAATGTTCTCGGCACCGCAAAATCGGTTCTGGGCAAACGGCAAGTCGAGGCTAACCGTCAACGAATTTACCTTGTCACCCAAGGCCCCTAACCTTTCGTTAAACTGTTTGGTCTGAATTTGGCAAACAGCCGTATCGAGCGATGGGACGACGCTAATGATGCTGGCCTTGCCCAGAATATCGGCGAGCGTCAGTGACTTCATGCCCCCTTCAAAAAAATGGACTTTAAAATCCGGAGCCGATTGGCCTACCTGAACGGCGGAACCAGCCAATGTCATCGGGTTGCCCTTGAAGGTAATGGCTGCGGTGCGACTCATAAGATTTTTCCTCAAATATCAGGACTATTGGTAATCGATGCCGTAGTTTAGGGGGACGTTTTTCCACGTCAAGTGGGACGAGCATTGGCGTTCGTTTTCATCGTGCGATGCTGGCCATCGTGCCAAGAAAAGAAATGAAGGAAATCAACAAACGAACCATTCGCTCGGAAACAGTGCCGTCTTACGACCTACTCGGCCTGCCGATCGCCTTAAACGCCGGTTGACACCGTATTCGTGTTCAATCAACCTATTCTAGGATCCGAAAACAAACAAACACGGTTTATTCCTTCTCTAGTGTCCGGCATCGTCTCGATGTTGGCTTCGATGGCGTTATAGGGGACAAACAGCGATGACCGAGCCTGACGTAAATTCGTCCCGCAGGGGATTTTTGAAATCGAGTTTAGGAGCCAGCACGGCGATGGGGGCCGGGGCCCTAATTGCGCTGGCAGCTGATGAGTCAACGGCCGCCGGAGACGTCCCGCCTCGCGCCCCATCCGATGCCAAGAAATCACCTCGCATTATTTACAATGACGACGGAGATAGTGTCGTAACAATTCCACATCAGGTCCCGATGACCGTTCACCAGTTGACCGACTTGATTGATCAATTCGCGGGTACTCAAGTCGACCGATACGTGTATTGTCTTGGAAACGGACGCGTCGCCCATCACGAGACCCGTGTTGCCGATCCGTATTGGGACGTCAAGGGAGGCAAGTACGAAAAACACACTCAGTTCCGTCTCGGGGAGAATGTGCGTCATCTTGTCCAAAGCGGCTTTGACCCGCCAGCGACATTGGGGAATCGAGCCCGAGAAGTCGGCATGGAGTTCTATCTCTGCCTGCGCATGAACGACGCGCACTTTGCTTATTCAAAGGAAGGTCCAGAGAATGCTCACACCGCAGGAAGTTTTTGGCACAAACACCCCGAATTCCGACTCGGAGGTAACACTCCACACTATTCCCGGCACCTATTCGACTATTCACATGCTCAAGTTCGCGAGTTTCGGCTCGCCTATATCGAAGAATGTTGCCGCAAGTACACGATCGACGGATTCGAGCTCGATTTCATGCGGCACCCGTTTTATTTTCCACCAAATCAAGCCAGTACAAAAAACGGAGTGATGACGGAGTTCGTGAGATCCGTTCGCAAATTGCTTGACACGATCGGAAAAGAAAAGGGTGTGGCGATTCCGCTTCAGGTTATCGTACCTCGTACCCTCAAAGCCGGACTTCAAGCCGGACTTGATGTGGCCAGTTGGATCCAAGAACGACTTGTAAGTGCAATCGTTCCCAAGCATTTCATTCAGTTCAACATGGAAGTTCCTGTGGAACAGTTCCAGACACTAACCGAAGGGACTGCGGTGCAAGTCTATCCGTGTATTGAGCAGCGGGGGCATGCCGGAGCCGGCGAGGACTGGATCCTACATCCGGACGCGAAGTTCCGGGCCGCAGCTTCCCGCTACTGGTCAGCCAAGGTGGACGGGCTCTACTTGTATAACTACTTCAACCATCGCCCACACCCCTTGTGCCAGGCCGATCGACAAGTCCTCCAAGAAATCGGCGATCCGGCTCTGATCCATCGCCGCGACAAACACTATTTTCTAGCCTCCGCTGAAACAGAAGTTCGGCGTCATTTTTTGCTCACTGGCACTACCGATCTTGCGGGCGAAGATCGACAAGTGCCACAACCACTCGATACGCAACCGAATGGTCATGCGACGACGCTGATTATCGGCGACGACATTGTCTCCGCCCGCCAGCAGGGGCTATTGAAACGGGTCACCCTGAGAATTGGCGTTCCTGGCATTTTGCCGGAAGGGGATCGCTGGGACATTCAGCTCAACGGACAGGTGATCCCACACGATCAACAACTGTGCGTCGCGGATCCAGTTGCCTTCAGTGAACGTTGGATCGATATCGATCTTACCGATGGCCCCGATCCGACTCCCGGCAAGAATGAGATTCGGTTCATTCTTCATCAGCGTCATCCGCTTGTGCGTCTCCCTCCCGATTTGACGAATGTGGAACTCCTGGTCGAGTACAATTAGTTTCTACCATTAGTGCTACTTTGTTCGTCACCTTACGAACCAACGTGTTACCAATTTGTCCGCAGGACGAAGCGCCACGTGCACCTGAGGGACTGGCTGAGCCTGCCCGGCGGGGGGCGTCACAGAATACTTCTGCAGGAAACAGGCTGCCACCAAGACCAATTCCAGCAGGGCGAGCTAGAACTGGCGCGTAATCCACTCCCTTGCCGCCACTAGAGCCTCGGGTAACTTCTCCGGATGTTTTCCACCAGCCTGCGCCATATCGGGACGCCCACCGCCGCTGCCGCCCACCGGTACCGATGCGTGCTTGATCCAATCCCCGGCCGTAACGCCACGGTCAACCAGATCACGACTCACGCCAGCCACCATCGTCACTTTACCGGGTCCCTCTTCTTCCGGCTCCACTGTCGCCAAGAGCACAGCGGAAGACTTGGTTCTTTTGCGCACATGATCAATCAATTGTCTTAGCAGTGGAGCACCTGACAAGGGAGCTTCATGGACAATAACCTGAGTCTCTCCACGAAGGACCGCCGCTTCCAACAAGGTATCCGCGGTAAGTTCACCGGCCGCAGCTCGTAATTGAATCTGCTGGTCGAGCTGCCGGAGTTCGTCAATCGTTCGACGCAATCGATCGGTCACTTCGAAGACCCCGACATTGAGTTCGCGCGCTGTTTCACGCAAGATTTGCCGCTCATCAACATCGGTCAACGCATTGCCACCACGAGCTGTTATTCCGGTATCGGGCGACTCAACGCCCCCTCCCGCCAGTTGCTTTTTGCGAGACCGAATTTTTTGCAGCAATTCATGCGCGGCTTGAGGTAGTGCGGCTGGCTTAACACCGAGAATCTGAAGCGACTCTGCCAGTGTCTCACGAATCTTTTCGGTATGTTCCCTGGCCTTTTTTCCGGTCAACGCCACGATGCGCCGAGTTCCGGCACTGACACCTTCTTCACTGAGGATTTCAAACGACTCCACTTGGTCGGTCGATTTCAAATGGATCCCTCCACACAATTCACGACTGAAGTCCCCCATGCTGACCATTCGCACCGGATCGGGATACTTCTCACCGAAGAGCATCATAGCGCCCGCCGAGCGTGCTTCCTCCAGCGGTAGTGTCTTGAAACCGATGGAAGCTGCGGACTTCACTCGTTCTCGGATGTCTCCGAGAATTTTTTGCATTACCGCATCGCCGACAGGTTCCATGTTGGTAAAGTCAAATCGCAACCAGTCTTCGTCCACCTTGGAACCCTGCTGTTGCGCGTGCTTTCCTAGATGCTTTTGCAGGGAGTAGTGTAAAATATGAGTCGCAGAATGAGCACGACGAATCGCATCGCGCCGGTTTGAATCGACGCGGGCTTGCACCTTCATTCCGGTACGAAGGGTCCCCGACTCCAATCGGCACCGATGCAAAATCAAATCGTCATCCCTTTGCGTGTCGAGAACGACAAGGCGTACGCCGGGCGCTTCCAGTGTACCGGTATCGCCCACCTGGCCCCCGGACTCACCGTAAAACGGCGTGCGGTCCAATACGACGAGAATTTGATCGGCGCCGTCACTTTCCGAAATCGACTCGACGGAATGCTCGTGCGATACGATTCCACGAACCTCGGCTTCCACGTCCGTAGATTCATACCCCAAAAACTCAGTGTGCTGGATCGAACGCTTAAGTGACTCGATCGGTCCAGTCGCGAAAAGCACACCCACATCGCTCCCGCCGGTTTCCATGTGACGCTTCATCGCATCGCGGAACCCATCCCAGCCAAAGGTCAATTTCCGCTCAACACCCGTCGCCTCGAACAATTCGGGTGGCACGCCATATGTCGTGTAAAGATCGGCAGCCGCATGGCCGTCAATCAGCGTGTGCCCGTCACGACGCATTTCTTCGAAGATTTTTTCCATCCGAGCAAGTCCACCATCGATCGTGCTCAAAAACGACATCTCTTCGTGACGAATCACACTGGCGACTCGCTGCGCTGTTTCACTGAGTTCGGGATAAGGCGTTCGCACTTGACGAGCGACGTCATCCACCAACTGGAAGAGGAATGGATCTCGCATTCCCAACTGATGTCCGTCCAATACTGCGCGCCGCAAGAGGCGTCGGATGACATATTTTTCCTTATTGGGTCCTGGATAGACGTTTTCATGAATTGCGAAAACACAAGCACGCACATGATCCGCAATTCGGCGTAGTCGTCGGCCCACGTCAGCATGTGGATCATACTTAAGACCACAAATGGATGCTGCGGATTCGACGATAGGGCGTAGCGTATCGATGTGGTAGTTGGTATCGACACCTTGCATAACGGCGGCAATTCGCTCCAGCCCCATCCCCGTATCAATATTTTTACTGGGGAGTGGTCGCAGGTTGTCGGGAGGCGTTCCAACTCGGTTGAATTGAGTGAACACGAGATTCCAGACCTCTACCTCTGGGCCGGACGCAGGATGGTAGAAGATTTCGCTACAGGGTCCGCAAACACCATCGGGACCTTGTGTGGGCGAACTAGCAGGCCAAAAGTTATCGTCTTCACCCATCCTGGCGATGCGTGACGTGGCTAAACCAATCTCCTCATGCCAGATATTGGCCGCTTCATCGTCGTCCAAATAGACCGACACGGTGAGCCGATCCCGGTCCATCCCCATCCACTTTGGATCGGTCAGAAATTCCCAAGCCCAATGGATGGCCTCACGCTTAAAATAATCGCCAAAGCTAAAATTCCCCAGCATTTCGAAGAAGGTATGGTGGTACGCCGTTCGTCCCACATTGTCGATATCGCCCGTCCGCAAACATTTCTGGCATGTGGTCGCCCGCGTGAATTCAAGTTTTACTTTCCCCAAGAAATGCGGCTTGAACTGGTTCATGCCAGCCGGAGTAAACAAGACGGAGGCATCCCAGGTGGGCACAATCACGTCACTAGCTCGGCGAGTGTGCCCCTTAGATTCAAAAAAAGCTAAGTACTTTTCGCGAATTTCGTCGGTCTTCATGGTCAGGTTTTTCGAGTTTGGCCGTTGATGTTCATCAGAACAGCTGGCCCAGCTACGAAACCATTTCCGCCGCGGCGGCACGCTTGCCAGTCTGTTGGGACTGCATATTAGCGTTACACGCCGGATTGTACCACATCACCCCTACCAAATTCGAGTTACGTCCCGCGGCCGACAGCCAATGAATTCGGCAATTAATCCAGCCACCGAATTCCTCACCAATCGGACAAAAACGACACCCCGACAGCTCAGCGACTAGTCGTCTGAAGACGAGTCACCCCCGCCGCTCCGTCCAGCAAGGTGCGACTTGAGATTTCCCAAAGCCACCTGTTCTAAGACCTTCTTTTTGATCTCATTCATGACATTAGGATTCTCGATCAGGAATATACGGGCCTTTTCTTTACCTTGCCCGATATGCACCTCACCATAGCGAAACCATGCACCGCTCTTATTGATAATCTTCTGATCGACCGCCAAGTCAAGCACATCCCCTTCCATGCTGATGCCACGCTCGTAGAGCATATCGAACTCGGCTACGCGAAACGGAGGAGCGACCTTGTTCTTCACAACCTTTCCGCGTACGCGAATCCCGATGACGTCCTCGCCATCCTTGAGCTGCCCGATCCGCCGAACATCGACGCGACATGAACAATAAAACTTCAGCGCACGGCCGCCCGGTGTTGTTTCCGGGCTGCCAAACATCACTCCGATCTTCTCACGGATCTGATTAATAAAAATCACGGAAGTCTTACTCTTCGCGATAACACCTGTCAGCTTACGCATCGACTGGCTCATCAATCGCGCCTGCAACCCGATGTGGGAATCACCAATGTCACCTTCCAATTCTTGACGTGGCACCAGCGCTGCCACCGAATCGACAACAATCACGTCGACCGCGTTCGACTTGATCAGCATCTCGGTGATGTGCATCGCCTCTTCGCCGCTCGCCGGCTGACTGACCAACAAAGTTTCGAGCTGTACCCCCAACCGCTTCGCCCAACTGGGATCCAAGGCATGCTCGGCGTCGACAAACGCAGCAATCCCCCCAGATTTTTGCGCCTCGGCTACCACGTGAAGCGCCAACGTCGTCTTTCCGCTCGATTCAGGACCAAAAATTTCCACGATCCTCCCCCGCGGGATACCACGCCCACCTAACGCAATGTCCAACGCCAAGCTACCGGTGGAAATACCCTGGATGGGAGCCATGGCGTCGGTACCCAAAGGCATAATTGCCCCCTCGCCAAACTGCTTCTCAATCTGCTGGAGCGTCGTCCGCAAATTGGGATCCTGAAACAACAAACTCTTGTCTCCCCCCCCCTTCTCCGGCTTCCCACCAGACTTGCCGGACACCTTCCCTCCCTTGCCATTGGGTTGGTGACCATTTCCGTCCCTATCGGCCGTTGACTTGTTATTGCCGGCCGGGACAGAACTGCTGGAACGAACAGCGTCCGCATTGACCGTGCTGGAACCGCTGTGCAACGTCTTCGAAATTACTGTCTTCGAAATTACTTTCTTGTTCATGTTTGTACTCGCTTCTCCTTGCTTCGTCTTAGTCGCATCACCCGTTACAGAAGGCACGAAAGACTTGGATGCCACGGCAGACCTTGCCACTGCGGACGTGGGGGACGCCTCGTCGAACGATTCCGCAAATTTTGTCGCAGCTGCCGACGTGGACGTAGTCGCATCAACAGGCACGCCCAGGTTAGTGGGGGCCACGACCGCAGGCTCCGACCGAAGATTTTTTTCCGCAACGACCATAGTAATGCTCCCTAAAAATGACGAAAGGAAAATCGATTGTCAATTCACCGCGAGAGCACCACTGTGAACATACGAATACTAAATCGTCTCGACCGCTACATCAAGCCCGTTCGTCGACCGATCAGCGTGTGCCCCGGTCCTCTCAGTATCGCCGCACCCTGAGACACGTTTGGTCACGGCTCCCAAAAAATAAAACAAGCAAGCCAAGCCAGGCCCAAAAGAGGGAACCGCTTAAGCCCGTCACCCCCGAACTCAATCCGCGTCCTACGCAAAACCAACTGCGAAAAGACCAATTCTTGGCAATATAGATAGACTCGGCAATATAGACAGGTGCGTTCGGCCTGCGATACAGGATTCCGGTTCAGGAGTTGCACGTCAAACCGACTGCCAGGACCCGACCGGACTGAACACTCAGTTATCGGCGGCGACGAATCGGGCCCGCAGGGGGACGTCAAACATACGTTTAGCACCACACGCGAAAGCAGCAGGCACGCTCGAACAATTGATACTCTTGCCGTTCCGAAGGGGCCAGATACTACGATGCCAAAGTCGGACGCTGGATCAGCGAAGATCCGATCGGGTTTTGACGTGTCATCGGATCAGTTCCAATCCAGTTTTCGTTCTGACGTTGTCGGAAAATCGAAAGAGCCGAAATGTTTGCTCGGCAAATCGCTGAGGTTTTCGGTGGGGAACGCCTTAGATTCTTGCGTGGCATGATCGGAATTCGACGCGGTGGGTGCAGCCGAGCGAACGAAATGGCTTAACCGCAGACCGATACACGGATCTGAAGCCGTGGCACACCAACATGTCTTGGCCTTTGCCGCAACGCGGCTCA
>JAQCHP010000119.1 GCA_027619595.1 Planctomycetota bacterium
GGTCCGCCCGCGGAACCACTCCGATTTGAGCTCGTGAGGACTTGGGGGTCGGTTTGGTCGATTGGGCAGAGATCCAAATTTCGCTGTCGCCGCGTTGAACGAGGAATTCGACAGTTCCGCCGTTGCCCGCCAAGAAGACCGCTGGGACCAAGTCTTTAGTAAATCGCAGTTTTTGTTCTCGACGGCCGTTACGCCCAATCTGGATCACTTTATCGCCGGGTTGGAGTCCCGCTTGCCAAGCCGGATCCCCTGGCAAAACGTATCCAATTTCGCAGGGGGTATAGTCGATGCCAATGCGGTAGGCGAAAGAGGCAAAAATCACGGCAAAGATCAGGTTCATGATCACGCCGGCCGAGATGATCGCCATTCTCTGCGGTACGCTTTTTGCGGGATAGCTGCGGGGATCCAAAGCAAACCGAGCGCCGGTGCCGTCGTTGTCGGCAGCCAGTCGCGTGCGTTCCGCTTCACGAGCGGCATTCGCGGGGTTGTCATCCTGACCCAACATCTTCACATAGCCACCCAGGGGGATAATGCCGATTCCATACTCTGTTTCGCCCCATTGCTTGCGGAATAGAGTGCGCGGCAATTGGATCGGACCAATCGAGATCGGCGGGTCGAAACCAACATAAAACTTCTCACACTTAACTCCGCACATTTTTGCCACGAGGAAATGTCCGAGCTCATGGACAAAGATCACAAAGCCTAGGCCAAGCGCCGCAAACGCCATGTTCAGCCAATTCATCGGATTCAACCACCAAACTGACAAACTGGTGGCGGCCATTACGAGCAACGTTTCCAAAGTTTCATCTCCTCTCGCGCCCATCGATCCAGGCTTAAGATACTGGTGAGGGTTGGCGTTTTTTCATAAGTATGATGGGCGAGCACGTCGCTACACGCTCGCGAAATGTCTAAGAACCGCAATTCCCCAGCCAGGAACCGTTCGACTGCTGCCTCATTGGCTGCATTGAGCACAGCCCCTGCTGTTCCACCATCCCGGGCTACCTGAAAGCCTAGCTTGAGAGAAGGGAACCGGTCTAGGTCGGGTGGTTCGAATTGTAGGGACCAGGGGCTGGTCCAATCCATACGACTGGCGGGGCCCGCACTTCGCTCAGGGTAGGTTAACGCAAATTGAATTGGTAATCGCATGTCGGGTGGGCTCAGTTGGGCCAGTACCGCACCATCGACGAATTCGACCATGGAGTGTACGAGAGACTGTGGATGAACGACGACTTGAATCCGATCCGCAGTAATACCAAACAGCCACCGTGCTTCGATAACTTCCAACGCCTTGTTCATCATCGTGGCAGAATCGATCGTAATCTTGGGTCCCATGTTCCACGTTGGGTGCCTCAACGCTGCCGATACGGTCACATCTTCCAACTGCGCCGGTGTCAATCTCAGAAACGGCCCGCCACTTGCCGTCAGAATAATATTGCGGACTTGGTCGAGATCACCTCCCGCCCCCATCGCCTGAAAGATGGCGCTGTGTTCACTGTCAATCGGTAACAGCAATGCCCCAGTTTCTGCGGCTCGCTGCATTACCGACTGTCCGGCCATGACCAACGTTTCTTTATTGGCCAATGCCACGCGTTTTCCGGCATCCACTGCCGCCCAGGTCCCTTCCAGTCCCGCTCTGCCCACAATGGCAGCCACCACAATGTCAACTCGCTGGTCGCAGACCACCCGTTGGACCTCGTCCGGTCCCACCAGCAACTCTACCTGTTCAGGCAAATTCCAGGCGCGGGCTGTCGCTGAATCGGGGCAGGTTGCAACCAGAAACGCGGGACGGAATTCGTGCGCTAAAGCTTCGACGTCCTCCAACCGCTGGTGGGCACTTAATGCCACGACGTGAAACCGATCTGGGAAAGCACGCACCACGTCCAGAGTGCTCTTACCTATGCTTCCCGAAGCACCCAAAATAGCCAAGCCGAGCGATTTATTGGATCGCGATTTATCAGATAGGGAACTCGCCGCACTCATTCCGTGGGACATGATGTTCTGCATGCGAGTTTACCCAACTCCGAACCTAACGCCGTGCCGTTATCCCATCCCCCTGGTCCGTTTCACAGGTTTGGCTGAACCAGGTCGTCGTAGCACGTTTCCCAGTGCCGGGGATTTTCAGGGTACGATTTAAGACTACACTCTTTAGAGAGACCGACGGACGGGCCGAGTCGGCCGGTATTCTAGGGCGGAATGCTTGTCACCTCAAGAACACGATCAGCAGTACGGAATAATCCTTCGCAGCGGAAAATTTGCATGAATCAGGATCAACGTCACAATCGGAAATCGCAAGAGACCAAGGGCAATGGGATGAATGTCATCCTGTACGGCATTGCCATCGTCTTGGGTGTCACGTTCTTCAGCATGTACGTGATGGGGGGATTGGTACAGTATGTGTTTAACTATCCCGATCTGGTCAAACTCATTGAAGCTGAAGCTTCACCAGAGGACGGCGATGACGGTTATGTCGACGTCAAGTCGGGTGACAAGTCGGCGAAGTATCGCCGTTTGGGCGATGTGGCAATCGGGCAAAATATTGTGACAGGGACGGTCTTTCGCCAAACTCCGTCGAGCAAGGGAGGAAGTCCTAGCGAAACAAGAGTCTCTTTTCGCTGCTATCTCTTGGATAACGAGCAATCGCATGATCAGCTCGTTCAAGTTTTGAAAAAAAGTGGCATCAATTACACGTTTACTCCACCGAGTGTTTGGGCCCCCTGGATTCCGATGCTCGTGATCAGCTCCGTGATACTTGCGGGGTTCTTTTTCGCGATGCGACGTCTGGGTGGGGCTGGCTCTCCGATGGCCTTCGGTCGCAGTCGTGGTCGACTCTACGCGCAAGAAGACCTGGCGATCACGTTTGACGACGTTGCTGGGATCGATGAAGCACTTGATGAAGTTAAGGAAATTGTCGAGTTTCTTAAGTCACCAGAAAAATATCAGCGCCTCGGGGGTCGGATTCCGAAGGGCGTACTGCTGGTTGGTCCCCCGGGTACCGGAAAGACCCTGCTAGCAAAGGCCATTGCCGGTGAAGCCGGGGTGCCGTTTTTTAGTTTGTCGGGCTCCGATTTTGTGGAAATGTTTGTCGGTGTCGGTGCTGCCCGCGTGCGAGACATGTTTCAGCAGGCCGTTTCGAAAGCCCCCTGCATTATTTTTATTGACGAACTGGATGCCTTAGGGAAAACACGCGGCACGAGTCTGGTGGGTGGACACGACGAACGAGAGCAGACGCTCAATGCACTTCTGGTCGAAATGGATGGGTTTGATTCCAACAACGGCGTCATTGTGACAGCTGCGACAAATCGTCCTGAAATGTTGGATCAAGCACTTCTGAGGCCTGGACGGTTTGACCGACAGGTTTTAGTCGATCGGCCCGACGTGAAGGGTCGCGAAGATATCCTCAAGGTCCATGTCAAGAACGTCAAGCTCGATCCCAGCGTGAACCTCAAAGATGTCGCCAGTATTAGCCCAGGATTTGCCGGTGCGGATCTCTCCAATCTCGTCAACGAAGCTGCGCTCCTTGCCGCACGTAAAAACCGGAATTCAGTGAGCATGGACGAGTTCAACGAAGGGGTTGAGCGTGTAACAGCCGGACTGGAAAAGAAAAACCGTATCATGAACGAGGAAGAAAAGCGCCGAGTTGCCTACCACGAAAGTGGTCACGCTCTGGTCGCTTACAGTCTCCCTAACACCGATCCGGTACATAAAGTCTCCATCATTCCACGCGGCCTCGCTGCACTAGGATATATGTTGCAGCGCCCTGAGGGCGATCGATACCTCATGACACAAACGGAGCTTGAGAGCAGGATCCAAGTGCTGTTGGCCGGTACCATGGCCGAGGAAATTATCTTCCAGGATATTTCCACTGGGGCTCAAAACGATCTGGAACGAGCCACCGAAATCGCTCGGAGTATGGTGATGGACTATGGCATGAGCCAATTGGGGCGTGTCACCTTTCGTGAAAGTACTCGTTCGCCGTTCTTGGCTGGAACCCGCGAAGATGTAACTCATTCGCACAGCGAAGAGACCGCGCGCGAAATCGACCGCGAAGTCCATCGAATTATTCATCAGGCTCTAGAGCAGGTGCGGGATATCTTGGAACAAAGGAAATCGGCCTTAATCGCATTGGCGAAAGAGCTGATCGAATTTGAATCGATCGACGCCCAGGAATTGCGCCGTATCGTCGACGATAACTCACCCGGACCACACGTCGTTCCCGGGACCGGCGATACTAAAAAACGTGCGCTCAACAGTGACCAGAACGATCTAAACGACCACGAATCGACCAGTATTCGGTAACCCAGTATCTGGTAAACCCGGTATCTGGTAACCCGGTATCTGGAACTCAGTCGCATTCATCGGGAAGCGAGGGAGGGGTCGACAGGGTCCATGCGGAACCCCACGAATAGGTAGCGTGGAGCGCCGCAAAGACGATTTCTCGCAACCGCTTGTGGCTCACGGGTTTCGACACGACGGAATATGCTTCGGTTGGCAGCGTTTTCAGTGCATCGATAGCCCCTGAAATCAAGATGCAAGGCAATGCGGCTCGTTGTGCGTGGATTCGGTACAGTGCTTCTAGCCCATTCATTCGCGGCATTTGGAGATCCAGCAACGCGACATGAATGTCCTGTGTGCCCACCACATCGACCGCCTGCACGCCATCCGCAGCTAAATACGTGCGAAATCCTAGTGGAGCGAATACGCTTTGCAACGTTTCACGAAACGCGCGATCGTCGTCCGTAATCAAGATCGCCGGAGAATCGATAGGGCTAGACATGGTACCTCCTTTACAAACCTAACATATTTCCGCGTCGCCTGACCGTCAATCCAAACCTCAGTGGTAAGATTTTGCCGGTGGCCGAGCCATTCTGTTAGCTCATTCGATAGTTCATCAACCTGCCTACCTTGTCTTGTCATCAACGACGCGATTCGTATACTACCCAGGGTACTTGAGAGAATTGTCGGTTTAGGGCGCGGGGTCGGACCTGCTCCCAATCAAAATGATGGCTGTTGCCGCTCCAGATTTTTGGCGAGGTTCCGTTGGTCAATCCGCGTCCGTCGTTCATGACCCGCAATGAGTTCATCATCCGGAGGTTGCATTCGCTGTCGGGATTGGTGCCAGTTGGCGCCTACATGACGGTGCACTTGCTCACGAATGCTAGCGTGCTCGACTCGCCCGCAACCTTTCAACGGAATGTCAATCAGATCCACAGCCTCGGTAGTGTGCTGTGGGTGGTGGAGTGGTTGTTTATTTTCTTGCCGCTGTTGTTTCATGCTGTGCTCGGCGTGGTCATCATTCGCGGTGGTTTGCCCAATGTGAGTTCGTATCCGTTGAGCGGAAACGTGCGGTATTCCCTGCAGCGTGCCTCCGGTATGGTGGCGTTCTTTTTCATCATGTGGCACGTTTTTCATATGCACGGTTGGTTTCATTTCGACGGGTATTTGAAGAGCGTCGCGGAACCGTTGGGCGGAGCACAATTCAAGCCGTACAACGCCGCTTCCTCCGCCGCGCAAGCGCTGCGCAGCGGAGCTGTGCAAGTCCTTTATGCGATCGGTGTTCTATCTTGCGTATTTCATCTTGCCAACGGAATCTGGACGATGGGGATTACCTGGGGCGTTTGGGTAAGTCCCGCGGCTCAGCGTCGAGCCAACTACGCGAGTATCGTGTTTGGCGTGGCGATGTCGATCGTCGGCCTAGGAGCACTCAATGGTATGTCCCGGGTTGATGTGGAAAAGGCCCGCCAGATCGAAGATCAGATTTACGATTCGCTCAAGGGGAGCAAAACCCCCGAGGAACTCGAGCGGGATCAACACAAGCGCGATTTGCATCGAACGGCTGATGCAGAACATCCGACCGCTGAAGAGAGTCCCACGGCTGACTTAGTTCTGCCTGACACGGTTCCGCGTCGATAACAGTGCCGCCCCACGGTAATCCCGCCCAAACTACGGTAATCCGGCCCAAAATTGTCAGGCAAGAGTTTATTGAGAATTGAGTGTAAACGTATTAGGTTTTCGGTAACGTCGAGAGTATTTGTCTTTCATCGAAGTTGGTAGAAACCAACGAAGGCTTCAAGGAACGTGTTGCAATGGCAAAACAGCGAGTGATGGTCGTGGGAGGGGGGTTAGCGGGATTGGCCGCCACCATGAAGCTTGCTGAATTGGGAGTGGCTGTCGACCTCATGAGCCTGGTGCCCGTGAAGCGATCTCACAGCGTTTGCGCTCAGGGTGGCATTAACGCTGTCAATGACCAGACGCGGCAGTTGGGCGATAACGAATGGAAGCACCTCGACGACACCGTGTATGGTGGCGATTTTCTGCAGCACCAACCGCTTGTGCATGAAATGACGTTGTGGGGTCCCAAGGTGATCGACTTGATGGATCGGCTTGGCGTGCGGTTTAATCGGACGAGTGAAGGATTTATCGATCGTCGACGTTTCGGCGGGACACTTTACAAGCGTACCGCTTTTGCGGGGGCCACCACGGGTCAGCAATTGCTGTACGCCTTGGACGAACAAGTGCGCAGGTGGGAAGTCGACGGTTTGGTCACTAAATACGAATACTGGGACTTTCTAGGTCCAATTCTCGACGAGCAAGGAGTTTGTCGTGGTTGTGTAGCGCAGGACCTGATGAGTATGGAAATTCGGTCCTTTGCCGCCGATGCCGTAATCGTTGCTACCGGTGGGTGTGGACTTATTTACGGCCGATCGACGATGTCGACGGTGTGTACAGGCAGTGCCGCGAGCCGATGCTTTCAGGCGGGGGCGAAATACGCGAACGCCGAGTTCATTCAAGTCCATCCGACGGCGATTCCAGGTGCCGACAAGTTGCGTTTAATGAGTGAGTCGGCCCGTGGCGAAGGTGGCCGCGTATGGGTTCCACGCAAACCCCAGGACCCGCGGGATCCCAATCAAATCCCGGAAGCCGATCGATACTACTTTTTGGAACAGCGTTACCCGACCTACGGTAATCTCGTCCCCCGTGATATCGCGACCCGAGAGATTTTCAATGTTTGCGTGCACGAGGGATTGAGTGTCGAAACTGACCGGCAGTGTGTCTATCTCGATCTCACGCATATCGATCGCCGCGAACTTGACCGTAAGCTGGGCGGGATTTTAGAGATCTACGAAAAATTTCAAGGGGTTGACCCGCGCGATGTCCCCATGAAGATTTTCCCCGCCGTCCATTATTCAATGGGCGGATTGTGGGTCGACTACGAACGAAAAGCAGATGGCAGGTTGGTGGCCGGTTCGCCGAAGAATCAAGTTACCAACATTCCCGGTCTGTACGCGATTGGTGAATGTGATTACCAATATCACGGTGCCAACCGCCTGGGTGCCAATTCGCTGCTGAGTTGCATCTTTTCCGGACTCTTTGTCGCGCCGGGCGTGAAGTCATGGTTGGGGACCGTCCCAGGCGGGGCGGCTGCCGAGCAGCCGGCCAAGTTGTTCTCAGATGCCCACGCCGCACAGAAATCGCGGCAAGATGCCATTTTTAAACGCCCTACAAGCCACGACAACCCCTACGACCTGCATTTCAACCTGGGGAATGTCATGACAAAAGCGGCGACAGTCGTGCGATATAACAATAATTTACGTGAAGCGTTGCAAGTTGTGTCCGACCTGGCTGAGCGTGCCAACCGGGCCTCCGTCGTCGACCGCGGCGATTGGACCAATCAGAACGTGGTGTTCGCCAAGGCCTTCGAGGACATGCTGCCCGTCGCCAAGTCGATCTTACTCGGCGCGCTGCAAAGAGATGAATGTCGGGGGGCCCATTTCAAGCCAGATTTCGCCCCGCCCGGAATTGATGCCACCGAACCCGCGGAAAAACGACGCCAAGCGGAGGCTTGGTGCGATAAGTTTGAAGCGAATAACCGACAATGGCTCAAGACAACGGTGGCGACTTGCTCCCCGGACGGCGATCCCGTATTGACCTACGAGGCAGTTGACACGACTCTGGTCCCGCCGCGACCGCGCCTCTATGGGTTGGTCGGAGCGGAAGCGATTGAAGAGGTCTGGAAGGAACGGGCACGGAAAAAGAACCAGACGCCGCCACCGGACTCGGTGGTAGCGTCCATGTAGTTGACTTGGAGACATCATGACTGCTTCACATCAATCCCCTGCAGATGCACCCAGAACGTTTGACGTGCGCGTGTTGCGCCAAGATGGTCCGGGAGGTGCTAGCTATTGGGAGCGGCATCGAGTTCCCTATGAACATGACATGAATGTGATTAGTGTGCTGCAACGGATTGCCGCCCAATCACGATCGGTCGAGGGAGATGAAGTTGCGCCCGTCGCATGGGAGTGTTGTTGCCTCGAAGAAGTCTGCGGTTCTTGCACCATGCTTGTCAACGGAAAAGTGCGCCAAGCTTGCACAGCGCTCGTTGATCGGCTGCTGGTGGATGAGCCCGAAGGTATTGAACTGCGACCGATGGGAAAATTTCCCGTCGTACGCGACTTGGTCGTGGAACGCCAACGTATGTTCCGGGCTTTGGAAAAGGTAAGAGCGTGGATCGATGTCGACGGATATTACGACGCGGGACCTGGGCCTCGCCAATCGCCGGAGGACCAGGAGGTTGCGTATCCGCTCAGTCAGTGCATGAGTTGCGGCTGCTGCCTAGAGGCGTGCCCGCAATATACCAAAGTAGAACTAACTCGTGATCCCGGTGAGTCCGATGCCGACTTCCAAGCACGCCAGGACCAGACCTACGATTCCGCTTTTGTCGGTGCCCACGCGATCAGTCAGGCCGTTCTGTTCAATAGCCACCCCACGGGAACCTACAACGCCGGTAAGCGGCTCGACGCGCTGACTCAAGAAGGGGGAATTCAGATCTGTGGTAACGCCCAAAATTGCGTCGCGGTTTGCCCCAAAGAGATTCCACTCACTACGTCCATTGCCAAGGCCGGGCGACAAACCACTTGGCATCAACTGAAGAAATGGTTCGATCAGTAGCGCCATGCCGCACCTGATTGCACAAGGTGCTGACCGCCGTCACCGCTGGAAGCGTCGTGTCCCCGAGGACCACGCGTTCTCGGTGGGTCGTGACGCTGGAGTCTGGTCTGCTCCCTGGGATACCCATATCTCGCGCCGTCATGTGGAATGCTCTTGGGACGGCGCCGTGCTTCACGTGACCGTGGTTCCTGAATCTCGCAATCCTGTCTTTTGGCGGGGGGTCCGTGCAAATGCCTTTGAGGTTGCACCCGGTGAACACTTTGTCATCGGCGACACCGTCTTCTCACTTGTCGAACAGGACGTGCGCGTCGGCACGGACGTGCGGGCACTGGCCGATGAGCAGACTTTTTCGGGTGAATACCTCCGCCAATGGCGGTACCGAGATGCCAACCAACGCATCGATGTTCTCAATCGATTGCCTGACTTGGTCGCTGGTGCCGCTAGCGACGAAGAGCTCTGTGCACACTTGTCATCCGTTCTATTTGCCGGAATACGCCAAGCATCCTCCGTGGCGGTGGTTGTGCAGGAGCGTGCTGGATCTCTTCGGGTATTGCATTGGGACCGAAGATCGACTGGTCAGGGTGAGTTTGAACCGAGTGCTCGGCTTATCCGTTCGGCGATTGAGCAATCGAAAAGTGTTGCACACGTCTGGTGTGACGAAGGGGCGAGCATTGATTCTGGCTTCACACAGCGTGGCCAAGCCGAGTGGGCTTTTTGTACTCCATTGCTCAGCAAATCGAGCTTCGGTTGGTGCCTGTATGTTACGGGGGGCGAAAGTACACCGATCGATACAGAATCGTCGCCGTCGACGTCCGTGCATGACTTGCGAGATGAAATCAAATTCGCGGAACTGGTCTCTTCGACAGTCGCACGACTGCGGGAATTGCGAGTTCTTGAACAGGGTCGGGCTGGCTTGCGACCGTTTTTTTCGCCGCCCGTGGTCGCTGCGTTGGAGGAGAAAGACCACGAACAAGTCCTGGCTCCGCGCGAAACAGATGTCGTTGTCTTGTTTTGCGATTTACGCGGATTTTCGCGCACGGCGGAACAATCGTCCGATAACCTAATGGGCCTGCTCCAGCGAGTAAGCGACGCACTAGGGGTCTTGACGCGTAATATCTTGCGCGAAGGGGGGGTCGTGGGCGACTTCCAAGGAGATGCCGCCATGGGATTTTGGGGCTGGCCAATCGCTCAACCCGACCGCGTGCGCAGGGCCTGCCGAGCGGCACTATCGATCCGTTCCGAGTTCGCTGCCGCCTCCCGCGATAGTGCTCATCCCTTGCATAATTTTCGCGTAGGAATCGGGATCGCCAGTGGCCGAGCGGTGGCCGGTAAGATCGGCACGCATGATCAAGTGAAAGTGACCGTATTCGGTCCCGTGGTCAATCTCGCCGCAAGACTCGAAGGAATGACGAAGATCCTGCGGGCCCCCATCCTCATCGATCACAATACGTTGCAATTTGTACACCAGGAAATTCCAGCGACTGAGGCCCGTGTTCGCCGACTCGCAGTCGTACGTCCTTACGGGATGGACCGAGCCATCGAAATCGGTGAGCTGTTGCCACCCTTCGAACAATTTCCTCAATTAAGTGATGAACATTTGCGGCTCTACGAACAGGCCTTGGACGCCTTTCTGGCCAAAGATTGGGAGCAGGCGTATGAGTTGATGCATCGCGTGCCCGCAGATGATCGCGTTAAAGATTTTCTAACCGTATTCATCGCGAAGTACAATCGCACCCCACCTACCCACTGGGACGGTGTGATCCCCATCGATCAAAAATAATCCTGGGCGAAAAGCCAACATTCTAAAGCCACCGATTTGCATTTGTCAGAACTTGCCCAAAATCGTATTGTAGGATTCCTACTGTCCAAAAAACGCACCCTCGAGGAGACGTTCGATGATCTTTTACGGTCGTTCCAGGTGGCAAATCGCCGCTAGCATCTGTTCTGTCGGTATTTTGCTTTCGGGTTGTGGGCCATCCGCTCAATCGCCGCCGACATCTACTAACGCATCGGACGCTGCCAGTCCCGTCGGTCAATCCGGTTCGCCATCGGGCAACGCGGCTACTAAGGCCGACGACAGCCAGCCTGGGAATGTAATCGACCAAATTCGAGCAATGGCTGCCAATCCCGACAATCCTTATCCCGTTCCGTCGGCGGACAATTTGCAGGGGCAAATCGAGTTTATGAGACGAATGGCGACCGAAAGCCCAGCCGGGCAGACGGCAGAAGAGATGGGCCAAAGTATCGCGTACATGATGGCGTCCCGTTTGGTCGTCGCGGAAAGTCTGTCAAAACTGACCGACGTCGATGCTGCCGTTCGACAAGAATCGCAGCAATCTCGCATCGATTCGCTTCGCGCTTTGGCAGTAGTCGGCCCAGCCGGTAGTGAAGATCTGTTCCGACGCGAATGTCAGACACTTATTGACACCGAGAACGAGCAGTCGAATTTTGCCCGACAGGCATTGCTCTTATTTGACATCGATCTCTTGGCGGGGAATGAGACGCAAGAAATTGAACCCATCGTGGAACGCGTTGCGGATCTCTTGCCCCGCGTGACTCAATTGTCCGATGACGCATTCACCGCAGTGGGGCAAGCAGCCATAGTACTTGAGCAGTTAGGACATTCTTCCTCATCTGTGGAGGTCATGAAGCGATTGGGCGACTCGGTGGGCCAGGGAAAAGTTGCTGAGGGAATTGAAGAACGCTATGCGCAACTGGAGCAGATGCTGCCACTTGTCGGCCTGCAGCGGATGGCAAGGGAGTTGGAACGCACGAATACACCAGCGAATGCAGAATTGGTCCGCAAGGCGGTATTCGAGATTCTGCAAAATCCCCTACAACGCAATAAAGAAGCGCTGTCGGCCGTGGCCAGTGCGACTCAAAGTGTGGAATTCTTAGGGAACGTGACCGAAGCGAAAGCCATTTATGATCAGATCGGCCAGAGTTTCTCTCGAGTGAAGGACGAAAAACTGGCCAGTTCTGCTGCCGAAACGGTCAAATTTGCCCAACGGAGATTGGGACTCTTGGGTCAGTCGTTGTCGATCGATGGTGCTTTACTTAACGGCATGCCGTTTGAATGGCAAGCGTACGCCGGCAAGGTCGTACTCATCGATTTTTGGGCGACATGGTGTGGGCCGTGCTTGAAGGAAATTCCGAATATTCGCAAGAACTACGACCGATTTCACGACCAGGGATTTGAAGTCGTGGGGGTAAACCTGGACGAGAGTCTGCAAGATGTGGACGCGTATTTGCAACAAAAACCGCTCCCTTGGAAGACGGTCGTGGGCGGCGACCCATCCGCGATGGGCTTCGGAAATCCCAACGCGGTACGATGTGGAGTTGACGCGATCCCGTTTTTTGTCCTCGTGGGCAAAGACGGAAAGGTGGCGGGAATTCACGTGCGTGGTGAGCGTCTGGCAGAGGAGATTCAAAAACAGCTAAAAATGCCGGCTGCTGGCCAGAGTGGCTAGCGACGTTCCCACCGGGCCTGCCGCCGTAGCTGAGCAGTTGATAATTTCCCTCATGGCGACAATTTGCGTTGCCATTGACCCTGGTTGTCACCCCCTTTGACTCGCAACGATCCGCAATTTAGACTGTTGTGCGGTTACGTTGATGGGCTAGTGGCGGAATTGGCAGACGCGCTAGATTCAGGTTCTAGTGAGCTTACGCTCGTGGAGGTTCGACTCCTCTCTGGCCCATTATTTCTTCTGTCCATGCTGGACTAACGATGACAGGTAAGGACTTACGACGATTCCCTGTCGCTGCTGACACCCCCAATATTTCCCAACGATCCGAATGCGTGCCGGGTCTGCGATGCGTTGATCCGTATGACGTGCCCGTCGCGAATTTCTTATCACGCCGATCGACGGAGCACGGTCGGATTCGACGCAGACACTCGCTTGCGAGTCGTGCTTGTATCCATGCGCTCAGGTCGCACGGGAAAGTGTTAGCGCGTCCACACTAGCACGACGCGCGAGCGAGTGAACGAATTCGATCCGCATGCGGCGTCGTCTGGCGGAGACTCAATATTTCCTAACGATCCGAATGCGTGCCGAGTCTGCGAAGTGTTGATCTGTATTACGTGCCCGTCGCGCATTCTTATCACGCCGATCGACGGAGCACGGTCGGATTCGACGCAGACACTCGCTTGCGAGTCGTGCTTGTATCCGTAACATTAAATGAGCTTTGGACCAGGTTTAGATTCAGGGAAAGAGTTGTTCCGAGTCGCCTTCGAGTTCATGCAGGCGAGCGACCTTCGCCGCGTCCTTGCCGCTGAATCTCCAAAACAGGCCGGGGTGGATCAGGAATTCGCAAAAAGTCGATGTAACCAGGCCGCCGAGAATCACGGTGGCGACCGGGTACAGAATCTCACGTCCGGGCTCTTGTCCACCCAGGACCAGAGGGACTAGCCCAATACCAGCCGTCAACGCGGTCATCAGCACCGGGGCCAGCCGTTCGAGACTCCCCCGCAAAACCATCTCTGACGTGAATTCTTCGTTCTCTTCTTTCATCAAGTGGATGTAGTGCGTTACCAGTAGAATTCCGTTACGGACTGCGATGCCACCCAGCGAGATAAAACCGACGAGGCTGGCCACGGTTAAATCCTGTTGAGTTATCACCAGTGCCAGTACACCACCAATGAACGCGGTCGGAAGTGCGTTCAAGATCTGCAGTACAATCTTCACGGATGGAAACAAGATCATCAGCACGACGAACATGCCGACGACCGAGACGCCTGCCAAAATGAAAATCAGGCGTGACGCACGCTGCTGACTCTCGAATTGGCCTCCATATTCCAAGAAATAACTTGGTGGCAGGACAATCTGGGTTTGCACGCGCTGCTCGATCTCCGCGACAGCACTCGCCAGATCGCGGCTTTGCGTATTACAGCGGATAACGATGCGTCGTCGAGCGTTCTCGCGGTTAACTGCGTTCGGTCCCATTCCTTCGCCGATATCTGCCAATTCACGCAGTTCGATCTGGCCACGGTCATTGGGCAGGTCGATTCGTAGACGGCCGAGGTTGGCATAGTCAGTACGATATGTCTCTTCGAGTCGAACGAGCAGGTCAAACCGCCGCTGACCCTCCAGAACCTGTGAAACGACTTCACCTTGTAAGGCCGTTTGCAGGATCCGTGCGACGTAGGCCCTGGTGACACCGTGGAAGGCCAGATCATCCGAACGGAGTCGAATGTGGAGTTCTTCTGTTTGGCGGATCGGCTCGACGACCGGCGGGGTGACGCCCGGTACGGCTTGCATCGTTCCCCTGACTCGCTCGGCAAGCTGTTGCAGGGTGTCCAAGTCGTCGCCATAGATCTTAACCGCGATCTGTGCGTAGACGCCCGAAACCATATGGCTGATCAGATGAGCCAGCGGCTGTTCGACTTCGATATCGACGCCAGGTACTTCCTCGCGTAATTCACTCAGCAATCGCGAGATGACTTCTTCCCGGTGGCGGTCGGAATCGGGGTTCATGTTCAGGAGATACTCACCTACATTGACCGGATTCGCGTGCTCGTCCATTTCAGCGCGGCCGGTGCGGCGAACAAAATGCAGAATCTCGCCCTGGGGATTTGTGCTGGACTTCTGCGTGCTAAGGAACTTCGCATCGATGATTTCGGATATCTTATTGGAGGCATCCAGCGACGAACCAGGCGGCAGTGTAA